>JBKGHK010000656.1:0-5671 GCA_046520375.1 Pyxidicoccus sp. 3LFB2
CTGGGCACGGCCGAGGACGTGAGGGACCGCAGCCCGGAGACGGCCTTCCGCGGCTCGCCCTTCCTGCACCTGCGGCTCGTCTGCGACGCGGTGCTCGCGCGCGACGCGGCGGCGGACACGCTGAGGGACTTGTCCACCTGCGTGGCGGACTGCCGGCAGGTGGTGGCCAGCGTGTCGCGCCACCTGGAGGACGCGGGCGTCAGCGTGGACCTGGTGTACCGGCTGGAGCGCATCCGCCGGAGCCTGGAGCGCATGGAGGCCATTGCCCGCGTGCTGGGCGCGCCCCGGGGAGAGCCCCGCTGGCGCGAGGCCATGGCGCTGCTGGTGGACCTGCTGCGGCGCGCGCACGCGGACCGCTCCGTGCGCGAGCTGGCCAAGCGCAACGTGCGGATGCTGGCGCGCAAAATCATCGAGCGCGCTGGCCACTCGGGCGAGCACTACATCACCAGCACCCGCGCCGAGTTCCACGCCATGGTGCACTCGGCGGCGGGCGGCGGGCTGGTGACGGCCGCGGCGGTGGGGCTGAAGTTCGCCATCTCGGGCCTGATGCTGGCCCCCTTCTTCCTGACGCTGGGCACCGGGCTCAACTACGCGCTGGCCTTCGTCCTCATCCAGCTGCTGGGCTTCACGCTGGCCACCAAGCAGCCGTCCGTGACGGCGGCCACGCTGGCGGGCGCGGTGGGCGAGGGCGCCCGGGGCGAGCGGCTGGCCAGCCTGGTGGAGCTCATCCCCCGCATCACCCGCTCGCAGCTGGCGGCCTTCGTGGGCAACCTGGGCGTCGTGGCCCCCGTGGCGCTGGTGCTGGCGCTGGGCTGGCATTGGGCGACGGGCCACTCCTTCCTCACCCCGGCGAAGGCCCAGGCCACGGTGGCCGGGCTGCACCCGTGGAAGAGCGGCACCCTGCCCTTCGCGGCCCTGACCGGCGTGCTGCTGTGGCTGAGCAGCGTGGCGGGCGGCTGGCTGGAGAACTTCGTGGTGTACCGGCGGCTGCCGGAGGCCCTCGCGCACCACCGGGTGCTGCGCCGGCTGCTGGGGGACGCGGGCGCGAGCCGGCTCGCCTCCGGGTTCCAGCACAGCGCCTCGGGCCTGGGCGGCTGCGTGACGCTGGGCTTCCTCCTCGCCCTGACGCCGGTGGTGGGCCGCTTCTTCGGGATGGCGCTGGACGTGCGACATGTCACCTTCGCGCTCGGCAACCTGGCCTTCTCGGGAGCGGCGCTGGGCCCCCATGCGGTGCTCCAGCCGGACTTCCTCGCCGCGCTGGCGGGCGTGGCCCTCGCCGGCACCCTCAACTTCACCGTCTCCTTCTCGCTGGCCCTGGGCGTGGCCATGCGCGCGCGCGATGTGCCCACCCGCGAGGCGCTGCCCTTCCTGCGCGCGGTGCTCTCGCACCTGGTGAAGGCCCCCCGCTCGTTCGTCCTGCCGCCCCGGGACGCCGCCAGCGACGTGCTCCGGGTGTCCGCGCCGCCCGCCCCCTGAGACGGGCCGCGTCACCCACACCTGCCTCTCCCGTTTTTCGTGACACAGGCATGACATGCCAGGCCGGGCCCGTGGCCGGGGACCGGCCGGGCGGCCGGGCCGTGCTTCCTGGCAGGGACGTTTGCCGGTAGGGTCGCCGCCGAATGAGCGGCGCCCGAAACCCGAACTCCCACTCTCGCTTCGCCTACGCCTTCGCCGGCCTGCTGGTTCGCCGGCCCGGGGCCATCCTCCTGGTGCTGCTCGCCCTGTTGGGCGTGTCCGCCTGGGGAACGTCGAAGCTGCGCATCAACTCCAACCAGCTCGACCTCATCTCCCAGGACCTGCCGGAGGTGAAGGACGTCAAGCAGGTCATCGACATGGTGGGCGGCAGCGGCTTCCTCATGCTCGCCCTGCGCTCGTCCGATGAAGCCGCGATGAAGAGCACCGCGGACGACATCGCGAAGATGCTCGAGGCGGACAAGGAGAACGTGCGCAACGTCTCCTACAAGCTGCCCGTCGAGTTCATCCAGCAGAACATGGTCCTCTTCGTGAAGACCGAGGACCTGGTCGAGGGCAAGCGCCGCGTCATGGCCTTCCTGCGCGACAAGCTCAAGCGCAGCAACCCGTTCTTCATCGACCTGGGCGGCACCAAGCCCGTCGAGTTGGACATGCAGGACCTGGTCGACAAGTACTCCTCCGTCGGAAAGAAGAGCATCCGCGACGACTACAACATCTCCACCGACAAGAAGATGGTGCTGATGCTCATCAAGCCGATGTGGGACACCACGGAAATCGGCAAGACGAAGGTGTATCTCGACAAGCTCAAGGGCGAGCTGGACGCGTACTCCGCGCAGCCCGGCAAGGTGAAGCTCGTCGAGGACTACGACAAGCAGTCCTTCACGCGCGACGGCTCCAAGGACGGCAAGGGCGCCACCACCATCGCCTACGGCTTCACCGGCTCGTACAAGACGACGGTGGACGACTCGTTCGCGATTGAGGAGTCGCTGCACCCCGTCACCATCATCGCGCTGGTCGCCATCTTCCTCATCACCATCGTCTTCTTCCGCAAGCTGGCGCCCACCTTCATCGTGGTCAGCGGCACGGTGATTGGGACGATTTATACGCTCGGCTTCACCTACGCGACGATTGGTGAGCTGAACATGATTACCTCCATCCTGGGCGGCATCCTGATGGGGTTCGGCATCGACTACGGCATCCACTTCATCTTCCGCACCCGGCTGGAGCTGGGCGCGGGCAAGCCGTACGACGTGGCCATCCGCGACGCCTTCGTCAACGCGGGCCGCCCGGCGGCCGTGGCCGCCATCGTGACGGGCGGCTCGTTCTTCGTGCTGATGGTCAGCGAGTTCCGCGGCTTCAGCCAGTTCGGCTTCCTGGCCGGCTGCGGCACGCTCATCCTCGGACTCACCCTGTTCCTGTGGAGCGCGGCGCTGCTGGCGCTGGCGGGCCGCTTCAACCCGGCGCTGCCGCAGAAGCTCATCGGCGTGATGAAGCCGCCGAACAACACCTCCGCCGCCACCGGCAAGGAGCTGCGCATCCCCAAGCCGGGCCTGGTGCTGGCGGTCAGCACCGGCGTGGTGGCGCTCATCTGCGCCGCCGCGGTGCCGTGGGCGGGGCTGGACGCGGAGCTGCCCAAGGGCGAGAAGCTCGGCTTCTTCGAGCGGCTGAAGTACGGCGTGGGCTTCAACTACAACACCCGCGCGCTCATCCCCGACGGCATGTCCTCGGTGGTGCTGCAGGACGAAATCAACGAGCGCTTCAACATCTCCAGCGACCCGATGGCCATCTACACCAAGGACCTGGACGAGGCCGAGGGTGTCTACCGGGAGCTGACGCAGAACCCGCAGAAGTACCCGTCCATCGACCAGGTGGTGAGCATCTTCACCTTCGTGCCCCCCGCCGAGACGGCGAAGGCCAACGAGAAGGTGCTGCAGGAGTGGAAGGCGGAGCTGGCGCAGCTGGAGGCGGAGGGCTTCTCCACCGCCGCGCTGCCGCCGGAGATGCAGGACAAGGCCGAGTTCTTCAAGAAGGTGCTGGATGCCAAGCCCTTCGACGTGCACGGCGTGCCGCCCAACTACAGCGCCCAGTTCAAGAACCTGCCCACCGCGCAGCCGGAGAACCAGGGCTACCTCACGTACATCTACGCGAGCGTGGACCTGCTGGACGGCAAGAAGATGATGCAGTTCGCGGACGAGACGCGCACCATCCGGGCGAAGTACTCGCCGGGCGCGTTCGACAAGAACGCCTGGGACGCGCCGGGCCCCATCGCGGAGAAGGAGTTCCGCGCCGCGGGCGCTACGCAGCTGTACGCGAAGCTGGCGAGCATCGTGCTGTGGGACGGCAAGCTCACCGTGGTGCTCACCGCGCTGTGGATTCTGGCCATGCACTTCCTGGACTTCCGCAACGCGAAGCTGGCGCTGGCGTCCGTGATTCCGCTGGGCGTGGGCGTGGCGATGATGCTGGGCATCATGTCGCTGACGGACCTGCGGCTGAACTTCATGAACATCATCATCCTGCCCATCCTGCTGGGCTTCGGGGTGAGCCACGGCCTGTACCTGCTGCACCGCTTCCTGGAGGGCACCTCGCCCCTGGTCGCGCTGCGCAGCGTGGGCGCGGCGGTGGCGTCCTCCACCCTGACGGCGGTGGCGGGCTTCGCGGCGCTGCTGGCCGCCGCCCACAACGGCCTGCGCTCCATGGGCCTGGTGGCGTGCATCGGCCTCATCACCACGCTGGTGGTGTCCTTCACGGTGCTGGCCGCGGTGATGCAGCTGATGCATGACAAGCGGCAGCGCGAGGGCGGGCACGGCGACGGCACGGCCGGCGGCGCGGCCGGCAGCGACGAGAGCAGCAAGCCGAAGGCGGCCTGAGAGCGCGCCACGGGGCGGCTGAAGGCCCGGGGCGTCGAGTGCAACTGCTGAAGGAGGCCCCCTTCCCACGAAGGGGGCCGGGAGAGGGAGATGACGACGAAGCGACTGTTGCCCGTGCTCGGGCTGGGCCTGCTGTCCGCGTGCTCCACGGTGAAGAGCCACCGGCTGCGGGACGACTACGCGCAGGTGGACAAGCAGCAGGTGAAGCGGCTGGTGGTGGTGACGCAGCCCTTGCCCGGCGGCAAGCCCAAGGTGGGCGAGCTGTGGAGCCTGCTCGCGCGCCAGTGGGTGAACCAGAACCGGGACTTCATCGTGAAGGCCAACCTGGCGCTGGCAGACCGGCCGGGGGACGTGTCCTTCAAGGGCCTGTGCGTGGAGGGCATCGAGGGCGTGCTCTGGCTGGACCCGAGCATCACCCTCAAGAACAAGGAGGGTGGCGCGGAGGCCTCCGTCAAGGCGCGGCTGACGCGGTGCCGCGACGGCGAGGAAGTCTGGGCCGCCGAGGCGGGCGGGAGCTGGGACTCCAAGGACGAGGACTACGCGCAGCGCGTGGCCCAGTACGTCCAGGAGCTGGGCGAGGAGGTGGCCCCCTACGTGGTGCCCTCCGCCAAGCTGCTGGCGGCGACGCTGGACACGCTGCCCACTCCCGAACTGAACGACGCGGACAAGGACGAGAAGATAGAGCTGGGTGAGTAGGCTCGTCCCCCGTGGACGAGAAGACCCTTGCCTTGAGACTGGCCCTGGCCGCGCTGCTTGGCGGTGTGCTGGGGCTGGAGCGCGAGGTGCGGGGCCAGGATGCCGGGCTTCGCACCCACATCCTGGTGTGCCTGGGCGCGTGCTGCTTCACGCTGGCCAGCATCTTCATCGAGGTGCCGCTGGCCGACAGCGCGCCCCGGACGGGACGCGGGGCGACATCAGCCGCATCGCCAGCCAGGTGGTGGTGGGCATCGGCTTCCTGGGCGCGGGCGTCATCCTGCGCCATGGCGGCCAGGTGAAGGGCCTGACGACGGCGGCCAACCTGTGGCTCACCGCCTCGGTGGGGCTCGCCGCCGGGCTGGGCTTCTACCTCGCGGCCGGCACCACGGTGGCCATTGCCCTGGTGTGCCTCGTGGGCCTCAGGCCCGTGGAGCGGGCCATCCGCCGGTACCGGAAGCGGCGCGGGCTGGTGGCGGACCGGGACGTGGCCGCCTCGCCGACGGACTCGTCAGAGGACGCGAGCTGAGCGGGTGCTTCAGCGCCGGGTGTTCGGGTCCACGTCCGACGGCGCCTCGCGGCGGGGCGTCCCATCCTCGTCCAGCGCGGCCCGCCGCTCCACCACCACGGGCGGCTGC
>JBKGHK010000657.1:0-5663 GCA_046520375.1 Pyxidicoccus sp. 3LFB2
CGGGCGCCACCACGCGCGCGGCGGCTTCGGCCAGCCGGGCGTAGTCGCGCGCGGCGGAGAAGCGGGCGGTGCGGGTGGTGGAGAAGGACGGAGGATCCGAGATGACGACGTCGAACGTCTCGCCCTTCTTCGCCAGCCGCTTGAGCCAGTCGAACACGTCGCCAGCCACATAGTCGTAGCGGTCCACCGGCTGGCCGTTGAGGCGCGCGTTCTCCTCGCCCCACTCCAGCACCCGGCGGCTGGCGTCGATGTTGAGCGCCCGCTTCGCGCCGCTCGCGGCGGCCACCACGCCGAAGGCGCAGGTATAGGCGAAGAGGTTGAGCACGGTGAGGCCCCGCGCCTGCGCCTGGAGCCACGCGCGCGTGTCGCGCATGTCCAGGTACAGCCCCACCGACAGCCCCTGCGCGGGGCGGATGAGGAAGGACAGGCCATTCTCCAGCGCGGTGAGCGACTCCACCGGCTCGCCCCGGGCAGGCACTTCCGGCGCGAGCTCCTCCTTCGCCACGTTGGCCAGCACGCGGGCCTCGCGGGGACGGCGCTTCAGGTAGACACTGCGCGGCGCCCACGCGGCCACCGCGGCGTCCAGGAGCGCCTCCTCCTCCAGGGGGAAGAAGTCCCGGTAGAGGCTGATGACACACAGCCCGCCAAAGACATCCGCCGTCACGTCGGGGACGCCGTCCGCCTCGCCATTCAGCACGCGAAAGGCGGTGGTGCGCGCGTCCGACAGCAGCGTCCCCCGTCGCTCACGCGCGGCGCGCAGGGTGTCCACCAGCGAGGAAGACTCGGCACTCATTGGCGTCCTCAGCTGCCCAGCCGCGCGCGCGTCCACACGCGGTGGAGCGCGTCCGTCGCGGCGCGGGCCAGGTCCACGTAGTCGGAGCCGAGCAGCTGGCCCTCGCGTACGCAGACGCGGCCGCCCACCACCGTCCACGCCACGGGCGAGCGGGTCATCTGCCCGATGAGGTGCGGCGAGTAGCCCGTCTCCGGGTCCGCCGGGGGCACGGCGTCGTAGACGACGAGGTCCGCGAGGCTCCCCTCCTCCACGTTGCCCGAGGGCACATCGAACAGCCGCGTGCACAGCTCCGCGGGGCCGTTGATGAGCAGGTGGGCCAGCGTGCCATCCACATCCGGCAGGCGCCCGGCGCGGGAGATGCGCAGCGCGCCCACCAGCGCGGCCAGCAGCTCGTCCTGGAGCGTGCCGTGGCCACCGGTGCCCAGCCCCACCAGGTGGATGCGCGCCAGCACCGCCTCCATGGGGTCCGCGCCCCGCTCCAGGGTGCGCAGCCCCCGGGGCGCGAGCGCCACGAAGGTGCCGCTCTCCTGCAGGCGCCCCGCCTCCGCGCTGTCCAGCGTGCGCGCATAGGCGGCGATGGCGCGGGAGTTGAGCAACCCCAGCGCATCCAGCCGGGGCACCACGCGTTGGCTGTGCCGCGAGTAGGTGGTGGTGAGGTCGTCCTCGCTCTCCGCGAGGTGGAAGACGGTGGGCACGTCCAGCTGCCGGCTCAGCCGGGCCACGCGGGTGAGCAGCGCATGGTCGCAGGTGAAGGACGCATGGAAGCCGATGGCCCCACGCACCAGCGGGTGCTCCCGCCGCTCACGAGCGAACTCCGCGTTGGCCTCCAGCCACGTCTCCGCCTGCGCGGCCCCTTCGAGGCTGTGGGTGGCGTGGCTCGTCACCAGCCGCAGGCCCAGCCCTTCCGCCGCGCGGGCCTGGGCGGCGAGCCCTCCGGCGACGTCCTGACAGGACAGGTGCTCCACCACGAGGGTGACGCCGTCACGCAGCGCGCGGGCCGCGGCGAAGCGGGTGAGCGCCTCCACGTCCTCGTTGGTGAGCAGCCGCGCCACGCGCAGCATCCGCTCCAGCCGGTCTCCCGGCGACAGCAGCAGGAAGTGTCCGGAGGGCGGGAGGAGCTGGCCGTTGACGAGGTGCGAGTGACAGTCCACCAGCCCCGGCGCGACGAGCCGTCCCCGGCACGCGACTTCCCAGTCCCCGGGCAGCACGGGCACCTGGGCATCCGGCGCGACGCGGCGGATGGTGTTGCCCTCCACCACCACGGCCATGCCGTTGCGGACCCGTCCATCCGCGCGGAACACGGCGCAGTTCTTCAGCAGCAGGCGGCCTTCCATGAACGGGCATGTCTTAGCACGAGCCCCGGGCGGAGGGCCGGGCCAGAAGGAGGGCCACGGCCCGAGGCGGCGCCCCCGTGGGAGCGCTCCGCCCCGGCAGGGCCATGGGCCTCCACGCAAGCCTGCCAGGAGAGCACCCCAACCGTCTGGATTTGCTGGGGGCCCCGGCAAGGGGTGGAGGGGCGCGATTGACTCCGGGCGTGTTAGGCTTCCGCCCCGATGACGCCGGCTCTTCCCGCCGCCCCTCCCCAGACGCACGCGCCCACCCCGGGCCTGCCAGGCACCCTGACCTTCCGGGGCCTTTGGCTCTTCTCGGCGCGGGCGGATGTCCTCATCTTCGCCATCCCCCTGCTGCTGGCCCTGGGCGTGGCCGCGTCCGGCGCGCTGTCCGCCCCCGCGGCCGACGCGGCCCACCGGCTGGCGGGCTGGACGGCGCAGAACCTCTTGGGCAATGCCACCCACGTGGTCCTCACCTTCCTGCTCTTCGCCGTGCACCGCGACGTGCTGACGGCGGCGCCGGGCCAGCCCCGCCTCGTCCTCGCGGGGGCGCTGGGCATGCTCGCGGTGGGCACGGCCCTCTTCTTCAGCTTCTACGCGGACCGCACCGCGCACATGTACGCGGTGGCCGTCATCTTCAACGTCTTCGGCCTGCACCACACGCTGTCCCAGCACCGCGGCATCTGGTCGCTGCACGGGCTGCGCGAGAGTGACGCCGGCCTGCCGTCGGCCTCCTCGCGCGAGCGCCAGCTGCAGCGGATGTACGTGCCGGTGATGCTCACGCTGCTGCTGGTGCGCATCCTCTTCGTCTCCGAGTCCTCCGGCCCCGCGTCCTCTGCCTACCTCGACGTGGGCCAGGGCACGGTGCTGCCGCGCGAGACGCTCGCCGTCCTGCTGGCGGTGTGGATGGGCTACTTCGTGGTGCTCTTCCGCTCCGTGCTCGGCACCGGGCCTCGCAGCGGGCCGAAGGTGCTCTACCTGCTGGCCATGGCGACGGCCACCGGGCTGGCCCTGGTGGCCCCGTCCTGGGGCTACGTCATGCTGCCCGGCATGCACGGCCTGGAGTACTACGTGCTCACCGCGCGGATGCTGGAGCCGCGCCCGGGGGACACGTCCCGCCTGCCCCGCCGCTTCATCGTCCCGGCGATGATTGCCGCCATGCTCCCCCTGCTGGCCCTGGGGGCGTTGCACGGGCTGATGCAGGAGGGCGCCACCTTCGGCGTGCTCGCGAGCAATGCGACGCTGCTGAGCACCCACCCGGTGCTGCGGGCGCTGACGTCGCTGAGCTTCGCGGTGGTGCTGGCGCACTACTTCGCGGACGCGCTCATCTACCGGTTCCGGATTCCCTCCATCCGGGCGGTGATGCTGCGCCGGCTGGGGTTCCGCTAGCCCGTGGGCGCCATGCGGGCGCGGTCCTTCCTCCTCCCCGGGCCGGCGGCCCTCCTCGCGCTGGTGCTCGCCGTGCGGCTGGGGATGTCGCCGCTCAAGCACTTCGACCTCTTCTTCCACCTCGCCGGGGGCCGCTTCCTCCTGGAGCATGGCTTCACCCGGGTGGACCCCTTCAGCGTCACCGGGACGGCGGGCTGGGTGCCCCACGAGTGGGGCTTCGGCGTGCTGTGCATGCTGCTGGTGCGCTGGCTGGGCGCGGGCGGTCCCGCGTTGCTCGTCGCCGCGCTCGTGTCCGCCAATGTCCTGCTGCTGTGGCGCGCCCTGGGCCGGGCGGCTTCCGGACACCGCGGGCTCCTGGCCCTGGCCGCGCTGGGCCTCATCCTCTGGGTGCACCTGCCCACCTGGAACCAGGAGCGGCCCTTCCACGTGGGCCACCTGCTCTTCACCGTCTCGGTGTTGTGCGTCCAGGCCTGGCGCGCGGGCCAGCACCGCGTCCTCTGGGTCTTCCCCTTCCTGGGCGCGGCCTGGGCCAACCTCCATGGGAGCTGGCCGCTGGGCCCCGCCCTGCTCGGGGCCACCGCAGCGGGCGCCGCGCTGGACACCCCGGGGCCCGAGTCCCGGCGTCGCGCGCTACAGGCCCTGGCCTTCTGTGTGGCGGCCTTCCTCGCGGCGGGTCTGGGCCCGGACGGCGTCGCCATCTACCTCTATCCGCTGCACCACTCGGTGCTGGAGTCCACGCAGGGCATCAACGAGTGGCGGCCGCTGAACCTGGACGAGCGCTGGAGCTGGGCGTACCTCGCGCTGGCGGGCGCGACGCTGTTCGCCTGGGGAGGGCGCCCTCGCGCCGGGTGGCCATCCTCCTGCCCGCGGCGGTGCTCGGCCTCGCCGCCTTCAAGGTGCAGCGCCATGCGCCGTTCGCCGCCGTGCTGCTGGCGCTCGCCCTGCTGGAGCATGCGGCGCAGGCCCCCACGGGTGCGGGCGCCCTGGACGCCTGGAAGCGGACGTGGAAGCGGCTCGATGACGCCCTGGCGGCCTGGAGCGCCCGGGGCCAGGGCTTCGTCTGGCCCGCGCTGGTGCTCGTCGCGCTCGCCTTCGTCCATGGCCGGCAGCCGACGCCGATGGAACAGGGCGTGCTGCGCGCGTGGATTCCGCTCGAAGCCCTGGATGCGCTGCGCCGCCTGCCGCCGGGCCGCGTGCTCAACCCCTTCGTCATCGGCGGGCCCATCTCGTTCTTCGCCGGGCCGGACTACAAGGTCTTCATCGACAGCCGCAATGACCCGTTCCCCCTCGCCATCCACCAGGACTACAACAAGCTCGTCTGGGGTGAGCCGGGCTGGGAGGAGGCCCTGGCGAAGTATGACCCGGACTACCTCCTCTGGAAGCGGGAGAACCCGGGCAACATCCTGCTCGACAGCCTGAGCGCGCGCGGCGGCTGGCGCGAGCAGGCCCGGGATGGCGACTACGTCCTGTGGGTGCGCGAGCGGCCCGAGGCGACGACGCGGCCCTGACGTCGCGGTGAAGCCCTGAAACGACTGAAGGCGTCACCCCATGGCAGGTGCCAGGGAGTAACGCCTTCGGAAGGAAAAGACGGGTAAGGCTCAGTACGTGTTGTTCTGGCCGAACGTCTTCATCGTCTTCTTGTTCAGCGCGTCGTTCGACTTCACGCCGTCGTTCAGCACGTTGTCGTTACCGGCCAGGGCCGCGGCGGAGGCGCCGAACAGCTTGCGGATGTTGTCGCCGAACAGCGTGATGACGCCGATGGCGGCGATCGCGATCAGCGCGACGATGATGATGTACTCGGTCATGCCCTGACCACGGGCCTTGCGGAGGTTCTTCTTGGGAAGGGTCTTCATGAGCGTCTCCAGGGGGGTTCAGGCGGGAAAGCGAACCCTGACTGCTCAGGGTTGAAAGCACAGTAGATGGATTACCGCCTGGGCTCCATCCGTCATCGGGAGGATGCCGGGAATCCTTAGCGATTCCCGAGATTTAGCAAAAACGTGACAGATCCGAGGCCCTTTTCAGGGGGGCGTCGGGGTGGCGGCGGGGGCCGGCGCCGGGAGGCAGCGGGCGCTCGGAAGGGCCTTGCACAGCGCGGTCAGCGCGTCGGCCAGCGGGGTGTGGTCGGGGTGGGCCCGGGCCACTTCCTGGCC
>JBKGHK010000658.1:0-5662 GCA_046520375.1 Pyxidicoccus sp. 3LFB2
GAACTCGCCCCGCAGCACCGCGTGCCACTGCGCCCGCAGCGTGTCCTCCCGGGTGGTGGAGAAGAGCGCGAGCATCCACTGCCCGAAGCGGTTCTCCCGGTCGTTGATGGCCTTGCGCTGCCACCAGGACCACACCCCCTGGCGCAGCGGGAAGTAGACCCAGCCCACCAGCGCGAGGGACAGCCCGAGCGCGCCCGCCTGAGACAGCCGCAGCCACGCGGCCAGCGCGAAGTCGAACACGATGACCGCGAGCCCGCCGAGGAACCAGCTCCATGCCTGGAACCACCACCGGTCCAACTCGAAGAGGCGGTAGCGGGTGATGCCCAGGGCGATGCCGGCGAACATGAAGAGGAAGACGGCGAACATCAGCCCCTGGCCCGCGGGTAGCGGCACTCCCAGCGCGCTGGGGATGAGGACAAAGCCCGCGAAGAGGCAGGTGCCCAGATAGATGGAGAGCAGGAACCACTTGAGCGCCGCGCGCTCCGCGGGCCGTCCCCGCGTGCCCCACCACTGCACCAGGGCCAATGCGAAGGTGGTGGAGAAGAGGCCGAGCACGACGGCGGGCAGGCCGCTCAGGTCCGGCGCCCACTGGAAGAAGTAGGCGAGGCAGGCCAGCGCCGTGAGTGCGTAGAGCGCCAGGGGCAGCACGGGCAGCCGGCCCAGGCGGCGCGGGTAGCACCCCAGCAGCGCGGCGAGCGCCCCGGTGAAGAGCAGGGCGCCGCACTGGTTCACCGAGGAGCAGCGCAGGACGAGCGCGCCATCGAGGACGAGCTCACGCGTGCTGTAGATGGCGGCGGCGCTGGAGAAGAGCAGGAAGCCCAGGCCGGACAGGGTGAAGTGGCGGGCGGGCCAGTCGGTGATGCGGAAGGCCAGCACGCCCGCGGCCAGCAGGAAGCCCATGGCGCCCACGGCCACCTGCCACCAGAACAGGAAGGGCAGGTCCGCGAAGTGCCGGGGGCGGTGGGTGAGCGTCCTGCGCCCGCCTCCGGCCAGCTCCACCTCCAGCGGCCCCTTCGCCAGGAGACCGGCCAGGGCCGACTGGCGCGCCATGAAGCCGTCGTAGCGCGCCCACGTCCCCAGCTGGTCGGGCTCCTCCACCAGCAAGTCGGCGTCGAGGGCCATGGTGCCCGTGGGCGTGAGGGCCGCGCGAAGCACGTCCCCGGGGGCCACCTGGCCCTGGTTGGGCGAGTCCGGCGCCACCTCGAGCACCCGCAGCCCCTCCACCGGGTCGGCGGCGAGCCGCAGGCCGAGCACCGGGGCGCGCAGGGCGAAGTGCACCGCCCCTCCGACGCAGAGCACCACGAGGAGGGTGGCGGCAGCCATCAGGCTCTGCGGAGAGAGCCGCATCCAGGCCCCAGCAGCGCCTGCTCCAGGAGACGAATCGGGCATGGGGGCCGCGTCATATCAGTGGGCTCCCTCCGCCCGCACGGGCGACGGCGCGGCGTCTATTCCTCCTGGATGACGGAGAGCACGTTGCCGGCGGGGTCCTTGAACCAGGCAATCAGCGGGCCTCCGCCCCGGAAGATGCCCTTCGCGTCGGTGTCCGCTTCGAAGTTCGGATAGCGCTCGAAGCGCACGCCCCGCGCGGCCAACTGGTCCACGGCCTTCTCCACGTTCGGCACCGGGAAGTTGAGGATGGTGAACGTCGCCGGGACATGGTCGTCCTTGGGATAGGCGAGGACGTCCCTGCCGCCGGCGAGGTGCAGCGTCAGCATGCCGTTGTCCACCGACACCTTCAGGCCCAGCGTCTCTTCGTAGAACCTCCTCGCGGCCGGTACATCGTTGACCGAGAAACCGCTGAATGCCTTCGAGTTCGCGAGCATGCCCGACGCTCCTTCCTCGCCATGCGTGAATCAGGTGCGAGGAGCCGGTGTTGTAATGCACCCGCTCGCGGCGAAGGCTGGAGCGCGCGGCGCAATGACGCGCTCCCAACGGACGCGGCCCGGTTTCGAGCGCTGTGAGGGGATGGCGAACAGATACCCGCTGGGGATGGAGTCCGTATTCGCGGTCCTGACGTCGCCGTCCTGACAATGGGCGGTGAGGTTGTCGATGCCGGGCGACAGCGGCGTGGAGGGTTGCGGTGCCCTCGGCTTGTGGGGGATCATTCCGCGCATGACGTCCTCTTCCGGGCCTGGTGACTCCTCGTCGGCGCAGGCGAGGCTCGGTGCCCCCGACGTGCAGGGCGCCTTCAGGGGCCGGACGCTGGGGGTGGCATTGGTGGGAAGGGTGCTGGTGGTCGTGCACAACTCGCAGCCGCCCGCGCAGGACGAGTGGGTGCGCTACTGCGCGCTCGTCGGCGCCCACCATGACGGCCTGGCCGGGCAGTTCATCATCGCGGAAGGGCCCGGGCCCAACGCCATCCAGCGCCAGCAGTCTCTCAACCGGCTTCCCAAGGGCTATGCCATCCCACCCTCCGCGGTCCTCACCCGGTCCGTCATGGTGCGGGGCATCGTCAACCTCTTCAACTGGTTCACCCCGCGGGCCATGCGTGCCTTCCCGCCGGAGGACCTGTCGGCAGCGGCGCAGCACCTGGGGATGACCGACGCGCAGGTGCAGCGACTGATGGACCTTGCCCGCCTGCTGATGCCGGATGCGTCGCAGTCGCAGGGCGATACCACGAGCGCTGCCCATCTCTAGACGCGGGCGGAGGACTGACATGCGACGACCCGAGCACGTGATGACGAAGAGCCCTGGCAGCTGGCTGGGGCTGGTGCTCCTGCTGGCCCCTGGCGGGGCGTGGGCGGGCACCTTCTACGTGAGCGTCGTTCCCGCCCGGGTTGTCTCGGCGGAGCGGGTGGTGGGGTATTCGCTGGAGGACCCGTTCGAGCAACTCCAACAGCCGGCGCCGACGCCGGCGAACCCACCGGCCCGCCCGAGCATCCTGGACCACTTCAAGGGCATGTCGGATGGAACGGCGTCGGTATTCGAGCCGCAATGGCAGCCAGTGCGGCCGCGGAATTGGCCCAGGCTCGTCCACCGCAAGGCGAAGGTGTGCCGCGTTCGGGTGCACGTCCAGCACCGGTTCTGGGGCAGCGCCAACCCTGTTTCCCTCTACGGCTCGCCTGAACTCTGCGACCGGGTGAAGGCGGGCGACGCCATCCATCTCCAGAACTTCGGCCTCGTGGACCTGTACCGCTTCGTCTCCCTCCAACTCGGAGACGCGTGGTTCCGCCTTCCCCTCATGCGAGAGACCCGGAACAAGGACATCCAGCGCTGCTTCAACGAAACGGTACCCGCGTCCAAGGACAAGCTGGATGAGGAGGACCTCTGCGGGCAGTTGGTCCACGCGCAGGCCCTCTGACGCAGCGCCCTTCGAGCACGGCGCCTCGCCTGGATGGCTGTCCATGGGTTCTAATGCGGGTCCCAGGAAGAGCCGGTGGATGAAGGCTGGCTCGGAAGGAACCCCATGAGCCTGCGAAACGCCACGATGCAGCAGAAGGACGAGGCCCTCGCCACCGCGCTGGCGAAGGTGGACCAATGCCGGACGCTGGCGGAGTCGCGCTCGGCGGATGCGCTCCATGACCTCATCGACAGCCTCATGGAGGTGAACAAGGCGCTGCTCTCCCTGGATCGCCGCGGCGAGTCCCTGGAGTGGTCGGAACAGGCGGTAACCCTCTGCCGGGCGCTGGAGCAGGAGCACCCCGGGAAGGGCGCCGCGCGGCTCGCGCTGCTCCTGAACTACCAGTCAACGCTGCTGTGCTCCGAGGGCCGGGAGGAGGAAGCCCTGGTCCTGGAGACGGAGTCGGTGCGCCTCCTGCGAGGGCTGAAGGAGAAGGCCCCGGAGAAGTTCCTCTCGTTCCTGGCGCAGGGAGTGCTCAGCCTGGGCATGACGCAGGGAAAGCTGGGACGGGCCGAGGAGTCGCTGGCCTTGCTGCGCGAGGCGGTGGGCCTCTATCGCGAGCTGGCGAGGCAGGACCCGGAGGATGGTGGCCAGGAGCTGGTGGATGCCCTGAGCACCCTGAGCGACCAACTGAAGGAGCTGGGGCGGAAGGAAGAGGCCCTGGTCACGAATCAGGAGCACGTGGACCTCCTTCGCGCGCTGGCGGAGAGGAATCCGGAGCGGTTCCTCGGAGGCCTGGGCATCAGCGTGGAGCTGCTGGGCGAGCTGCGGCTGGAGCTGGGGCACAAAGCGGAGGGCGTGGCCCTGCTCGAAGAGGCGGTGCGCCTCTACCAGCAGAAGACAACCGAGCGGCAGCAGCAGTCGAAGCTCACCGCCCTGAAGCGCGTCCAGGCGAGGCTGGACGCCTTGCGGAGTGCGTGACGGTTTGGTCGGTGGTGGAGCTGCCGTCGCTCCCGCTTGGCCGGCGAAGCGACGGCGCTTCCGCGTCAGTACAGCTCGGCGCTCGCGAGGTAGGGCAGGGTGGCGCTGTTCTCACCGCCCACCACGAGCACCCTGCCAGTGGGGAGCAGGGTCGCCGTGTGCGCCCTGCGGGCCTGGATGAGCGAGCCCGTCACGCTCCACGTGCCAACGGAGGGGTCATACACCTCGGCGCTGGTGAGCATGGCGGCGGTGCCCATCCCGCCCACCGCGAGCACCCGGCCACCGGGCAGTGCCGTTGCCGTGAAGCGGGAGCGGGCCTGTGCAAGCGCTCCCGTGGTGGCCACGCTGGGGCTCTTGAAGAACGGATTGAGCAGCTGGGCCGTGGCCACGGCCGTGCTGGCCCCCATCCCGCCCGCGACGAGCACCTTGCCGTCGCTCAGTCGCGTCGCGCTGTGCCAGGCGCGGGCCTGGGCGAGGTTCAGCGCGCTCACTGCGCTCCAGGTGCCCGTCACCGGGTTGTACTTCTCGGCCGTGGCCAGGGCCGAGGTGGCGGCGGAGGAGCTCTGGCCTCCCACCACGAGGACCTCCTCCTGGATGGACATCATGCCCACCGGCAGCAGCGTCGCCGTGTGGCTGTAGCGGACTGTCGCCATCGAGCCGGTGTTGGTCCAGGTGCCCGTCGCCGGGTCATACAGCTGGGCCGTGGCCAGCGCTCCGGTGGCGGTGGCACCGCCCACCACGAGCACCTTGCCGTTGGCGAGCCGCGTGGCGGTGTGCCAGTACCGGGCCTGGGCCAGCGAACCCGTGGCGGTCCAGATGCCGGTGGCCGGGTCATACACCTGCGCCGTGGCGAGGCCCGCCGTGACATAGCCTCCCGCCACGAGCACCCGGCCATCCGTCACGCAGCGTCGCGGTGTGGGCGAAGCGGGCCTGGGTGAGCGCACCCGTGGGGGCCCAGGTGCCGGTGGCCGGGTCATACAGCTCCGCGCTCGCGAGCGCTCCGCTGGCGCCCTGTCCGCCCACCACGAGCACCCTGCCGTCATTCAGCAGTGTCGCCGTGTGGTAGCGGCGTGCCTGCACCAGCGCGCCGGTGGCCGTCCAGGCTTCGACGGACGGGTCATACTCCTGGAAGCCGCGCAGGATGCCGCTGGGGCCGAGCCCCGCCGCCACGAGCACCTTGCCATTGGGGAGCAGGGTGGCCGTGTGCCAGGCGCGGCTCGTCGCCAGCGGGGCCGTGGAGTGCCAGGCGCCAACGGACGGCTCGAAGAGCTCGGCGCTGGCAAGGAAGCCGCTGGCGACCTTGCCGCCCGTGACGAGCACCTGGCCATCCGGCATCAGCGTCGCCGAGTGACTGGCGCGGGCCGCCGCCAGCGAGCCCGCCGCCGGCCACGCACCGGCTGG
>JBKGHK010000659.1:0-5661 GCA_046520375.1 Pyxidicoccus sp. 3LFB2
GTCGCGGTGGGTGCGGGGCGCGCGGGTGGCGGCGAAGGCGGCGCGCACGGTGCTGCGCAAGGGCGCGGAGCTGGCGGAGGAGCCCATCCTCGCGGGAGACCTGGTGCGGCAGGGCGCTCGGGGCCTGGCGGCGATGGGGAAGTTGTTGGTGATTCCGCAGGACCCGCACACGCCGCTGCGCGGGCCGCTGGGGAACGAGAAGCGCGCGGCCTGGTCGGACCCGGTGCCGCTGGAGCAGGTGAAGGCGGTGGGCCGGACGCTGGGGGGCACGGTGAACGACGTGCTCCTGGCGGCGGTGACGGGGGCGCTGCGGCGGTACCTGGAGTCGCGCGGCGTGGCTCCGGAGGACCTCCATGCGCTGGTGCCGGTGAACCTGCGTCCGTTGGACGAGCCGGTGCCTCGCGAGCTGGGCAACCGCTTCGGAGTGGTGTTCCTGCGGTTGCCGGTGCACATCAGCAATCCGCGGCGGCGCCTGCTCGAGCTGGCGAAGCGGATGGGGCAGGTGAAGCGCTCGCCGGAGGCGGTGCTGACCTTCGGCGCGCTGGAGATGCTGGGGTATGCGCCCGCGCCGATAGAGCGGACGATGGTGGACGCGTTCGGCTCGAAGGCCACGCTGGTGGCCACCAACGTGCCCGGGCCTCGCGAGGCCGTGTCCGTGGCGGGCACGAAGCTGGGCGGGCTCACGTTCTGGGTGCCCCAGGCCGGACACCTGGGCCTGGGGGTGAGCCTCTTCAGCTACGCCGGGCAGGTGACGGTGGGCGTGGCCGCGGACGCGGGCCGGATGCCGGACCCGCATGCGCTCATCCGCGCGTTCCATGACGAGATGGAGGCGCTGGCAGGGCTGACGGCCACGGACTGACAGCGCGGCCCGCGCATCCCGAGCCACGCCGTGAAGCTCCGGCCCTGGCGGGAACCCGGCGCGAACCCGGCGAAGTCCATGGGACGACCGGGATCTGTCTCAGAGCAGCCCGTGCTCCTCCAGCTTGTTGTAGAGCGTGCGCCGGCTGATGCCGAGCAGCCGCGCCGCCAGCGTGCGGTTGTCACCCGCGCGCTTCAGCGCATCCACCAGTGCCTGTCGCTCCATGCCCTTGCGCTGGGACTCCAGCGTGAGGCCCGAGTCCGCGCCGCCCGCCGGTGCGCTCGGCGCGCCCTGCACGGGTGCTGGCGCGGTGGTGACAGTGGGTGCGGGTGACAGTCCCGGCTGGCGGGCCAGCTCGTGCGTCACCTCCGCCGCCGAGAGCACTTGCCCGTCGGACAGCACCACCAACCGCTCCAGGAAGTTCTGGAGCTGGCGCACGTTGCCCGGCCACGGCTGGGCCTGGAGCACCGCGAGTCCATCCGCCGTGAGTGTGAAGGGCGGCCGGCCGTTGGCCTTCGCATGCGCCTCCAGGAAGTGTCGGGCCAGCGGCTCGATGTCCTCGGGGCGCGTGCGCAGCGGCGGCAGCTCCACCGGCACCACGTTGAGTCGGTAGAAGAGGTCCTCGCGGAAGCGGCCCTCCTTCACCAGCTGCTCCAGCGGCTGGTGCGTCGCCGCGACGAAGCGGACGTCCACCTTCACCGGCTGCGTGCCACCCAGCCGCTCCAGCTCGCGCTCCTGAATCACGCGCAGCAGCTTCACCTGCATGGAGAGGGGAATGTCGCCCACCTCGTCCAGGAACAGCGTTCCGCCGTGCGCCAGCTCCACGCGCCCGGGCTTGCGCGTCGCCGCGCCAGTGAAGGCGCCCTTCTCGTAGCCGAACAGCTCGCTCTCCAGCAGGGTGTCCGGGAGCGCCGCGCAGTGCAGCTTCACGAAGGGGCCCGCACGCCGGGGGCTGCCGTCGTGCACCGCCTTCGCCGCCAGCTCCTTGCCCGTGCCGGACTCGCCGCGCAGCAGCACCGTGGCCGTGCCCGTGGCCGCCTTCGCCAGCATCGACTGCACGTCCGCCATGGCGCGGCTGCGGCCGATGAAGGGGCTGGGTGCCCGGAGCGGCTCTCGCACCGTGTCGTCGTTCGCACGCAGCAGTGCCTTGCGGACGGTGAAGAGAATCTCCTCCCTGTCGAACGGCTTGAGCACGAAGTCCGCCGCGCCCGCCTTCATCGCCTCCACCGCCAGCGGCACCGTGCCATGCGCGGTGAGCAGGATGACGGGCACGTCCGGCCAGCCCTTCGCCACCTCCGACAGCAGCTGCATTCCGTCCATGCCCGGCATGCGCACGTCGCTCACCACCACGTCGATGGGCTTGCGCCCCAGCAGCCCGAGCGCCTCCTGCCCGTCCCGGGCCGTGTGTGTCGTCAGCCCCGCCTGCGTCAGCAGCGCGCCCAGCACCTTCGCCACCGCCGGGTCGTCGTCCACCAGCAGTACGTTCCCCTTCAATGGCTCGCTCACGCGGCCTCTCCTTCCCCATTCGACAGCTGTGGGATACCCACCGGCAGGCGCATGCGGACCACCGTACCGTGGCCCTCGCGGCTTGTCAGGGACACCTCGCCGCCGTGCGCCTCCACCACCCGCCGGACGAACGCCAGCCCCAGCCCGCTGCCCGAGGCCTTCGTCGTGTAGAAATCATCGAAGGCGCGCTCCCGGGTGCGGGCGTCCATGCCCTCGCCCGTGTCCTCCACCTCCATCGCCACGCCCGCGCCGTCCCGCAGCGTGCGCACCGTGAGGGTGCCCCCCTTCGACATCGCCTCGAAGGCGTTGCGCACCAGGTTCTCCAGCGCGTTGGCCAACAGGTCCTCGTCCCCCGAGCAGGGCGGCAGGCCCGGCGTCAGCTCGCGGACGATGTTCACCTGCCCAGGGCTCGCGAAGGACTGGAGCGACAGCACGCCCTCCACCAGCCGGCCCAGGTCCACGGGGCGGGGCAGCGGCTCCACGCGCGCCAGCCGTTGGTACGTGTCCACCACCCGGTCCAACCGCTCCACCTGCTCCAGCAGCAGGTCCAGGAACTCGCCGTGTCCATCCCAGGGCTGCCCGCGCGCGTGCTCCTCCTTGAGGTACTGCGCGGCGCCCTTCATCGCGGCGATGGGGTTCTTCAGGTCGTGCGCCATCTGCGCGGAGAAGCGGCCCAGCGTGGCCAGCCGCTCCATGCGCTCGCTCCGGGTGACGAAGGCGGTGACGCCCCGGCGCGTGGCGGCCACCAGGGCGAACGTCACCGTGGTGGTGCACACCACCAGCGTGCCGGCCTGCCCGGCGAAGAACCGGAAGACGATGAGGTACGCCAGCACGCCCACGCCCGCCACCACCGCCGCGTGCAGCGCCATGCGCGCCGCGCCCGCGTCCCGGCCGAAGAGCTCGAAGCGCAGCGCCACGGTCGCCATCACCGGCAGGCCCAGCAGCGAGCCGATGTTGCCCAGCCGGGGGACGCTCAGCGTCATCTCTGCCGCCAGCTCCGTCAGCAGCAGGGCCACCAGCAGCGTCAGCCCCAGCAACACCAGCCCCGCGCGGGCCCGCTCGTCCGGGTGCTGCGTGCGGCGCAGGTGCAGCACCAGCAGCGCGAAGCCCCCGCCCAGCGGTGGCGCCACCAGCGCCGTCACCGTCCAGCCGAAGCGCAGCGTGAGCAGGTGCTCGGTCAGCGACGGCACGAAGAGCGCGGCCAGCATCGCCGAGCCCAGCGCGCTGAAGACGGCATAGGTGCCAAACATGGCCCACGCCGAGCGCCGCCGCCGCCCCACGAAGGCCAGGATGAAGTGCAGCGTGCAGGGCACCGTCATCAGCCCCACGGTGAAGCCCACCAGCTTCCACCCCGTGTCGTTCGTGCGCTCCAATGAGAAGTCGCAGAAGTTCCACGTGGCCACGGAGATGCACAGCAGCGACAGCGGAAACGCCAGCGGGCTGCGACCCACGCGGGAGAGCGCGATTCCCGCCAGGCCGAGCAACCCCACGCACGTCAGCAGGCTGATCCACGTCCCGCCCGTCATGCCGTCCTCGGGTGTGCAGCCCCACGTGCTTCACGCGAGGCCCGGTGGAGGACAGGCCCCAGGAGCTGGCGCGTGGCGCGTGACTCACGAGTGAGCCCCGGGTTGCCAGGAGGACTGAAGGGCGGCGCGGGGTGTCTCATGGCTGGGGCCGTGCGTCCTCGTAGCTCGCCAGGAGGACCGAAGGGCGGCGCGGGATGTCGTCATGGCCGGGGCCGTGCGTCCTCGTAGCTCGCCAGGAGGACCGAAGTGCGGCGCGGGGTGTCTCATGGCCGCGCGTCTTCGATGTAGCTCGTATGCGACACGAGCCCGGAGGCCTCGCTCCACAGGTGGAGCTGACAGGCGGTGGGCTCGGGCACGAGGGCGAGGCGGCCGGGCAGGCTCAGGTCGAGCTCCACTTGATGCATGGTGCTGGGACACGTGCTGGCCACCGTGCCCGCGAAGCGCTTCACGATGGGCCGGTGCAGGTGGCCGCACAGGACGCGCTCGACTTGCGGATGGCGGCCAATCACCGAGGCCAGGGCGTCCGAGCCCTCCAGGCCCATCGCGTCCGCGCGGTGGATGCCGGTGGGGAAGGGCGGGTGGTGCATGAACACGAGCGTGGGCCGCTCCGGCGCTTCCGACAGGCGCGCGTCGAGCCATGCCAGCCGCTCGTCACACAGCTTGCCTCCTGGCGCCCCGGGCACGAGGGTGTCGAGGCCGATGAGCCGCAGTGGCCCCAGCTCCACCACATAGTGGAGGAAGCCTCGGGGCGGCAGGTATCCGAGGTGGGCGAAGGCGGCCCGCAGGTGCTCCCGGTCGTCATGGTTGCCGGGGATGACGTACCAGGGCATGGCCAGCGGCTTCAGCAGGGCCGCGAGCCGGGCGTACTCCTCCGGGCTCCCGTCATTGACCAGGTCGCCCGTGCACAGCACCGCGTCCGGGCGCGGCTCCATGCGGCAGAGGTGCGCGACGGCGCGCTCCAGTTGAGCGGCGCTGTCGAAGCGGCGGTCCACATCCGAGCCGGGAACGCCCACGTGGAAGTCGGAGATTTGAGCGAGCAGCACGCCGGGAAACTACCAGCATCCGTGCCGGAGGCGGACCTCCCCCCGGGGTGCGTCCCTGGCAGGGCCTACAGCATGCCCAGCCGGCGCGCGTTGGCCGGGTCCACCGCCGAGGCTTCCCAGCGGCGCACCGCCACCTCGCGCTCGGCCTCGGGGGCGTCCGCGTAGTAGCCGAGCGTGTCGTTGAGGGCGCGGCTCAGCTCTTCAATCGCCGCCAGCCGCATGTCCAGCTCGCGGTGGCGCAGGGCGGTGATGAGCCAGTCGGCGCGGCGGCGACTGCGGTTCTCCGCCCACCACTGCGTCCACTGGCGCGGGCTCTGGCCGAACGTCGCGCGCCGTCACGTCGCGCAGCGCCTCGGCGGCGGCCTGGGCGCACATTTCGTCGTCGCTGCCCGTGAGCTGGATGAGGCCTTCCACCGCCTCGCGGTCATGCAGCGTGCCCAGGGCGCGCGCGGCCAGCGCCCGGCGCATGGCGTCCCGGCTGCCCAGCTCCTGGCGCAAGTCGCGCAGGGCGGCGTCCAGCCGGGGAAGCTGCTTGAGGGCCGAGGCCGCCACCCGCGCGGCGCTGTTGATGTCCGGCTCCAAATCGAACAGGCCGCGCAGCACGCCGTCCACCAGCTCGACGTAGGGCAGGTTGCCCGCCGTAAGCAGCGCGAAGTAGCGCGTGTCCGGGTCGTGCGAGTCCAGCAGCGGCGCCAGGGCGTGCGCGGCGGGACGGCCCAGCCGCGAG
>JBKGHK010000065.1:0-24481 GCA_046520375.1 Pyxidicoccus sp. 3LFB2
CGCGTCAGGGCCAGGCCCCACCACGCCATGGCCAGCTCCGGGTCCTGACGGGCCGCCTCGGCGAAGGCGCGCCGGGCCTCCGAGCCCCAGCCCAGGTGCAACAGCCGCAGCCCCTGGTCGAAGTACGCCTGCGCCAGCGGCTCGCGGGTGCTCACCTCCAGGTGCGCGGTGCCCAGCCCGTCGCGCAGGGGGGGACGCGGCAGGGCGTCATCCGCGACGTCCTCCCAGGGGACCTGGATGTAGATGGACGGCTCGTCGGCTCGAAGAAGTCGCGCCAGCATGATGTCCTCCTCAGGCCCCGGAGACCGGGGCGGTACAGGCGTTGAAACCCAAATCCAGCGAGCGGATGCGCGCGCCGAGCCGCCACCAGGCGGAGGCCAGCGCATCCGCCGGCACGGGAGACGCCTTCCGCCGCGCCTCCAGACAGCTGTGCCGCCACCCCGCCCCCAGCTCCCGGGCCACCCACTCCTCATGACGAGCGAGCCACTCCGCCATCGACACCAACACCGCGCGGGCCCCCCGCCGCTCCTCTTCCGTGGCGGGCTCGCGCCACGGCCCCAGGTCCTGCGCACGGAAAGCAGGCCGCGCGGGCGCCGCCTCCAGCAGCCGGGGCGCGAAGCCGTCCCTGGGGACGAAGACGGCCTCTCCGCACTCACACAGCACCCCGAAGCCCCACATCACCAGGCGCCCCTCGCCCGGCAGGTCCACCGCGTACGCGCTCTGCCCCTCCATGCCCTCCGGACGCACATGCCGGACGAGCCCCCGGCGCGCGAGGAGGTTTCCCTCGGGGCAGAGGACGTCCCTGCCGAGGCACCACATGGAGACGTCGAACAGGCGCTCCCCCTCGCGAAGCAGCTCGGGGGGAAGCACGGAGGTGGAGTCGCTGCCGGGCATGGGGCGCCTCACGCTCAGCTCGCGGCCTTCTTCGCCGTGTCGCCCCGGCGCACCGGCACCTCACCAAAGAGCGCGGGGGCCTGCACCGCGCCGCCGCCCTGCTTCGTCAGCACCGCGTTGACGGCCCGCACCAGCTTGCCGCGCACGCGGGGCGGCAGCGGCTGGTCTCCCAGCGCGGCCTGGAGCTGCTGCGCGCTGATACCGCGCCCGCTCTTCGGCTTGTCCAGCTTCAGCTCCGCGTAGCTCTTGCCCTGCGTGTCCTTCTCACGACGCTTCCCCGCCCGCTTGCGAGCCAGGACGCGGTCCGCGTCGGCCTGCGACTCCAGCTGCTGGGACAGGCGCAGGAGCGTGTCGGAGGAAATCTTCTTCTCGTTCAGGAACTGCTGGAAGGCACCCATGTGCGAAAACCTCTCGGTGGATGGAGGGGCCGGCGCGCACGCCGGCCCAGGGTTGTGAAGCTCGAGCCACGGCGAAGCCGCCGGGCCTGTCAGTCGTGGTCGTGGTCCTCGTGCGCCGCCTCCTCGATGACGATGGAGACGGACCCCGTGGAGGAGGGACCGAAGGTCAGCGTGTGCGTGCCCACCGTCATGGGCACCACGTGGCGGCCCTTGATCTCCGTGCACTCGGTGGAGCTCTTCGTGCTCTCCTCGATGGCCACCGTCGCCCCGCCGGCGTCGCGGACGGTGAGGGCCACGTCGGCGCTGGTGAAGATGATGTAGTCGGTGGCCTCGGTCGCGGCGAAGGACACCGAGCCCGTCTTCCCACCCGTGCCGTCCACCAGGGTGACGTCGTAGCGGCGGTGGTCATTGCCCACGGCCGGAGGCGTGCCGGTGAGGGTGGCGGTGACGGGGGTGGCCGGACCTTCCTGGAGGTGCTCGCACGCCTCGACGTCGGCCCCCTCTTCCTCTTCGGCATCGTCGCCGCAGGCGGAGGTGAGCAGCGCGGTGGACATCAGGAGGGCGGCCAGGAGCTTCTTGTTCATGGTGTTACTCCACGGGTTGGGACTGCGGGTATGCCATGGCCATCCCACGCCGCCCCGGACCCCGCCCGTGAGGGCGGCGCCAGCGCGAAGGCGAATGGACATGGAAGCTTGGGCGTAGCACGCGCCTACAACGGCGAACCGGTGTGGCTGGCTTTAGCGGGGCGCGCGCGGACGGACGTCAGGCAATGAGTGAATGAGCCCGGGTTCCTCGCGAGCCGTGGACGACGGGCGCGGGACGTGGATCATCCACAGTCGACAGACGTGGCACGGCACACGGGTGCCGTAACGGAGGTGCCGGGAAACGCGCTCCCAGGGCTCACGCGCGAGGCGGAGACGCCTTGGGAGCCAGGTGCAGCCGGGCCACGGGCTCCGCATGGAAGCGGAACACCGCCAGCGCGGGCGCGGAGCGGGTGGGGACCACGGACAGCAGCGCGGTGCCCTCCACCGGAGGCGGCGCCTCACGACGGAAGAAGGCGTGGACACAGTGCGCGTCCATGCCATGCGCCTCGACAGCATCACGCCGGGACGCGACGCGGGCATCGTCGAAGGAGTCCTCGACCTCGCCCACGCCATGCGCGCCCGCATCCTCCACGTGAATCACTTCACCGTGCTCCAGGCACGTGGCGTGCTGGACGAGGGCGAAGTGCATCACGCTGCCCACATACGCCAGCGCACACAGGAGCGCGAGCGGCAGCGCCAGGCGGCGCGACCGGACGAGACTCACGGGCTGGCGGTAGGTGGAGCGGCTCACGGAGGGCGGTTCCCTGCTGAAATGCGATTGCGTTTTGTAAGCCAGACTCAAGGCCAGTGCAAGTCAGACGGCATCAATGTTTCACACGGCGTACCCCATCGCACCTGCCTTCACGGGCGCGTCCGGGTCCAACAGCACGTTGACGCACGCCACGGTGCCGCTGGCGAGCGCTCGCTCCAGCGCCGGACGGATGTGTGACGGCTCCGTCACGAACTCACCGTGTCCGCCGAAGGCCTCCACCACCTTGTCGTAGCGCGTGGGCGCCAGCAGCGTGGCGGGAGACTTGTCCTCGCCAAACATCTGCACCTGCGGCAGGCGAATCTGTCCCCAGGCCGCGTCGTTCCCCACCACGCACACCATGGGCAGCTTGAAGCGCACGGCCGTCTCGAAGTCGAAGCCGTTGAGGCCGAACGAGCCGTCCCCCTGCACCACCCAGCAGGTGCGGTCCGGGTGCAGCACCTTCGACGCGAGCGCGAAGGGCGCGCCCACGCCCAGGCAGCCCAGCGGCCCGGGGTCCAACCACCGGCCCGGCTTGCGCAGCTCCAGCACCTTCGCCGCCATGGCCACCCAGTTGCCGCCGTCCGCGATGAACACCGGGTCCTGCCCTGCGGTATTGGCCACGTCGGACAACTCCTTCGCCAGCCGGTAGTGGTGGATGGGCGTGCTGTCGCTGCGCGCCCATTCATCGATGGTGGCCTGCCGGCGCGCCTCGCCCTCGCGCAACGTGGAGAGGAGCGTGTCGCGCCGCGCGCGGTCCGCGCCCTGTTCCAGGGCGGTGAGCGCGCTGAAGCTGTCCGCGATGAGGCCGACCTCCACGGGGCGGTTGCGGCCCAGCTCCGTCGGGTCGATGTCCACCTGCACGATTTTCGACTCCGCGCCGAAGGTGGGCTCCGCGCCGTAGTTGAGGCGGAAGTCGAAGGGCGTGCCGATGACGAACACCACGTCCGCGCCGCTCAGCGCCTCCTTGCGCGAATGCTGGAAGAAGAGCGGATGGCCCGCGGGCAGGCAGCCCCGGCCCGCGCCGTTGAGGAACACTGGCACCTGCGCGCGCTCCGCGAAGGCGCGCAGCGCGTCCCATGCGCCGTCCCACCAGATGGACGAGCCGGCGAGGATGGCGGGGCGTCGGCGGTGCGCAGCAGCGCCAGCGCCTCGTCCACCTTGCGCGGGTCCGGCGCCACGCGCGCGTCCGTGCGGTAGCGCTCCGGCATGCGCAGTGACTCCTCGTCCACGCCGTTGCAGAGCACGTCCCACGCCAGCTCCAGGAACACGGGCCCCGGCCTTCCGGAGAGCGCCACGCGAAAGGCCTTCGCCAGGTAGTGCGGCACCGCCTCCGGTGAGGGCACCCGGTCCGACCACTTGGAGATGCGGTGGAACAGGTCCACCTGCTCCATCTCCTGCAGCGCGCCCCGGCCCTGGTTGAACGTGGGCGCCGCGCCGCCGAGCAGCAGCATGGGCGAGCTGGCGGCGTGCGCATTGGCCACCCCGGTGAGCGCATCCGTCACGCCCGGGCCCGCCGTCACCACCGCCACGCCCATGCCGCGCGTCAGCCGCGCATACGCATCCGCGGCATGCGCGGCGGCCTGCTCGTGCCGGGTGTCGATGAGGGCGATGCCCTCCTCCACGCACGCCGCGTAGATGGGCGCCACATGCAGTCCGGAGAGGGTGAAGACGTGCCGCACGCCCTCCTTCTTCAGCATCCGCGCGACGAGCTGACCACCGCTGACCATGCCCATGCCCAAGCCTCCTGTGAGGGAAACGCGGGGCCGGGAGCCACCCACCCCGCGCCAGCCCTCCTGGCGAGTGGGCAATCGTGGCGTACCGGGTCCCCGCTGACCATGGTGGAAATCCCTGGAGTGGGGCCACCGGACGGATGGACCGGTGAACCAGTCCAGGCGTAGGGTGCGCGCGCCCCGGGGAGCCCCGGGCGTTCCTCCGAGGACAGGACTTCGTGCAAGAGCTCATCGACGTGCTGCGGAGCCAGGCGCGCCACATCGCGCCCGAGCTGGCCCAGCTCGCCTACAAGCGGGGCCTGGCGGTGACGCAGAAGGACGGCACCACCCGGCCCATTCCCATCACCGCCACCCCCGTGGTGCTGGACGCCGCGGAAATCCGCCGCCGCGCCGAGCTGTCCGCCCGCCTCGCGTCCGCCACCGTGAAGATGGCGCGCGCGATTCTCGACGGAGATGAAGCCCCCGAGCTGCTGGGTGCCCTCTCCCCGCTCGAGCGCTCCCTCGCGGAGCGGACCTGGCGCCAGTCCGCGCGGCTGGCCACCACGCGGGTGGACTACTTCGTCGCCAACGGCACCCCGTGGGCGCTGGAGGTCAACGCGACCATTCCCGCCATGCAGGGCTACTCCGACATCGCGGCGCGCACCTTCATCGAGGTGGTGGGCCGCTACTTCCGCTACCCGGAGAAGGCGCTGCACACGCTGCTGGCCCTCAATGGCAGCAACACGCTGGCGCTGTACCGCGCCCTGCTGGACGGCTACGCGGCGGAGCGCCCCGGGAAGATGCCGGACACGGTGGCCCTGCTGTGCCGCCGCAACGACGCGCAAATCACGGAGCTGCGCTGGCTGTGCGAGCGCTTCCGCGAGTACGGCGCGGACGCGGACGTGGTGCACCCGGACGAGGTCTCCGGCGACGCCGCCTTCGAGGTGCGCGGCAAGAAGTATGACCTGGTGTACCGGCACCTCTTCGTGCGGCGGCTGGAGGAGTCGCCCTCGCCGTGGGTGGAGGACTTCCTGGGCGTGGTGCCGGGGAAGAAGGCGGTGTTCCTCAACCCGCCCGCCTCGCAGGTGGAGGTGAAGGCCGCGTTCGCCCGCCTGTCGCAGGCGGTGTCCGAGCCGCGCCTCGCCCAGGCCGCGGGCCTCACGCCGGAGGAATTGGAGGCCGTGCGCGCCTCGGTGCCCTGGACGCGCGTGTTCCGCGCCGGCCCCGCCATGGGCCCGGACGGTGCGCGCACCGAGGACCTGGTGGCGCTGGTGGCCGCGGACCCGAAGCGCTTCGTGCTCAAGCGCTCGTGGGACTACGGCGGCAAGGCCGTGTTCCTGGGCCGCTCGGCCGGCACGGTGCCCTACACCGAGCGCGTGACGGCCGCCTATGGCGCGCCGCTGGGCTGGCCGGAGCTGTGCGCGCGCGCCGCGGCGGACCCGGCTGGTGGCGGCTTCGTGGTGCAGGAGGTGGTGGACACGAAGCCCGAGGAGCACCTGCTCTGCGAGCCGAATGGCACCGTGCTCCCGACGTCCTTCTTCGTGGACTACTCCGCGTACGCATCGGTAGGGCTCGCCCGCCAGCCTGCCTGGGGAGGAGTCTGCCGGGGCTCCATGTCGGAGATCGTCAACATCGTCGGTGGCGGCGGCGTGCTGCCGCTCATCACCACGGAAGTGGCCTCCAAGCTTTTGCTGGCGTGGAAGGCCATTTAAGGGCCTTCACGTGGGCCGGTCCGCGAGCATGACGCGGGTGGACAGGCTATAAGACTGCGTCGCCGGGAACGCCCCGGCATGAAAGGAACCAAAGTTCATGGCCTGGGAATCTTCCGGATGGCAGCAGGCGGGCGCGAGCGCCCCTGTCGACTCCGTGCTGGTGCAGGAGTCGCAGCGCGCGTTCATGTCGCGCGTCCACGGCTGGATGTTCGGTGGGCTGATGGTCACCGCCATCGCGGCCCTGATGACGCTCAGCAATGAGCCGCTGCTTCGCGCGGTCATCAACTTCCGCATGCCCCTGCTGCTGGTGCAGTTCGGCGTGGTGCTGGGGCTGTCCTTCCTGGCGCCCCGCCTGTCGGGTCCGGTCGCCGCGGCGATGTTCCTCGGCTACTCGGCGCTCACGGGGATGACGCTGTCCATCTTCTTCCTCGTCTACACCGCGGGCAGCATCGCCCAGGCGTTCTTCCTCACGGCGGGCGTCTACGGGGCCATGGCCATCTTCGGCACCGTCACCAAGAAGAACCTGAGCGCCTGGGGCACGTTTCTCTTCATGGGCCTCATCGGCGTGGTGCTGGCCAGCGTGGTCAACATCTTCATGCGCAGTGACGCGATGTCCTTCGTCGTCGCCTGCGCGGCCGTCATCGTCTTCGCGGGCCTGACGGCATACGACACCCAGAAGCTGCGGGAGATGCACGCCAACACCGGCTACAGCAGCGCCGCCACGGTGAGCATCGTCGGCGCGCTGACGCTGTACCTGGACTTCATCAACCTGTTCATCGCCATCATGCGGCTGGTCGGCAAGCGCCGTTAGTCGTCCGCGAGCCACGGGCTGATTCATGCAGCGGCGGTGCGTGCCTCTCTTGAGGCAGCACCGCCGCTTCTTTTTTGTCCGGGGGCGTTGACCCGAAATCGCCGCTCACGCGCTCCCTCCTCCCGCATCGCTCACAGGAGGAAGGGATGTTCCCCGCAACCCGGAAGTCCTTCGCCGCGTCGCTCGTCATGTGTTCCCTGCTGTCCGCCAGTGTGGCCCTGGCGCACGGCTCCATGGAGGTGCCACTCAGCCGCGTCTACAGCTGCTTCAAGGAGGGGCCGGAGACGCCGAAGTCCGCCGCATGCAAGGCCGCCATCCAGGCCGGAGGGACCCAGGCGCTCTACGACTGGAACGGCGTGCGGCAGGGCAACGCCAATGACCGCCACCGGGAAATCATCCCGGATGGGAAGCTGTGCAGCGCCGCGAACGAGAGCCACAAGGGGCTGGACCTCGCGCGGACGGACTGGCCGGCCACGCTCATCACCCCGGACGCCAGCGGCCGCTTCGAGTTCGTCTTCCACGCCACCGCCGTCCACGCCACCGGGTACTTCCGGCTCTACGTGACGCGGCAGGGGTATGACCCGTCGCTGCCACTGAAGTGGTCGGACCTGGAGGCCAACCCGTTCTGCACGGTGACGAACGTGTCCGCGCAGAACAACCGCTACCGGCTGAGCTGCCCGTTTCCCCAGGGGAAGACGGGGACGCACGTCGTCTACGGCATCTGGCAGCGCTCCGACAGCCCTGAGGCCTTCTACGCCTGCACCGACGTGAAGTTCAGCGACACGCCGCCTCCGCCGGCCACCTGGAAGGAGCTGGGCCAGGTGCAGGCACGTGAGGACCTGCCCACCGGGAGCAAGGTGACGTTCCGCCTGTTCGACGCCGCGGGCGCGGATGCCGAGTCCCATGTCCTGTCGCTGGACGCGGCCACTTCGGCGGGGGCCTGGATGTACCGCCTCGCGCAGCGGGTGAACACCGCGTCCAGCCGCATCCGGGTGGGCGTGCTGCAGACGTCCGGGAGCGTGGTGCCCGTGGAGAGCGCCACGGGGAACCGCGTCTATGCGCGTGAGACGGGCTACGCGTTCCAGATCGACATCGAGAAGCCGCCGCCCGGAGGTGGGGACGGAGGCACGGGCACGCTGAAGTACCCCGACGGGCTGGCCGGCTACGTGGCGGGCACGGTGGTGCAGGGCACGGATGGACGGCTCTACCGGTGCAAGCCCTTCCCCTACTCCGGTTGGTGCAAGGGCCCGGCGTCCCACTATGCGCCGAGCTCCGGAAGCCACTGGCAGGATGCGTGGGAGCTGATTCCCTGAGGCGTGAGGGCTCCGGTGGTGGTGGAGAGAATCCCACTGCCACCGGAGTCGAGGGTCAGTCCCCGGGGCACCCGGCGCCCGCGTCGAGCACGTCCGCGTCGTAGTGGAGCCGCAGGGGCGCGGCGGCCTCGAGGTTCCGGACGAACACGGAGCCGAACACCTCCGCGGTGCCACTCGTGCTGAGCGAGGCGCCAGGCGCGTAGAGGTTGCCGGCCAGGGTGCTGCCGGCGGAGAGGGAGAGGACGCTCGAACGTGTCACGTAGACGCGGACCCGCGACGGCGTGGCGGTGGAGCCCAGCAGGAGCGGGCCCGCCACCGTGAGGCTGCCTCCGATGAACAGGTCCAGCTCGCCCGGAGGCTGGACGTCCACCGTGAGGCCCTCATCCAGGTCCACGCCGTCCTGGATGAACAGCGCGGTCCGCGCGCGGACGGTGAGCGTCGCGGGGCCGGCGCCGCTGATGCGGGTGAGGACGAAGCGGCCGCAGGGCAGCTCCAGCGCTCGAGCACCGGGAAGGTCCTCCAGTGTCGCCGGGTCCAGGCCGATGGCCGCGTTGTCATTGTCCCGCGCGTGGTGGGCGATGAGCGCGGCGACATCCACCTGGGATGCGGAGTCACAGGCGCAAGGGGTGACGGCGGCCACGGGCTCACGGCGCACCTCTGCAGCCTGCACCGGGCCCAGGGTGTACTCCGGCGGCACCGTGAGACTGCCGGCGACAGTGAGGGCCGCGAGTGACACATCACCGCGCACCCGGGCGGCTTCGGCGACGGACGCGGTCGCGGTGTTGCCCGTGAGCGGTCCGCTGCTGAAGAGGGCTCCCCCCACCGAGAGCGTGCGGCCGAGCTGGATGCCGGTGGCCCCCCCGACGCGCAGCGAGCCTCCCACGGAGATGGCGTCATTGGCGGAGAGCCCGCCATTCACACCGACGTCACCGCCCTGCCCTCCCGGAACGTATGGCCCCTCCGAGCCTCGGAAGGCATCGGTCTCCATGCGGGCACCGAGCGCGAGCCCCTCGCAGGTGCACAGCGCCTGACGGAAGGTCTGCTCGGCGAGGCGTCCGCTGCACGTGGGGGCACCACCGTTCGTAGCGCCCAGGACGATGAGCGGTCCCTGCCCCGCGCACCAGGCGTTCCAGTCATCCGGAGGCGTGCCGCTGTCGGAAGGCCCGGCGTCGGGCGGAGGAGGTTCGCCTGCGTCCGACGCGCCGGCATCGCGCGTGGAGAGGGTGGCCACGAGGTCGCTCTGCGTGCAGCCCGTGGTGAGGGCCCCCGCGAGGGGCAGGCAGAGCCACCATCCGGGCCACGGCACGCCCGAGCGGAAGAAGCGCATCCAGGCCGTGCCCTCATGCCGTGCCATGGGCCCCAATGGTCCCGCAGCTGGGCCCTCTCGGTGCGAAGGGCGACGCCCCCCGCCACCATGCCGTGCCATGGGCTCGGGAGTGCTCGTGGTCTTGTCCTCGCTGTCGGAAGAGAGAAGCCCTCCTTCTCTGTGCCGTGTCACGGGCTCGAGAGCTCGCGCAAACGAGCCCTCGCCGTGGCGCCGAGCGGTGAGTCCGGATGAAACGAGAGGAACTCCTCCAGCGCCCGAGCCTCGGCCGCCCTGTCGCCGAGCTCGCGCCAGGCCTCCGCGATGCCGTACCGCGCCTCCTGCCCGAGCACGCCGTTCGGCTGCATGCGCAGCGCCTCCTCGAACTGCCCCAGCGCGCCACGCGCGTTGCCCAGGTGCTCCAACCGCAGCGAGCCCGAGGCCACACGTGCGACATACGACGCCAGCGACGAGGGCTGCGCGTGGATGACGTGCAGGTAGAGCGCCTCCGCTTCCTTCCACCGGCCCGCGGCTCGAAGCTCGTTGGCCTGCCGCAGCAGGTCTTCCGGCGCCACGTCCGGAGGAGGCTGTACGGGTGCGTCCTGCCAGGGCTGAAAGACGACAGGCGCGGCCTCCTCGCGCGGCGCCGCCTCGGGAACGACGGCCCGTATCGGCGCGGCGGCGGAAGGCTCCGCGCCAACACCCCGCACGGGGCCAGAAGCCGGCAGGGCCCTGGGTTCGCCATCCACGGGCGGCACGAAGGCCTCCACCGGAGCGGAGCCCACCACGGAGGCACTGGCGCGTGACGGCTCCGACAGCGGCATCGCCACCTGGGGCACCTCCGTGCGCGTCAGACCCCAGACGGCGGCGGCGGCGGCGCTGGTGAACAGGACCGCGCCCGCCATCAACCACACTGGAGGCAGCTTCCCCCGCACACGCGGCCGGGGCGGCGTCTCCCGAGCCCCTGCTTCCAGCGCGGCCAGCACCAGCGCGGCCGACTTCTGCTTCGACATGCGACGCGCCGGGCCCGCCTCGCCATCGAGCGGCTCGAACAGCTCATCCACCGACGCATCCCCCTCTTCTCTCGACCGACTCATCCCTCCCCCTCCCCCTCCGAGGCCAGCGCACGAAGCGCCGCGCGCCCCAGGCGGAGCCGACTGCGCACCGTCTCGAACGGAATGCCAAGCTCCGTGGAGATTTCCGGCACGCTCAACTCCAGCACATGGTGCAGCACCAGCGCATGTCGCTGTTCCGTGGAGAGCTTGTCCAGCAGCGTCACCAGGTGTCGCCGGTGGACGTACTCGTCCGGCTGCGCATCTTCCGAAGGCACCGCTATCAGCTCCACCGGCTCATCGAGCTGCCGGGCCTCGCGGCCCCTGGAGCGCTTGAGCCAGGCGAACGTCGCCCGCACCACCACGCGGTCCACCCACGCGTTGAACCGGCCCTCGCTGCGGTAGCTCGGCAGTCCCCGCATCAGGGCGATGAGCCCTTCCTGGGCGATGTCGTCCACATCCGCATCGCCGCGCACGAGGTAGCGCACGAGGTTGCGCACCCGGGGCAGCAGCTCCAGGAGCAGCGCCTCCGTGGCCTCACGCTGCCCGCGCCTGGCGGCCTGGATGCGGGAGTCCTCCGCCTCGCGGGGGACACCGGTTGCGAATGAGCCCGAGCTCCTCATTCCCGACATGGAGAAGGCGGAGGACGAAATCGGGTCATCGGGCTCAAGGAAGAAAAACCATCGCCAGTCCCAGCCGGGGGCGAACGGCCCATCCATCACCACGAGGCACGAAGTTTCCATCAATGGCGTATCCCAGTGCCGGGCGTCCCAGGAGCAGCTCGGCGGAGAGGCTTGCTTCGAAGGCGAATCGGGAGGCCGGACTCCAACGCGCGGAGAGCCGTGGCCCCGTGGCGAGGGCGAACAGGGTGCTGGAGGGTTCGGCCTCGACGTCGGGGGTGAGCGCCTCCGTCCGGCGGGAGAAGGCCACGCCTCCCACGCCCAGCCCGGCCGTGCACGTCAGCGGCCCGGTGGCCAGAAGGGGCATGTCCGCCCACAACGTGGCGGCGTGCTGGCCCAGTGACACGCGGGTGTACGCGTCTCGCAGCCGCGCGGGCAGGCCCGCGAGGAGCTGGAGCCCCAGCCGCAGCGAACGTCCCTCCCGTGCGATGCCGAGCAGCAGCCCCTGATGGCCGCTCCGGGTGTACCCGTCGAGCGCCGAATGCGCACCCACCGAGAGCGCCCATCGGGCCGGCGGAGACACGCCGCCCACCATCGGCGCGTGCATGTCGGACGCGCTCAGCCTCTCGCGCCCATGGGTGGAACGCCCCGGGGCCTCAACGGTGGACGACGTCTCTCCATCCTCCGCATCGGTTGAGCGCGTCGGAGACTCGGCAACTCCCGCCTCGTCCGGAGCAGCGCCGAGGCGCTCATTTCCCAGGGCGACGTCCCCCGCCTTCACCGTCCCGGAGGACTGCGCCGCCACGTCCTCGCCGGGCCGCCTTCCCACATCCGTGGACGGGGCCGGCACCGCGACCTGGGACGACGCCAGCGCCGCGCGCCGCTCCACCGACCGAGCAGGAGCAGACACCACGAACGGCTCCACCACCTCACCCAGTGGAGTCCCCGCGTCCACGGCCCGAAGCGCGGAGCGCACCGCGAGCGCCAGGGCCTCGGCGCCAGCGGACCACTCCAGCGAGCCGGGCTGTCCCTCCAGCCGAGCGGAGCGGACGAACAGATGCCGGCTGGCGGGCTCCGCGAGATGGACGCGGACCTCCGCCCCCTGCCGCAGGAACCACAGGACGGCCCGAGCCCGGTGCCGCGCCGCGAGCTGCTTCGCCGCGCGCCACCTGGCCCGGGGCGCTCCCTCCAATGCAGCCCCCGGCACCGCCACGAACACCACGGGCAAATCACTGCTCTGCCCGCGCACCCGCTCCAGCAGGGCCGAGTCCTCCTCGGAAGCGACGCGAGCCACCGCACGCCACGGCTCGGAGGCCATCGCCGTTCCTCCGAGCAGCACGCACAGCACGCTCACGAGCATGCTGCGCGGGAGGACGGGCGCCGCCAATGACATGCGGCCCACCCTAACGCCTGCCCTGCGAAGTCAGAAGACCCGCGCGGTGCGAGTACCACCGCGCGAATCCATTCTCAGTGAAGCTTTTGATAGAGCGCGTCGACCAGCGTGCCGTCGTCGCCGCTCAGCTCCCAGAACATCGCGCCGCCCAGGCCCTTGCTGATGATGTAGTCCGACTTGGCGTTCATGCTCTGCGCGTCGTCGTAGCCAATCCAGATGCGCGTGGAGGGGTTGTACACGTAGGCCTCCTTGCTCTCGGGGTGGAACAACTTCGTGTAGCCGGAACCCGCGCGCTCGTAGTTGACCTTGATGTCCTTGTAGTCGAACACGCCCGTCAGCCCCGAGGAGCCGTCATCCCACGTGCCCCTGGTGGGGACGCCGCTCTGGAACAGGCCGTTGTTCACGTTGGGCACGCTGCCCCACCCACGGCCGTAGAACGGCACGCCGAGGACAATCTTCGACGGGGGCACGCCCAGCTCCAGCATCTTCGCGACCGTCGCGTCGCTGTAGAAGCCGTCGGCGGCGCCCGGGTCCCCCGTCACGCGGTTGAGCGCCGAGTGGAAGTTCACCGTGCTCTCGAAGGCCCCGTGGTAGTCGTAGGTCATCACGTTGATCCAATCGAGCACGTCGGAGAGCTTCTTCGTCTCCTGCTTGTTGACCAGCAGGTCCGGCGACGCGCCCGAGGCGATGGTGAGCAGGTACGGCTTGCCCGTCTGCGCGGTGACGGCGTTGAGCTGGCTGCGGAACTCCTGCATCAGCAGCGTGTAGTTCTGCTTGTCCGCGGGGCTGGTGGAGTTGCCCGGCAGGCCGCCACCGACGGGGTACTCCCAGTCGATGTCGATGCCGTCGAACACGCCCGCGCCGTTGACCGGGTCGACGCCGGGGTACTGGCCCCGGATGTAGAGGTCCACGCAGGACTTCACGAACGCCGAGCGCGTGGCCGCGGTGGCCGCGACGCGCGAGAAGTGCGTGGACCAGGACCAGCCGCCGACGGAGATGAGCAGCTTGAGCTGCGGGTTCGTCCGCTTCAGCTCCTTGAAGGCGCGGAAGTTGCCGCGAAGCGCGCCGGGGTCCCACTCGCCCGGATAGCCGAAGCCCTTGTCGATGTCCGCGAACGGGTCACCGAGGACGCACTTGCCCTCCGAGGAGATGTTGGAGAAGGCGTAGTTGATGTGCGTGAGCTTCGAGGCCGGCACGTTGGACACCTGGTAGTTGCGGCCGTAGATGCCCCACGCGGTGAAGTACCCGATGATGCGCTTGTTGCCAGCGGGCTGGCCGGGCAGCTCCACCACGACAGTCACCGTCTTGGTGCCCACGTTCCCCGCGGCGTCGTAGGCGCGCACGGCGTAGACGTACGAGCCATTCTGCGTCCAGCTGGAGAAGCCTCGGCTGTACTGGCCGCCCGTGGCCACCACCGTGCCGTTCTCCAGAATCTCCACCTTCGTCACGCCCACGTTGTCCGAGGCGGTGGCGGTGAGGTTCAGCGTGCCTGCCGCCGTGAAGCGCGTGGTGCTCGCGGTGAGGTTCGCGGTGGGGGCGATGACGTCGCCGCCCGTGCCGGCATCGGTGCCGGTGCCCGCGTCCGTGCCGCCACCCGTCCCCGCGTCGGTGCCGCCACCCGAGGTCCCCAGGTCCAGCCACAGGGCCGCCACCGCCGGAGGCGTCCAGTCCGCCTGCGACGTGTGGGCCTGCCGGCACTCGTAGAGGCGGCCGCCATAGGTGACCTGCGTGCCCACCGGATAGTAGACGCCGGTGGCCCAGGCCGAGGCGAGCGACGCCGCGGCCTGCGACTCCTCACCGGACTCGGGCGTGGCGACTTCCGAACTGCAACCCACCACGGACAAAGCGGTGGCGATCAGGCCCCAGGCCCACCTGTTGCGACGCATGCGTGTGCTCCTCGCCGCGACGGAAGGACGGCAGGGCAGCAGCCCGGGACGCACAGGTCCCAGGCGTTGCACCTGTTCGTCTCCGCGCAGCCTCTCTGCGGGTTCACACAGAAGGAGGCAGGCAGCCATTTTTTCGGGTTAATCGGGCGAAGCACGCCATCGCGCTCCGCGGTGAAGCCTGGCAGCCAGGCGGGCGCCCGCTCGCGCGGGTGACGGCGTGGGGAACAGGCGTCCCAAGCTCGTGGGCCTTGAGACGGGCCATGCTGGAAAGCGGCGAATGGAAGGAAGGGAGCGGGCCCTCTGTTTTCCCGGGTGCACCCCGGGCTCTCCATTGCCGCACGATGACCCTTCTTCAGACGCGCATGTCGACGTGGGGGGCCCGAGGGCCGCCACCCGGTATGCCGGTCGTGTCTTCGTGGTCGATGACAGCCCGCTGGAGGCCCGGCGCGTGCGCGAAGTGCTGGAGGGCAGCTATGCCGTGGCCGTCTTCACGGATGCGGCCACCCTGCTCGAAGGCCTGATACACAGGGAGGCGCTCCCGCACCTGGTGCTGCTCGACTGGCACATGCCGGGCGTCTCCGGCCTGGAGGCCCTCACCTTCCTGCGCGAGCGCTATGACGAGGTGACCCTGCCCGTCCTCGTGCTGACGGCCAGCCGCCGCGAGGAGGACCTGGAGGCGGCGCTCTCCGCGGGCGCCAACGACTTCCTCCCCAAGCCCTTCCGGGACGCCGAGCTGCGTGCGCGCGTCCGTACGCTGGTGCGGGTGCGCCAGCTGACCTCGACGCTGCGCCAACGCGAGGCGGAGGCGCGCGCGGCCCTGCTGGATGCCCGGGCGGCGCGAAACGTCTCCGCGAGCGCCTTGCGCGACGTCCAGGACGTCACCGGGGCGCTGCGCGATAGCGAGGAGCGCCTGCGCGAGAGCGAGGAGCGCCTGCGGCTGACGCTCACGGGGACGGGCATGGGCACGTTCGAGTTGGACGTCGCCACGGATGTGATGACGTTCGACGCCCGCATGCGCGAGGTGTGCAACCTCTCCCCCGATGAGCCCGTGAGCGCCGAGCGGACCCTGACCCAGGTGCACCCGGCGGAGCGCCCGCTCATGGCGGAGGCCTTCTCCCAGACGCTGGAGCACGGCATCCCCTACCGCGTCGAGCACCGGGTGATACCGCGCCCGGGACAGCAGGGGGACCGCTGGGTGGCGGCCAGCGCCGCGGCCATCCTTGGCGCGGACGGCCGGGTGGTGCGCGTCGTGGGCACGGGCCAGGACATCACCGAGCAGGTGGCGGCCCGTCAGCAGCTCGAGGAGAGCGAGGCGCGGTTCCGGCTGATTGCCAACGCCCTGCCCCAGATTGTCTGGACCGCCACGGCCGAGCTGTTCGTCGACTGGTACAACGACTGGTGGTTCAAGTACCTGGGGCTTCCGCGCGGAACGCGCTGGGACGACACGGACACCCTGCCCATGCACCCCGACGACGTCGAGCGGACCCGGGTGCGCGTGCGCGAGGCCGTGGAGTCCGGCCAGGACTTCCTGATGGAGCAGCGCTTCCGGCGCGGCTCCGACAACCAGTACCGCTGGCATCTGGTCCGCGGGGTTCCGATTCGCGATGCCGACGGCAGAATCGTGAAGTGGGTGGGCGCCAACACCGACATCCACGACCAGAAGTCGCTCACCTCGCGCCTCGAGGAAGAGCGCGAGCTTCGCGAGAAGTTCGTCGCCACCCTCTCGCACGACCTGCGCACGCCGCTCACGGCCGCCCGGCTGAATGCCCAGATGCTGGCGCGAAAGGGAAGCGACCCCACCATCCTCGTCCGGTCCACGGCCCGCATCACCGAGAACCTCGACCGGGTGGACCAGATGATTCGCGACATGCTGGACGCCAACCGCATCCGCGCCGGAGAGGGGCTCCCCATCGAGGTCTCCGAATGCGACCTCACTCCGCTGGCCCGGGACACGCTGGAGGAGCTGGCCCTGGTCCACGGCGACCGCTTCGTGCTGAACGCGCCCGGCGCGGTCCCCGGCTACTGGAGCTGCGACGGGATGCGGCGAATCCTCGAGAACCTGTGCAACAACGCCATCAAGTACGGGGCGCGCGAGCAGCCCGTCACCGTCACCCTGGCGCAGGCCGGGCCTGACACGGTGTCGGTCTCCGTCCACAACTGGGGACCGTCCATTGCGCCGGAGGACCTGAAGCACCTGTTCCAGGTGTATCGCCGGGCGGACGTGGCCCGCGCCGGGCCCGACAAGGGCTGGGGGCTCGGGCTGACCGTCGTCGAGGGCCTCGCCCGGGCGCACCGGGGGAGCGTCAAGGTCCAGAGCGCCCCGGAGACCGGGACGACCTTCACGGTGACGCTCGCGCGCGACCTGCGGCAATGAGCGCCGCGCGGAAGGCGGCCTGTCTTCAGCTCCCCGCCTTCTCCTTGCGGGAGAACGGCATCATCAGCCGCTCCACGGGGCGGCCGTTGACGAGGTGCTGATCCACGATTTCCGCCACGTCCTCCACCTTCACGCCGCCGTACCAGGTGCCCTCGGGGTACACGACGACGGAGACGCCGAAGGAGCACGTGTCCAGGCACCCGGCCGCGTTGGCGCGCATGCCGCCCTTGAGCCCGCGCTTGTCCAGCTCGTCCTTGAAGGCGGCTCGCACTTCTTCCGCGCCCTTGCTGGCGCAGCACCCCTTGGGGTTCCCTTCCGGGCGGCGGTTGGTGCAGACGAAGACATGGCGCTTGAACGGAGGAGGCATGTCCGCCTCCTAACGCGACAGGCCCGTGAAATCGACGCCCGCGTTCACCACCGGACCGCCCGCCAGCAGAGCCGGGCTCCGCTTTCTGGCCGGGACACTGGTCACCCGTAGGATCCGTGCACAGACTCCCAGCAAACGTCTTCCAGTGATCACGGTTGCTTGCCCGAGTGTGACGATACATGCCTCGCCATCTGTCCTCAGCCAATGCAAAGCACCTGTTGCTCGCGGGGTCCGCTCGCCGTAGATCGGACCTCCTGGCCCCGGGTGCTACAGGCATGCAGGCAGGCGGGCCGTCCACCGTCTTCGGACATGGGCCACTATTTGTGGTGTGTATGACGATGCCCAGCACAATTACCGGTAGGTCCGGTTTCTTGCCCGAGCGCACGAGGGAGCGTATCAATCGCCCTCGCCCGCCGGGCAGGCGGGCAGCTTCCAACCCTGGTTTCCGGGCCGTTTGCGCCCCTGTGACGACGTCGCGAGCCCCTCTGGTGCCACCCCGGGCTGTCCACGGGTGATCACCGGATCCTTCGGGATCTCGCGAACTTAGCGGTTTGCAAAATTTTGCATCTGGACTCTCAGTGAACCCCGCGGAGGTGGCGATATGGACAAGGAGCTGAGCTCGAAGCCGTCGTTGAACGGGAAGGAGCGACGCAACGGGCGAAAGGGGCGCGCGGCGGCTACGGGATTGACCGTGGAGCGCTTTTTCACGACGCCGGGGGTGGACCCCGCGGATGAGCTGGCCTGGGAGTACCGCAGCGCCAGCATCACCGGAGAGGACGGCAAGGCCGTCTTCGAGCAGAAGAACATCGAGGTGCCGAAGTCCTGGTCGATGCTGGCGACGAACGTCGTGGCGTCGAAGTACTTCCGGGGCACGCCGGGCACGCCGGAGCGCGAGACGAGCGTGCGCAAGCTGGTGGCGCGCGTGGTGGACACCCTCACCCAGTGGGGCGTGCAGGGCGCCTACTTCGCCACGGAGACGGACCGCGAGGCGTTCCACGCGGAGCTGACGCACCTGCTCCTGCGGCAGAAGGCGTCGTTCAACTCGCCCGTCTGGTTCAACGTGGGCGTCGAGGCGCAGCCGCAGTGCTCCGCGTGCTTCATCAACAGCGTGGAGGACTCGATGGACTCCATCCTCACGCTGGCCCGCACGGAGGGCATGCTCTTCAAGTATGGCAGCGGCACGGGCAGCAACCTGTCCACCATCCGCGGCAGCAAGGAGCTCTTGGCGGGCGGCGGCACCGCGTCCGGCCCGGTGTCCTTCATGAAGGGCTTTGACGCCTTCGCTGGCGTCATCAAGAGCGGCGGCAAGACGCGCCGCGCCGCGAAGATGGTCATCCTCAACGCGGACCACCCGGACATCCTCGAGTTCATCCGCTGCAAGTCCGCCGAGGAGAAGAAGGCCTGGGCGCTCATCGACGCGGGGTATGACCCGTCGTTCAACGGCGAGGCGTACTCGTCGGTGTTCTTCCAGAACTCGAACAACTCGGTGCGCGTCACCGACGAGTTCATGAAGGCGGTGGTCAACGACGGCGCCTGGACGACCAAGAGCGTCCGCGACGGCCGGCCCATGGACACCTACCGGGCGCGGGACCTGTTCCGCGAAATCGCCGAGGCGGCGCACCTGAGCGGCGACCCGGGCATGCAGTTCGACAGCACGGTGAACGGCTGGCACACGTGCTCGGGCACGGCGCGCATCAACGCGTCCAACCCGTGCTCGGAGTACATGTTCCTCGACGACTCGGCCTGCAACCTGTCGTCGCTGAACCTGATGCACTTCCGCACCATCGACGGCGAGTTCGACGTCACGGCCTTCAAGCACGCCGTGGACATCATGCTGATGGCGCAGGAAATCATCGTCGGCTTCTCGCGCTACCCCACCGAGCGGATTGAGAAGAACAGCCACGACTACCGGCCGCTGGGCCTGGGCTTCGCGAACCTGGGCGCGCTGCTGATGGCCACGGGCCTGCCGTATGACTCACCCGCCGGCCGCAACTACGCGGGGGCGATCACGTCGCTGATGTGCGGCGAGGCGTACGCGATGAGCGCGCGCATGGCGGAGAAGCAGGGCGCGTTCGCCGGCTACGCGAAGAACGCGGAGCCCATGCTCGGCGTCATCCGCAAGCACCGCAAGGCGGCGTACAACATCGCGCCGGACGGCGTGAGCGAGGAGCTGTACGCGGCGCAGAAGGAGGCCTGGGACGCGGCGCTGGCGCTCGGCGAGGAGCACGGCTTCCGCAACAGCCAGGTGACGGTGCTGGCCCCCACGGGGACCATCGGCTTCATGATGGACTGCGACACCACCGGCATCGAGCCGGACATCGCGCTCATCAAGTACAAGAAGCTGGTGGGCGGCGGCATGCTGAAGATCGTCAACCAGACGGTGCCGCTGGCGCTGGAGAAGATGGGCTACCCCCAGACGCAGGCGCAGGACATCATCAGCTACCTGGACAAGCAGGAGACGATTGAGGGCGCCCCGCACCTGAAGCCCGAGCACCTGGCGGTGTTCGACTGCGCCTTCAAGCCCGCGCGCGGCCAGCGGAGCATCGGCTGGATGGGGCACATCCAGATGATGGAGGCGTGCCAGCCGTTCCTCTCGGGCGCCATCTCCAAGACGGTGAACATGCCGTCCAACGCCACGGTGGAGGACATCGAGAAGGCGTACCTGGAGGCGTGGAAGCGCGGCCTCAAGGCGATTGCCGTGTACCGCGACGGGTGCAAGCGGACGCAGCCGCTCAACACGTCGAAGGACACGGTGAAGGAGGCCAAGGCGAAGGTGGCCGAGCCCGAGGTGCAGCCGGCGGTGAAGCCGGAGCCCCGCGCGGTGCGGCGCCGGCTGCCGGACGAGCGGCGGTCGATCACGCACAAGTTCTCCATCGGGGGCCACGAGGGCTACCTGACGGTGGGCATGTACGAGGACGGCACGCCGGGCGAGCTGTTCATCGTCATGGCGAAGGAAGGCTCGGTGGTGAGCGGGTTGATGGACAGCTTCGCCACCAGCGTGTCCCTGGCGCTCCAGTACGGCGTGCCGCTGAAGGTGCTGGTCGACAAGCTCAGCCACACGCGCTTCGAGCCCAGCGGCTTCACGGGCAACCCGGCCATCCCCATCGCCAAGTCGATTACGGACTACATCTTCCGCTGGCTGGAGCTGAAGTTCCTGCCCAAGCAGGACGAGACGGAGGACGCGGTGCTGGCCGCGCCGGCGGAAGTGGCGCCCGCGCAGCAGGCCCTGCCCGCAGAGGTGGTCGCTCCGCCTCCGCCGGTCTCCGGGCTGCGCGCGACGTGGCTCAACCAGGCGGATGCGCCGCCGTGCCACACCTGCGGCGCGATCATGGTGCGCAGCGGGGCCTGCTACAAGTGCAGCAACTGCGGCGCCACCAGCGGCTGCAGCTGAGCCTCGAGCACCGCGCATGAAGTGAGGAGGGCTCCGGAGCACACCGCTCCGGGGCCCTTCTGCGTTTCTCCCCTGCCCCTCGCGTCACCGGTGCCCACTGCCGGGTGACTTGGCGGAATGACGGTTCCTTCCGCGCTCGTCCTCAAGGATGGGCCGGCTCCGGCTCCCGGCGAGTGGGTCAGGAGCCCCGGTGCGAGGGGAGCCGGTCGTAGGCCTCCGACGCCTTGTCGATGACGCGGGTGAAGTCGTCGAGAAGCGAGGTGTCGACGGGCTCGGAGCCCGTGTCCGCCACGACAAAGGCGACAGGGCGTCCCCGGCTCCGGACGGCGACGACCAGCAGCCGCGAGGCGTCCTCACCAAGCGCGGAGAAGATGGCCTCGTCCTGTGGGCAGCCCGGGCCGTTGATGAGGCTGGGGCCGGCCCCCATCATCGCGGCGGTGAGCAGCGACGGGGCCTCCAGGTCGACCTTGAGCGCGGAGACGGCCGGGCTGTCGCTGCCAGGGCCCCAGGCGTGCCCTACCCGCGCGAGGCCGAAGCTCTCGCCCAGGAGGAAGGCGCGCCGGAAACGTCCCGCGCAGTACGCGAGCAGCACCTTGCCGAGCGTGCCCTGCGTCCCCACCCCGTCCAGCGCGGCGAGCACCTGCTCCGCCGTGACAGCGGGTCCGGATGACGACGTCTCCGTGGAGGCACTGGCGGCGGCCAGGAGGGACGAGACAACCTCGGAAGGGGCGTTCGCCGAGGGCTGCCAGGGCTGCTGGATGAAGTCCCAGGCCGAAGCCAGCGGGAGCTCCGTCGCCGGAGGCGCCGCAGGGACGACGGAGAGGGCCGGTCCGTCGAGGTCCACAGCACGGTCCGCCCATGTCGTCTCGGGCGTGTGTCCGATGGTTCCATTGCCCTCGCGGCCCTGCCAGCCGACGAATTCCCAGGTGGACGCGAGCTCCATCGTCTCGCTGGAGGAGACCGGCAGGTCGTCGAGTTCGATGGGCGCGCGAGGGGCGAGCTGTACGGGCGCGGGCCGTGCTTCCAGGGCGGCGATGTTGGCGGTCGTCTCGGAAGCGGTGCTGGCGGACATCGGGCTGGCCAGGGCCTCGGGCTCGGAGCCGACGTGGGCCGCGGTGGGCGCAGTGTCCGCGCGCGGCGTGAAGGCGGGCTCGGAAGCGACCTTGGCCGTGTCGAGCACTGCATCCGCATGGGGCGAGCCGGAGGGGGCCGAGGCGGCAGGCCCGGAGGACTCGTAGGCCGCAGCGGAGCGCTCGGGCGCGGCGTCGGCAGCGGCAACGGGCTCGAAGACCACGGCAGCGCGCTCAGCGTCCGTGTGGAGCGCAGCATCGGGTTCGGAAGCGGCGTGAACCGTTGCAGCGAGCCTTGAAGCCGCATGGGCTGTCGCGGCGACCTCTACGTCCGCCTGAGCCGGTGCCGCGAGCGTTGTCTCGGCATGAGCCGATGTCGCAACCTCTGACTCCGCGTGGGCCGTCACGGCGAGCTGGGACGCCACGTGAGCCGTGGCCGCAAGTTCAGAGGTGGCGTGCGCCGTGGCAGCGAACCGGGAGGCCGCATGGGCCATTGCAACAGGCTCGGAGGCGTCGTGGGCTGCGGCAGCGGACTCAGCGGCAGTGAAGCTCGCGTGAGGCTCGATGCTCGTAGCAGGAGCCACAGCCTCGGCGTCGCCGTGAACCGTCACTTCGGATTCAGCAGACGCGAAGGACGCGGCGCGCGAACCAGGGGCATCAGGCTCCACGTCAGGGAGCGCCGTGGCCACACCTTCAGAGACGGCAATGGGCGCAAGAGTCTCGGCACTCAGGCCAGGAGCCGCAGCGCCACCGGCAGCGGAAGCGAGGCCCGCGTGAGGCTCGGTGTTCGTGCCCAGGGTCCCGGACTCAATGTCTGCGAGCGTAGTGGACGCACCGTCAGCGACAAAGGCCTGCCGTGTCGGAGCAGCGAGGCCCGAAGGCTCCGTCTCCACGACATCGAGAGCCAAGGCCACATCGTCGACGGCAGGCAGGGCCGCTTCGGCCCTGGTGCCCAGGCCCGAAGGCTCCTCCGCGAAGAGAGGCACAGCTGCACCGTCTGCAACGGCAAGGTCCGCAGGGGGCGCGATGTCCAAATCAGAAGGCTCCGGCGCTACGTCACCCCGGGCTTCAATGGCGTCTGCGGCGGAAGCGTCGACCGGGGGCCGCGCCACCGCAGGAGGAGCGCTCTCCGCGTGGACCACCGGGGCGGGCTCGGTTGCCGCATGGGAGTGAACCGTTTCGCGAGCCTGGGACAGTCCGGTGTTCTGGTCCTCCAGGTCGAAGCCGTCCAGCTCCATGGCAGTGTCGACCGAAGCCGGCGCGAGCACGGCATCCGTCGAGGCAGCACCCGCCTCCGTCGAGGCAGCACCCGCCTCCGCCGAGGCAGCACCCCCCTCCGCCGTATCTCGGGAGTTGGCAGGCGCTTCGCCCTGATCCGTCCCCACGTATGCAATCGAAGCTGGCGGTGTGGCCGCGTCAGCAGCGGGCGCTGGAATGACAGCCTCGGCCCGAAGCTGGAGCGAAGGTGCAGCAGCCTCCACCTCGACCGGAGTGCTTGATTCAGCAGACGGAGTCGCGGCATCGAGCTGTTCTTCGACCTCATCGGTCAAGTCGTCCGCGGACAGTGCGACGCCGTACGCCGTGGTCACCTCGACCGCAGCCGCCGGCACCGGATCGGCCACCACCATCCGAGTCGTCGTGGAAACCACGTCGACATCGTCCGTGTGAGCAGACTCGGACGCCCGAACACCCGCATCGGGCGTCGGATGCGGCGACGCTTCGATGAAGGACAGGTCCAGTTCGGCAACCTCGCCATCGACCGCGCGCGCGCCGCTGCCACGCTGCTCGGCGGCGCTGTTCCCCTGCCCTGCCAGGTCCAACGTCCGAGGCTCCACCTCGGCAACAGGAACCGCCAGTACCTCCGACGCCGTCGGGATGCCCACGGACGTCCGTGCAGTCGCTGCGTCATCGACAGTCAGCGCCGAGACCTCGGGCTCCTTGTGCGCCAGGTCCGGGCGTCCATCCTCCACTGCGGCAATCGCTCCGGACTCACCGCGGAGGGGCTCGCTCGCGAGCAACTGCTCCGGAGCAACATCTTCCAGCGCGTCTCCCGCCGCCGTCGCGGCAGTCACTTCCGCGCGCGCGGCTCCAGCCACACTCGAAGCCTCGTCACCCGTGGCGCGCACTTGCGCCGCGCGGCCATCACTCGAAACATCGTCATGCGCGGGCGCGGCGAGGTCCTCGGTGAAATCCACCTCCGCGCTCACGGCTTCACTCGAGACATCGCCACGTACGAGCGACGCGACATCCTCGGAAACCTGAGACGATGCGGAGACGACGAAGTCCGCGTCGGACAGTCCCTGCGTCGTCAAAGCCTGCGGGTCCGCAGCCAGCACCGTTGGCGCGAACGGCACCAGAGCCGGCCCAGCGCTCCGCGCCGCCGCGGGCGACATCCCCGGAGGGACGTGAGACATCCCCGGGTGCGCCGGCATGGGCATGCCCACCGGTGGGCCGACACGCGATTCGGAGGAGCCTCTCCGAACCGAGGCGGCATGGGAGGCGCCATTCCTCCCTGCTGCGTCGCGCCCATAGGAGGAGGCGGCTGTGGCGGCCGACCGGCCATCGGCATCCCCGGAGGAGGCATGCCGGGTCCCCGGGCCTGCGTGGGGGCCATCGGCCCTCCCGGAGGCGGCCCCTGACGCGGAGGCATTCCCCGGGTGCACGCCCATGGGGCCGCCTGGAGGCATCGGCGCTCCGGGCATCATCCCCGGCGGCATCGGCCGTCCCTGTGCGGGCATGCCCGGAGGCATCGGCGGCCGCATGGCTCCCGGCCGGCATCGGTGCACCCGGCATCGTCGGGAGGACGAGCGCCCTGCGGCATCGCCCCCGGCGGAGGCGGCCTGTTCGCGGGAG
>JBKGHK010000660.1:0-5647 GCA_046520375.1 Pyxidicoccus sp. 3LFB2
GCGCTCCGGCATGACCCATGGCACGGCCGCCGCGTCGCGCAGGCCACGGTTCCGACGTGGAACGCGGGGCACGGGTCATCGACGCATGGCCATGCCGTCATCGCGTCGGCATGACCCGTTCGGGCCTTCGCGTGCGCGGCCACGTTCCACGTGGAACGCGCCCGGCGGCGTGGCTCCCCTGCCCTGCTCCTGGCTCACGGCCTGCCCGGCGGCGCGCACGTCACCTGCGCATGGCCGAGGTTGAAGCCCACGAGGCCATGCACCGATGCCTCCGCCGATGAGCCACGCCTGGCTCGAACAGGGGTTCGACTCGCGCCCGGTTCCACGTGGAACGCCCGGTCGTGAGCGGCCGCAGCGCCCTTTCCCACCAGCGTCGCGCCCCATGCGCATCCCCACGCTCGACCTCGGCGGATGGAGAACCCCTTCTCACCGGCTCCGAACCGCCACCTTCGGGCACCTGCCCGCGGCCCCAGCGACGCATGCGGCCGTTCCACGTGGAACGGCAGAAGAGACCACCCGGTCCGCCGCCATGGCGTCCTTCGCCGCACCCATCCCGGCGCGAAGGCGCACCGTCCGCTCTCCGACGCGGGCACCCCGCTCACTCATTGACGAAGGACCGAGGGTCAGGTCACCTCGAAGGCCAATGCCAGAGAGTTCCTCTCCGCCCGGCGCCTCCGCAGACGACGAGCTGCAGTTCCGAACCTTCGCGGCGGCGATGCCCCAGATGGTGTGGACGTCCTCAGCCAACGGCGAGACGCGCTACTTCAACCCCGCCTGGCACGCCTTCACGGGACTGCCCGCGACGCAGCTTGGCGCGGAGGCCTGGGGCGCCGTGCTCCACCCGGACGAACTGGACCGGGTGCGAGCCAGCTGGGCGCAAGTGAAGGCCACCGGCACTCCCTTCTCCCTGGAAGTCCGCCTCCGCCGGGCGGACGGCGCCTGGCGCTGGCACCAGCTCCAATCCACCCCGGTGAAGAACACGGACGGCTCGGTGCGCTTCTGGTTGGGCACCGCCATCGACGTCCATGAACAGCAGATGGCCCGCAGCCGACTCGAAGAGAGCGAGCAGCGGCTGGCCCTCGCCCTCGAGTCCTCGTACCTGGGCACGTGGGACTGGGACTTCACCACCGACACGCTGCGCTTCGATGCGCGCTGCGACCAGATTTTCGGCCTCGCGCCGGGCTCCTTCGGCGGCTCCTTCGACAGGGACTTCCTCCCGCTCATCCACCCCGACGACCGTCCGCACGTCATCGAGCGGGTCGCCACCAGCCTTCGCGAGCGCACGACGTATCGCCTCGAATACCGCACCGTCTGGCCCGACGGCGGCATCCACTGGATTCAGGCCATCGGCCGCGGCACCTACGACGCGGTGACGGGCCAGCCCACGCGCATGGCCGGCACCGTCGCCAACATCGACGAGCGCAAGACGCAGGAGGAGCGCTTCGAGCATGTCGTCCAGGCCGCCGGCCTCGGGCTCTGGTACTGCGACCTGCCGACGAACGTCGTCGCGTGCAACGCCATCTACCGGGAGCAGTACGGCCTTCCCGCCCAGGGCGTGGTGACAGGAGAGCTGGCGCGCTCACGCCTCCATCCCGACGACCTGCCCCGGATGACGGAAGCCGTCCGGCGCGCCATCGAAGAGGGGGCCCCGTATGACGCCCGCTTCCGCGTGGTGGTGCCCGGCACCGGCGAGGGTGACGCTCCCCGCATCCGCTGGATTCGCACCACGGGCCGCGTCTTCTTCGACGCGCACGGGCGGCCCAAGCGCTTCGACGGCATCACCCTCGACATCACCGCCGAGCAGCAGCTCGAAGAGTCCCTGCGACAGACGCTGCTGGAGAAGCAGGAGTCACTCCAGACGCTGGAGCTGGTGAACGAGACGGGCCAGACGCTGGCCGCGGAGCTCCAGCTGGAGAAGCTGGTGCAGAGCGTGACGGACGCCGCGACGCAGCTGTCCAAGGCCTCGTTCGGCGCGTTCTTCTACAACGTGCTCAACGAGCAGGGGCAGGCGTACATGCTGTACACGCTGTCCGGCGCGCCGCGCGAAGCGTTCTCGAAGTTCCCGATGCCTCGCGCCACCCAGGTCTTCGAGCCCACCTTCAAGGGCGAGGGCATCCTCCGCAGCGATGACATCACGCAGGACCCACGCTACGGCCACAACGTCCCGCACCACGGCATGCCCCGAGGGCACCTGCCGGTGCGCAGCTACCTGGCCGTGCCGGTGCGCTCTCGCTCGGGCGAGGTGATTGGCGGGCTGTTCTTCGGTCACCCGTCGCCGGGCGTCTTCTCTGCGCGCGAGGAGAAGCTCGTCGCCGGGCTCGCGGCCCAGGTCGCCGTGGCCATGGACAATGCCCGTCTGTTCCAGCGCGCCCAGGAAGCCATCGCCGCGCGCGACACCTTCCTGTCCATCGCCTCGCACGAACTGCGCACGCCCATCACCTCCATGAAGATGCAGGCGCAGCACATGCGCAAGCGCATCGCCGCCGGAGACCCGGGCGCCTTCGAGCCCGAGCGTGTCACCCGGCTGGTGGACCAGACGGAGCGCTCCATCGGCAGGCTCAGTCGGCTTGTCGAGGACATGCTGGACATCTCGCGCATCGCCACCGGCCGGCTCAACATCCAGCTGGAAGCGGTGGACCTCGCGGAGCTCACGCGCGACGTGGTGGAGCGCTTCCGGCAGCAGCTCACCGAGGCCGGCCATGCGCTCGAGCTGCACCTGGCGTCCGGAATCGTCGGACGGTGGGACCGCTACCGGCTGGAGCAGGTGCTGACGAACCTGCTCACCAATGCGCTCAAGTACGCGCCGGGCGCGCCGCTGAAAGTCACGACGCAGACGGTGGGCACCGTCGCCCTGGTGGAAGTCGAGGACCGGGGGCCGGGAATCGCTCCCGAGTCCCAGCACCGCATCTTCGAGCGCTTCGAGCGGCTCGTCGGAGCGAATCAGGTCAGCGGGCTCGGACTGGGGCTGCACATCGCGAGGCACATCGTCGAGGCGCACGGGGGAACCATCCGCGTGCGCAGCTCCGTGGGCGAAGGGGCGTGCTTCATCATCGAGCTCCCCGTCGCCGGGCCACCGGAGTCCTCGGGGCCGGCGAAGTAGGCGCGGCACCGCGGGCAGGGTTCCGCGTGGAACCTCCGTTCCACACCGGGCCGGGTGCAGGAGTGGCACCGCACCGCGCACGGTGTTCCGCGTGGAACCTCCATTCCACACCGGCGTGGTCCAGGAGTACCGCTGCACCGTGCACGGGGTTCCGCGTGGAACCTCCGTTCCGCACCGGCGTGGTCCAGGAGTACCGCTGCACCGCGCACGGGGTTCCGCGTGGAACCTTCGTTCCACATCGGCGTGGTCCAGGAGTACCGCTGCACCGCGCACGGTGTTCCGCGTGGAACCTCCGTTCCGCACCGAGGCCACGGTGTTCCGACGTGAAGTCCCGTCCGTACCGAAGTGCCGAACGTGACGTCTGGTTCAGGAACGCGAGGCCACGGGCTCGACGAAGTACGCCTGCTTGTGCCGGGGCTCGGAGTCGTATGCCGCGGCGAGCTTGCGCGCGATGTCCTCACTCGGATGGACGGCGACCTCGGCGCGGTTGCCGTGCTCGTCCTGGCGGATGACGACCCAGCCCGCTCGCGGCGGCGGCGGCGGAAACTCGGGCGGAGTCCCGCGAGGGGCCACGGCGTACCACTGCTTGTGGGCCCGCGCTTCGAACATGCGCGCCAGGCACTCGGCATGGCCTCGGAGCGGCATCACACAGACATCGTGGCGGTTGCCCGTGTCGTCCTGGCGGTACACCGCCCAGCCATCCTTCGCGCGTGGCTTGCCTCCATCCGCGCGCCACTGCACCTCCGCTCGCCACCATCCGAGGTGCGCGAGCGCGTGGTCCACGCCATGCGGTTCGGTGAAGACATGGAAGGCGTCCTCGCGCTGCCGATAGAGGGCGACCACCGTGAGACCGCAGTCCGCGCGCCAGGCCCACCACTCCGTCGGCCCGCGTCCATCACCGTGCGCATCGGAGCCGTGCGGCGGACCGAGACGTCGCTCGAAATCAGCGCGCGGCTCGCGAGCCAGGACATCGGGGTGGGGCTCGTACATCCACAGGAGCGGACCTTCGACGGGGAGCGGCTTCATTGGCGGCACCTCCGCCACGAAACTAACGCGGGGTTCAACGTGCGCCCGTCGCACGGAATCCGGCCGCGCCTTCCACTGAAGCGCGCCAGCAGTTCCACGTACGGGCACACTGGCTCACGTCCGAGGTGTCCAGCAGTTCCACGTACGGGCACACTGGCTCACGTCCGAGGTGTCCAGCAGACAGCGACCCGATACGCCGCGCCCCTCACCGGATGCGAGCGCGTGCACCGAAACCTGAACCACCGTTCACCTCGGTGGCAGCAGCCGAAAGCCCCTCCCCTACTCCTTCGCGAACACCGCGACCTGCCGCCTGGCGTCGGAGTCCACCTCGCCGGCCCCCGTACGGAAGGCCCCCTCCCCTACTCCTTCGCGAACACCGCGACCTGCCGCTCCGCGCCGGAGAACGGAAGTCGGTACGCCCGCGCGGACACGACGCGCAACTGCCGCTCCGCCGCGCGCGCCGCCAGCTCCGCGTCCGTCTGCGCCTTGCCGAGCATCGCCACCACGCGGCCGCCCGGCGCCACGTACCCCGGCGCCAGCGCGAGCCAGTCCGGCAGGTCCATGAAGGCGCGCGCAATCAGCACCTCCGCGTGCGGAATCCCCTCCGCCTCCGGCTTGCCCTCCGCGCGCGCATGCAGCCCGCGCACGCCCTGCATCCCCAGGCTCGCCGCCGCGGCCTTGATGAAGGCCACCTTCTTCCCCACCGCATCCACCAGCGTCACGCCCAGCGTCGGCAGCGCCAGCTTCAGCGGCAGTCCCGGGAAGCCCGCGCCCGCGCCCAAATCCAGCAGCGTCGCCGCCCCCGTCACCTCCGGCAGCACCGCCAGCGAGTCCAGGAAGTGCTTCTCCAGCACCTCCTCCGGCGCGGTAATCGCCGTGAGGTTCACCTTCGCGTTCCACTTCAGCAGCTCGACCATCAGCCGCTGCAGTCGGGGGCCCACGTCCTCGGGGACCGACACGCCCAGCGCTTGGCTTCCGGATGCCAGCAGATCTACGAACCGCGCGTTATCCACAGCGTCTCCATGGCGGACAGGCTCACAACCCCCTGTAACTCCTCAGGCGCCCGCTGTCCCCAAAGTTTCCCACACGTTATCCACAGCCCTGATTCTGATCATTCCACGGGCTGCGCCGGCTCCGTCCCGCGCTTGAGCGCCACCAGCAGCAGCGACACCGCGGCCGGCGTCACCCCCGGAATCCGCCGCGCCTGCCCCACCGTCCCGGGCCGGTGCGCCGTCAGCTTCTCTACCGCTTCCGAGCCCAACCCGCGCACCTCGTTGAACGCGAAGCCCTCCGGAATCCGCCACCGGTCCGTGGACTCCACCTCGCGCGCCGCCGCCCGCGCCGCCTGGGCGATGTAGCCCTCGTACTTCACCTCCACCTCCACCTCCTCGGCCACGTCCTGCGCCAGCGCCGGCCAGTCCGCCCTCCCCTCCCCCAGCTGCGCGTACGTCACCTCGGGCCGCTTCAGCCGCGCCGCCAGCCCGAGCGCTTCAGCCGCGCCACCTCGCCCGCCACCGCGTG
>JBKGHK010000661.1:0-5625 GCA_046520375.1 Pyxidicoccus sp. 3LFB2
GGCGCCGAAGTCGCGTGAGGGCGGCTCGAAGCCTCCACGCGCCAGGGGCGCATCCCCCGCGAAGCGCGCGGCGAAGAAGCCACCGAAGCGGCGGTAGCGCCCCGCTGGGCGGGCCCAGCACCGCGCGAGCCCGTCTCACCGGCGTGCGCCTCGAAGCCCCCGATGGGACGGGCCCAGCGCCGCGCGAGCCCGTCTCACCGGCGCGAGCCTCGACGGGACAGGGCGGATCGGATTCACCAGGGCGGGAAGCCAGGACCCGGACAGCGCCTGCCCCCCTGCTCGCCTCGCGGACGGACCCGAGCCGGGCGCTCCCTGTGTGATGGGAGGCGCGGCCCGCGCCCTTGATGGCTACTTGTATGCAAAGGGGTCACGCGCTTCCGCGCTTCGCGTTGCGGGCCCCCATATCCCAGCACGCCGTCCAGACAGGGATGGGGGTGCCCAGGGGAGAAAATGGCCGTAGCCACAGACGAGCTCAATGCGTGGCTGGACGCCGCCGTGGACCCATTCGTGGCCTGCGACGCCAATGAACACGTGCGCGTGCTCAACAGCGCGGCCGAGCGGCTGCTTGGTTGGAAGCGCGAGGAGCTACAGGGCCAGCACGTCTCGCGACTCTTTCCCCAGCGCCTGCACCAGTACGGCGGCAGGAGCCTGCTGCGCTACCTGCTGTCGCGCCGCAACTCCCTCGGTGGCCGGGCCATCCGCGTGCTCGCCCGCCGCAAGGACGGGGTGGAAATCCTGGTGGAGCTCACCGTGGGCTCCAGCGGCCAGGGCACCAACGAGCGCATCGTCATCAACTTCCGGCGCCTCCACGAGGTCATCGACACCGTGAGTGAGCCGGTGGAGCACGCGTTCCACCCGGAAACCGACGACGCCTCCGAGAATGGCAGCAACGGCGACGCGCTCTACCGCGTGGTGGTGGAGAACGCGCCGCTGGGCATCTTCCACTTCGACACCACGCCCGTCATCACCGCCTGCAACGACGTCTTCGTGCGCATCATCGGCTCGCCCAAGCGCATCCTCGTGGGCCTCAACCTGCTGTCCATCCGCGACGAGCACATCATGCGGTGCGTGCGCGAGACGCTCGCCGGCCGCAGCTCTGACTATGAGGGCGAGTACCGCTCCGTCACCTCCGGGAAGGGCACCCCCGTCCACGTGCGCTTCGCGGCCTGCTACGACGACAAGGGCCGTGTCGAAGGCGGCGTGGGCATCGTCGAGGACATCACCGAGCGGCGCCGCACCGAGCGCGAGCGCGACGAGAGCCTCGCCCAGCTGGCCACCTTCTTCCGCACCGCGCCCATCGGCCTGGGCTTCCTGGACAAGGACCTGCGCTACGTGCGCGTCAACGACGTGCTCGCCGACATCAACGGCGCCTCGCCCGAGGCCCATACGGGCCGCCGCCCCCATGAGGTGCTGGGGCCTGTCGGCGCCTCGGTGGAGAAGGCGATGCGGCGCGTGCTGGAGACGGGCGAGCCCATGGAGAAGCGCGAGTCCAACACCCGGGAGCTGGGGGTGCCAGGCGCCCCGCGCTACCTGGCCGGCAGCTTCTACCCGGTGCGCGCCCCGGGCGGCCCCGTGCTGGGGCTGGGGGTGATGATTGAGGACATCACCGACCGCAAGCTCGCCGATGAGGAGCGCGGGCGCCTGTACCGCGAGGCCCAGGAGGCCATCCGCGTGCGCGACGACTTCCTCTCCATCGCCTCGCACGAGCTGAAGACGCCCCTCACCCCGCTCAGCCTGCGGCTGGCCACGCTGGAGCGCCGGCTGGAGCGCGGCGAGCACGTGGACCCGTCCACCCTGCGCCACGCCCGCCAGCACCTGCTGCGCATCACCGGCCTCATCAATGACTTGCTGGACGCGTCGCGAATCGAGGCGGGGCGGCTCGCGCTGCACCCGGAGGCCACGCGGATGGACAGCCTCGTGGACCATGTCCTCCAGGCCATGGACGTCCACCGCGGCGCCCATGACGTGCACTTCGAGCGGCCGGAGCAGCCGGTGCTGGTCCGCGCCGACCCGTACCGGCTGGAGCAGGTCATCGCCAACCTGGTGGAGAACGCCTTCAAGTACAGCCCCGATGGCGGCACCATCCGCGTGGACCTGCGCCCGCGCGGCGAGCTGGCGGTGCTGTCCGTGACGGACCCGGGCATCGGCATTCCCCCGGACCAGCAGAAGCTGCTGTTCGACCGCTACTTCCGCGCGCGCAATGTCTCCGCCCGCTCCTATGGCGGGCTGGGGCTGGGGCTCTACATCAGCCGGGACATCGTCGAGCGCCACGGCGGCCGCATCTGGGTGGAGAGCGAGGTGGGCCGGGGCTCCACCTTCCACGTCGCCCTGCCCCTGTTGAAGGGCGCCACCGAGCAGCCGCCCGTCGAGCAGCCGGACCGGCACGTCCACTGAAGCCCCGGCCCCCCGAGGTTCGCAAAAGTTACAGACCGGGCCGTCCTCCATCCGTCCATAGGACAGGGGAAGCGCCCGGATTTGCACGCTCGTGACGCTGGCATGGCGGCTGCTTCATGTCGTGATGGGAGAATGGAGCCACAAGGATGGAAACCATGACGACGGACACGCCTGCGTTGACTCGTGACAATGAAGGTTGGCTCGTTCGCGTGCGGATGGGCGGACGCATCCAGGAGGTGCGCTGCACCACCGAGAGTCAGGCACGTTACTTCGCCGCGGTGCTGGCGATGAACCCGCCCAAGCCCTCGAAGCACCGCAACTAGATTGGGTGCATGGACCAGCCCCAGCTCCTCGGACGCCTGCTGCTGAAGTTCGACGACAACGACGCCGCGGTGCCGGACGACCTGTCCGCCGCCGCGCGCGCACCGGATGGCAGCGTGTGGGTGGCGTCCGACGAGCACGGTGTGCTGCACCGGCTGAGTCCCGAAGAGCCTCGCGTCTTCTCCCATCAGCAGCGCCATGACGTGGCGTCACTGCTGGGGGTGAAGGGCGGCGAGGAGATGGACATCGAAGCGCTGGACATGCAGGACGGCCACCTGTGGCTCGTCGGCTCGCACAGCGCCGTGCGCAAGAAGCCCAAGGGCAAGGGCGTGGAGAAGGACCTGGCCCGGCTGGCCACCGTGGAGCACCAGCCCGCGCGCTTCATGCTGGCGCGCCTGCCCCTGCCGGCGATGGAGCCCGGGGACACGGCGCCCCAGGACGCGGACAAGGTGAAGCGCGCCGCGAAGAAGGGCGCCGCGAAGCTGGAGCCGTCCGGCAAGGGCAGCCCGCTGGTGGAGCTGCTGCGCCGCGACGAGCACCTGGCGCCCTTCCTCGTGCCCGCGGGCCGGGGCGCTCCGCCGGGCGCGTTGGGCATTCCCAGCAAGGACAACGGCCTGGATATCGAAGGGCTCGCCGTCCACGGTGACCGCGTGTTCCTGGGGCTGCGTGGCCCGGTGCTGCGCGGCTGGGCGGTGATGCTGGAGATGGAGGTGGAGGACGCGGGCAACGGCTTCCTCGAGCCGAAGCGGCGGAAGAAGGGCGGCTGGTACCGCAAGCACTTCCTCCAGCTGGACGGGCTGGGCATCCGCGAGCTGAGCCGGCACGGGAATGATTTGCTCATCCTCGCCGGCCCCACGCTGCCGCTGGACGGCACCATCCGCCTGTACCGGCTGCACAACGGGCTGAACCTCACCGAGACGTCCATCCACGAGCAGTCGCCCGGAGGCCTGGAGCCGCTCTTCGACGTGCCCCGCTCGGAGAAGGCGGACCACGCCGAGGGCGTGGCCCTGTTCTCCTACTTCGACAAGGACGACTCGGTCCTCATCGTCTACGACTCGCCCTCCCGGCAGCGCCGCTACGGGCCATGCGGCGTGCTGGCGGACGTGTTCCGGCTGTTCTGAAGGTGCCCGCTCACCGCACCCTTCCGTGAGACGTGTCAGACGCCGGGTCGGGGGATGAGCGGGCCACCCACCTGGCCGCTGCTCAACGAGGCGAAGTCCGGGTCGGTGCCCGGGTCCTGCGCGATGACACGCAGGTCCTCGGCAATCCGCGCGTTCAGCAGGTCCAGGTCGCCACGGCTCTTCTTGCCAGACACGTAGAACACCAGGCACTGCGAGCGCAGGTCGAAGCCGAACGCGAGGAAGGCATCCGTATCCGCCGGGTCGGTGACGACGAAGGTGTACGCGCTGAGCAACTGGGACGTGGCCGGGTAGAGGGCGCCACTCGGGGCCAGGCTGGCGATGGGAGTCGGCTCGGGGGCCACCCCGGCCGGTGCGGTGGAGAGGCTGCCAGCGCAGGGGGTGGCCATCAACCAGCGGCTGCCCTCGTCGATAGGGTCGAAGGCGAAGGCGGCGGTGGGCACGGCGAGGGCCAGCAGCAAGACATGACGGATGGGCTTCATGGCGTGAGACCTCGGTTCAAGGGCGAGGTACGGACGCGACCGGCCCAGGAAGCTGACCGCGCTCACCGCACGTAGCGGTGCATCTGGTAGGCGTTGTTGTACGCCACCGTCCACGCGCCCTCGTGGACCCCGGGCTGCGGGAGGATGGGTCCCCCCACCTGGCCGCTCATGCCCCACGAGAAGCCGGAGTCGGTGCCGGAGTCCTGCTCCAGGTTTTCGATGTCGATGGCGAGCTTGTTGAACAGCAGGCGCAGCTCGCGCGTGTTGGAGCCGGACACGTAGAACACCTGGCGCTGGGTCTTCACGTCGAACCCGAAAGCCAGCCAGCTTCCCGACGGGTCGGCCGCGTCCGTCACGATGACGGTGTACGCACTGCGCAGGCCCGCGCCCGTCGGATACAGCGGCGCCGTGCCATAGGCGGACAAGGGCGTGGGGATTCTGGTGGGCAGGGCCGGCGCGCCGGGGATGCTGCTGGGGCAGTAGTTGGGGAGGGGGGGCGGCACGGTGGTGGCCGCTTGCGACTGGTCGTCCAGCGCACCGGACTCCAGCTGGGCCAGGTCCGGGTCGACGTTGCAGGCGGTGGCGGACAGGGCCAGGGCGGCGAGCAGCGAGAAGCGGAGGGACTTCATGGTGTGAACCTCGGTGTGAAGGGTGACACGTGTGCCATTGCCGGCGCTGGGGCGCCGGGTGGGGTGAGACAAACAGCGACTGAAGGTGAGGCGTGCCGCGGGCGGGCTATTCGAAGACGACCACGGTCTTCACCCAGCTGTCGGGGCGTGCGGCGAGGGCTCGCATGCGCTCGTCCCGGAGCGCGATGGCGGCGGGGGCACCGGCGCGGATGCGCTCCATGACGCGCTCGAAGAAGGGCCCGGCCTCGGCGTCCGGGATGTCGATGGGAGAGGCGAGGACGGCGCGCGCACCCGCCTCCGCGAAGGCGATGGGGAGGCTCCACGGCGCGTGGAGATAGGGCGCGGTGCGCGCGGCCTGGCAGGCGCCGAGCACCACCACCGGTGCGCCCTTGAGCTTCTGCCGCCGCACCTCGCCCGCGGTGAGGGCATAGCGGCCGTCCGCCTCCGGGGCCATCACCAGCAGCGATGCGTCCGACACGCCGAGGTTCACCAGGCCATGCGCGTGGATTTCCACCTCGGTGGCGTCCGCCAGCTCCGCCAGCAGGCGCGACGGCGTGGCCGAGGCGCCCGTCAGCTCCACCCGGCGGGCCGAGGCCGCGCCCGACAGCTCCCAGCTGCGCAGCCGGGGCAGCTTCAGCGAGGCCGGCGCCTCCACGTCGT
>JBKGHK010000662.1:0-5623 GCA_046520375.1 Pyxidicoccus sp. 3LFB2
GCTGCCGCCCCCCACGGACGCGCAGTTCGAGGCGCGGCTGGCCGCGGCGCTCGCCCGGAGCGCCCAGGCGGGCCTCACCGGCGTGCATGACGCGGGCATGGACCTGCGCACCTTCCGCCTGCTGCAGCGGTGGGACAGCGAGGGGAAGCTGCCCCTGCGCGTCTATGCCATGGCGGACGGGCTGACGGCGGACCGTGAGACGTACCTGAAGGAAGGGCCCTTCCAGGGGAAGATGCTCACGCTGCGCGCGGTGAAGTTGATGATGGACGGCGCGCTGGGCAGCCGGGGCGCGGCGCTGCACCAGGACTACAGCGACGAGCCGGGCCACAAGGGCCTCCTGGTGCTGTCGCCCGAGGAGTACGAGCGGCGCGTGCAGGCCTTCATGTCGCGGGGCTTCCAGGTGTGCACGCACGCCATTGGCGACCGGGCCAACACCCTGGTGTTGGACACCCTCACCCGCGTGGCCGCGGCCACCGGTACGAAGGACGGCCGCCACCGCGTGGAGCACGCGCAGGTGATGCGGCTGGAGGACATCGACCGGCTGGGCAAGGAGGGCTTCATCGCCAGCGTGCAGCCCACCCACGCCACCAGCGACATGCCCTGGGCGGAGACGCGCGTGGGCCCGGAGCGCATCCGCGGCGCGTACGCGTGGCAGCGGCTGAAGGCGTCCGGCGCGGTGCTGGCGCTGGGCAGTGACTTCCCCGTGGAGCGCCCGGACGTGCTCCCCGGCCTGTACGCGGCGCGCACGCGGCAGGACGCGAAGGGCCAGCCCCAGGCCGGGTGGTACGCGGACCAGCGGCTGAGCGGCCAGGAGGCCCTGGAGGGCTTCACCGTGGGCGCCGCGTACGCGTCCTTCGCCGAGGGCCAGCGCGGCCGGCTGAAGCCGGGCATGGACGCGGACTTCGTCGCCCCTGTCGGTGGACCCCGTGGAGGCCCCCGTCACCGAGCTGCCCGGCGCGAAGGTGCGCCTGACGGTGGTGGCCGGCGCCGAAGTCTACCGCGCGCCCTGAGGGCCGCCCGGAGCATGCCGGCAGGAGAGCAGGGGAGCGAGCGTCGCAAGCGAGGCGGCGCCCGCTTCCGGGCATGGCGAGCGATTTTCGCTGTCCTGCCGGCTGCCCTAGCATACAGCTTCGCAGCCACTCACCGGCCGGGCTACGCCAGCCCACCGGCTGGCACGGGGGGCCCTGAGCCGTGACTTCGTCATTGTCTGGAGTGCACTACAAGGGCTTCACGGTGCAGAACCTGCTGGCCTACGTGCATGAGCGCTTCGGCGAGGAGACCGCGCGCCAGGCCGTGGCGTCGCTGGCCCCGGAGCTGCGCCCCCACGCCGACCCGAGCACGACGCTGGCCGCGGGCTGGGTGCCGGTGGAGGTGTACTTCGGCATCATCCAGCACGTGGTGGCCCTGCACTTCGAGGGCAACCCCGTGGGTGCGCAGACGATTGGCTACGAAGTCACCCTGCGAGACATCCACTCCATCTTCAAGATGGTGCTGCGCTTCACCACGCCAGGCATGGTGCTGGGCATGGCGCGGCGCATGTGGCGCTCGTACTGCGACCAGGGCGAGCTGGTGCACTCGGAGGAGCAGGGCCTGGGCGTGCTGACGCTGCACCAGTTCGCCTACCAGACGCCGGTGGCCATCAACGAGCTGGCCGGCGGCTTCAGGGCATACCTGGAGTGCTCCAACGCGAAGAACCCGCGCGTGGAAATCATCGCTCCCGCGCCCGACGGCGCGCTCCGCTGGCGCATCCTCGCCGGGTAGGACGGGCAGTCCCCGTCTGCCCTTGCGACTGTAGGCGGCTGGCGCACCCGGCCCCGGCGTTTCCAGCCGGTGACGCCCCGGTATCAGCGGTGCCAACAGTGGCGGTTACACCCCGGATGAAGCGTTGTGCCTTGAATGCAGGGCGCGGGGTGTGGCACACGCGCGGCCACCCTTCCGGATTGCCCGTCGTTCCGAGACCCACACCCCAGGAAGTGCCCGATGCTTCGCGAGCGGTTTTATTCGTGGCTGATGCTGCCAGCGCTGCTGCTGTGCGGCTGTGGCCCCTCGCAGGAGGGGGACGAGGCGTCGTCCCTCGGTGAGAGCGCGCGGCCGGTGCTGTACGCGCCCCCCGCGCCGACGAGCGGCAACGTGCTGGACAGCACCGCCTACATGGGCCTGGTGGAGCTGGGCAGCGCGGTGCAGACGCGCTTCACGTCGAATCCGCAGTACCTGTCCTTCGGCTTCAGCGTGCGCGCGGGCGCGCAGGTGAAGCTGGAGGTGACGCACCTGGGCAGCAGCATGTACCTGGACACGGGCCTGTTCGTGTACGGGCCGCGCCAGGCGGACGGCAGCTACGGCACCACGGCACTGGCGCAGGACGATGACTCGGGCTACGGCCAGCTGAGCAAGATGCCCTCGCTGCCGCTGGCACAGGGGGGCGACTACCTGGTGGTGGTGAGCACCGGCACCGGCGCGGGCAAGCAGTTCCGCCTGCAGCTGGACTGCCTCAACGGCACGTGCGCGCCCCAGGTGGACCCGGCGCTGTACGCCACGTGTGATGGGGGCGTGGCCTCGAACATCGAGGCGTGCGTCCGGAGCACGGTGGCGGAGTACGGCGTGTCCACCGTGGAGGCGCACGACACGTGCACCGGGCCGGATGACGCGCATGCCTTCTACAGGGCGGCGTGCCGCGCCGGCGACACGGCCCCGGCGTGGTGCCAGGGCGGAGAGACGCAGTTCACCCAGCGCATGTGGCCGGAGTGCCAGCGCGGCGCATCCAGCGCGCACCGCTGAGGTGTGGCGCCGGTGTCCTCCGCATGGGGACACCGGGGGCCTGCTTCAGAAGGCGTGGGCCCGCTGCAGCGCCCACAGCTCGAATATCAATGGCCTGAAGAGCTCCGGCCCCCTCACCGGGCAGGGGATGGTGGTCTCCAGGAACTGACTCCCATCGCACGTGTACCGGAGGATGCTGGCCGCGCCGTCCGCGCAGTGGGCGCCCGAATAGCGGTCCTCCCACTTCTGGGTGAAGGACTCCTCCAAGGCGCCCTTCACCGCGTCCAGCTCCTCCGGAGAGAGTGCGAAGAGGAACTTCGCCTCGGGCCTGTCCCAGAAGTCCGCCCGGGCCACGTAGCCGAGCCCGTCGGACGTGAGGTGGATGCGGCTGTAGCAGTCGCCCGCGCAGTCCCCGCCGCCGCTCTCCAGGGTGAGCGTGAACCGCTCGCAGACGCGCTGCTCTTCCAGCCGCGTCCCCTCCTCCACCGGAGGCGCCTCGGAGCCTCCACACCCGACAGCCAGCACCATGGCAAGAACCGTCCTGAGCTTCATGAAGCCTCTCCCGCGTCGGTGGTCCTCCGCGCACCTGGCATGCCTGGCGGAGTGATGGCCGGCCCCTGACCTGGAGTGCGATTCTACCACCCCGTCCCGAAGCCCCAGGAACGCGCCGGGGGCTCCGTGCAGAAGCCTACGCAACAGACCGCCTTCACCCGGCGAGCCGGTGCGAGGTCCACGTGCCATGGGCCGGCTCGCCCCAGCACACCCGCACCTCACCCGAGTCCGTGTCCGCCATGAAGCCGGCGATGGTGCGCTCGCGGCAGATGCTGTCCGGGAAGCCCTGCCGGTCCGCGAGGATGCTCCGGACGCCGTCCAGGTCCAGCCCCGGACGCGCGAGTCGCTTCCCCGCGGCATGGCGCGGCAGGGAGTCCGCTTGAGGCGTGCCCGCCGCCTTCGCCAGCGCCGGGTCCAGGAAGTGGTTGGTGTGCACCCACGCGCCCGCGTCCGTGGCGTCGGTGATGGCCATGCGCGTGGAGGTCAGCTCCACGTTGACCACCCTGCCCGCCTGCACCAGCAGACAGTTGCCGCTGCCTCCGCGCGGCGTGGCGGCGAGGAAGTCCAGCGCGGCGTCGATGGAGGGCAGGTCCAGCAGCGCCCGCGTCACGAAGTCCATGGGCAGCCCCGTCCCCGCGTCCGGGTCCGGCAGGTAGTCCATCAGCACCGCCAGCCCCTGCCCGTTCAGCGCCGCGGAGCAGCCTGGCAGCGCGTACACGTAGCACAGTGACAGGAAGCGGCCGGGCCTCCGCGCGTCCGTCACCGTGGCGTCGAGCAGGAACACCTCCTCGGCCACGGGCACCAGCGAGTCCTCCGTGTGGCCCACGAGGATGCCGCCTCGCGGCCCGCGCACGGCCAGGCTGGTGCAGCCATGCGGCGCGGAGGGAGCGGGCGGGAGTCCCGCGCTGCTGAGGTACGAGAGCAGCTCCAGCGGCACGTCCGCGGCCTGGGCCCAGGCACGCAGCTCCGCCAGATACTCTGGCGTCCACCGCTCGGCGGCCTCCAGCGCCGGGGCGATGCGCTGGCGCAGCACCGCCTCGGTGATGCCCTCACGGGCCAGTCCTTCCATGGCGGCCCGCGCGCTGAGCTGGATGCGCTCGCGGAAGGCATGGCCCACCGCCGCGCCCAACGCAGCGTGGTCTCCCGTGAAGCGGAGCACCGGCAGCGTGGCACCTTCGGGGACTCGAGCCATGGCGTTACAGCTCCGCCGTGTAGCTCAGGGCCTGGACGCGGCGGGTAAGCTGCTCCTGCGCCGCCTGCCGCTCCTTCAGCAGCCGCTCCAGCTCGCGGGCGATGGTCTCCAGCCGGTCCTCCTGCTCGTTGAGCTTGGCCACGAAGCGCTCCGACAGCTCGCGCTGCGACGTGCCGCTCTTCAGCGACTCGATGTTGGAGCGGATGCGCTCCTGGTCCTTGAAGACCTGCTCCCGCTCCGCCGTCAGGCGCTGCTCGTCCTGGGCCAGCGCCGTCACCCGCTCGCGGATGGCCACCACCTCGCGCAGCGCCTCGGCCACCTGCCGGTCGATGTAGCGCGCCGACACGAAGTACGTCACCTCGTCCAGCCCCACATTCGAGATGAGGTACTGGCGCTGGCCCCGCGAGCGCTCGGACACCACCAGCTCGTCCTGCGCGCTCGGCGCCAGCTCCCGCTTGAAGCGCCAGAAGCCGTCCGTCGTCTCCGCCGGCTCCGGCGCGTCCTTCATCAGCTCCCAGCCGGTGCGCGGGTGCTCCACGTACAGCACTTGCGGCCGCGTCGCCTTGTTGCGCACGAGGTACTTCGTCTTGCGCACGTGGAAGTACTCCACCACCAGCGTGCCCCGGTTCACCACCGTGCGGAACACCGGCCCGTCCTCGGCCTTGTCCTCCACCGACACCACGCACCCCAGCTCCACCGCGTACGGCACGAAGCGCCTGTCGTTGGGCTTCATCGTGTCCAGCATCGCCTCGCCCACGTAGCGCTCGTCCTCGGACACCGTCACCGGGCCGCCCTCCAGCGTCAGCCCCGTGGTGTTCTTCAGCTCGATGCACGCCATCGGGTTCTTCTCGCGCGTCATCCGGTTGTAGAGGAGCACCCGCCGCCCCTCGAAGGGCTTGTGGAGGATGGGCACCAGCGCGCTCTGGTTGCGGTGCACCGTCACCGGCCGGTCCACGCCGTACTCGAAGAGGTCGCCCACCTCCTTCGTCAGCGTCGTCACCGCCATGCTCTGCTCCACGACGTCGCGCACCCGCGGCCCTCCGCTGCCCGGCCCGGCCACCGCCACGGCCATCGCCTTCTCCGCCCGGGCCCTCCGGGGGCGCCATGGCCGGCGCGGGAGGCGGC
>JBKGHK010000663.1:0-5608 GCA_046520375.1 Pyxidicoccus sp. 3LFB2
CCCCTCGCCGACGCGCGCCGGGGGCGCGGCGGCCGCGGGCAGCTCGGAGGGCTGCAGGTACGCGTCGGCGCCGTGCTGGGAGAGCACCGTCAGCAGCCGCTGAGCGAAGACGCTTGAGACATTCCGGACCAGGCGGTTTCCCGGAATGCCGAGCGCCACCCGCGCCTCGGAGAAGGCAGGGGCCGGAGGGCCGAGCAGGGCCAGCGCCCGCGCGAGGCCGAAGCGCTGGCGCTCGTCGAGCACGGCCTCCTTCAGCACCACATCCATCAACAGGCTCGCCCCGCAGGCGCAGCGCGCCTTGTCCCCCGCATCCGGCGCACCACACCGGAGGCATCTCACCTCGACCGCTTCGGACATCTTCGACTTGACCCCGCTACCGCACGGCGGCGGGCCGCCTCCCCAGAAGCAGCGCCCCCTTCAACCGTGTCGGGTTTGCGCCCAGCATAGCCCGGTGGAGGGCGGGAAGCCGAGAGGGCGGGCTGGATCTCCACGCCCCCCCGCACTATGAGGCGCGGTCAAATCCACCCCGGCGGGTGGATTGAATCGGGAGCCGGCCGGCACGTCCATGGGCGGCAACGCGGGCGTTGGGCCGGGCCGCGTTCCCGAGGGAGAAAACGACAGATGAGCAAGAAGCTGAGCGCAGCGGTGTTGATGGCGATGGCGTGTGCATTCGGTCCGCTGACGGCCGGCGCGCAGGACGACGAGGGCGCCGAGAAGAACGAGAACCTCATCGAGGTGACGGGCACGGCGCAGACGTCGACCCACGCCTGCACGCCCGCGACCGAGGTGGAAATCGCCGGCGCGTCGAACACCGTCACGCTGACGGGCGAGTGCAAGAGCGTCACCGTGAGCGGGTCCAGCAACAAGGTGAAGGTGGAGGCCGTCAAGAGCATCACCGTGGAGGGCTCCGACAACGCCATCACCTGGAAGCGTGGCCACGGCAAGGCGAAGCCGAAGGTCAGCCGCTCCGGGGTGAACAACAAGGTCTCCCAGGAGAAGTAGCAGCACCGCGTGCCCACGCCGTCCTGGCGTGGGCTCCGCCACGCACCGAAGCGGCCTCCGAGAGGGGGCCGCTTTTTTGTTTCCCAGCAGGCCCCCCCACCAGGCAGGCGCCCCGGGCTCGGAACATTGCTGCGCTCGCGCATCACACGCCTCCGTTCCCGCACTCAAACGGAGTGAGGGGACGCGGTGGCCATTCCCGGCGGCGGCGCCCCTCGCACCCAACCCCAACCCAAGAGGAGCAAGCCGCATGCACACCCACAACAATCCCCAGATCTCCTTCGAGCTGAAGGACACCCAGCTGAAGTCCATCGAGGAGTCGCGCCAGTCGTCGAACGGCAAGCTGACCATCAAGACCGCGGTCCGCGCCGGCGCCGCCTCGACGGGGTTCGACTGCATCTACTTCGCGCGCAACGCCCCGTTCGCGCCTGAGCACGTGTAACCGGCCCCCATGAAAGGACCAGGAGGATGCGCCCATGAATGTCGTTGCTGAAATCACGCTGCAAGCGCTCGAGGAGCAGCAGCTCGGACCGCTCGAGCGTTACCGCGAATGCCTCAGGAACACCTTCGAGGCGCATCCTCCCCCCTTCAGCACGGACTGGTACGGCGACCAGTTCCGGGAGATGGCGCGGAACCCCGAGTGGTTCGCGAACATCATCGTCGGCAATGCCTCCACCGAGGGATGGGGCTCTGGAAAGCTCTGGTACCTCGCGGGCAAGACGCATGACGCCCACACCTCCGCGCTCATCCAGCAGCACGCGAGGGACGAGGCCCGGCACTCGCGGATGTACTCGCACATGGTCGACCACATCTTCCCGGGCACGGTGAACGGCACCCTTCGGGAGGAGCTCAAGGCGCTCGCGCCCTCCTACCGGAGCGGAGACACGCCGGAGCGGCTGCCGCCGTACTCCTCCCAGGACATCCTCGACAACCTGCTCCAGATGAACATGGCGGAGATTCGCACCCTGGTGAACCAGCTGCTGGCCCGCCCGGTGCTGCTGACGTACTGCCCGGAGGCGTCGCGCCCCCTGCTGACGCGCATGCTCGACCGGCTCATGTGGGACGAGTCGAAGCACGTCGGCTACACGGGCCGGCTCATCGACCAGGCCCTGGCCACCCCGGATGCGGCCTTCGTGCTGGACATCGCTCCGACGCGCATCGTCCAGCTCAACGAACTGACCCTCGAAGAGGTCGGCCGCGCCAGGACGAGTCCACAAACGGCGTTCGCCTGAGCAGCACTCGCATTCGCATTCGCATTCGCATTCAAGGGGGGATTCAGCTTGAGCCAGCATGCCATCAGCCCGCGCATCACCGGGCTCCGCCAGCGCGTCGCCGCGGGTGACACCGATGCCGTCGAGGCGTTCTGGAAGCGGCTCTCTCACGAGGGCACGCCGCTGCTCGAAGCCCTGGACGGAGACCGCGAGCACCTGCTCCTCACCCTGGTGTGGCGCACGGACGCGCCGGTGCGCAACGTGGTGGTGGTGCCGGGGCTGGAGTCCATCTGGAATCCCGGACTGAACCAGCTGGAGCCGATGCCAGGCACGAACCTCTGGCACCGCACGTGGCGGGTGCGCAGTGACCTTCACACCACCTACTGCTTCTCTCCGGACGAGCCGCTCCGCGCCCTCCACGAGCTGGAGGCCGGCGAGGAGTCCCTCTACCTCCAGGAGCGGATGAAGGCCTGGCGCCCCGACGCGCTCAACCCCCGCCGCTTCTCCCCCCACCCATCGCTGCCCCCCATGTCCGTCATCGAGCTGCCGGGGGCGCCGGGAAGGCGCTGGCTGGCGCGCCCCGGGGACGCTCCCTCGGGCCGGCTGGACCAGGGGGTGTTCCGCGACGCCCGCTCTGGCCGGGAGCGTGGCTTCTGGCTGTACCAGCCGCCGGACGGCTTCGTGGAGGACGTCTCCGCCCTCCTGGTGCTCTGCGACGGCGCGGGCCATCTGGAGCTTGGCGTGACGGAGGTGCTCGACACCCTCGTGGCCGGGCGCCGCATTCCGCCGCTGGTCTGCCTCCTGCTCGAACACACGGACCGCAACGTGGAGCTGCCGTGCAACGACGCGTTCGTGGACGAGCTGGCGACGGGGCTGCTGCCCTGCGTGCGCGGCGAGCTGCGGCTCCCGGACGATGCGTCCCGGACGGTGGTGGGGGGCTGGAGCTTCGGCGGGCTCGCGGCGGCGTTCGCCGGGCTCCGCCATCCGGAGGTCTTCGGCAACGTGCTGTCGCAGTCCGGCTCCTTCTGGTGGGCCCCGGACGGAGCGGAGGAGCACGAGTGGCTCGCCTCCCAGTTCGCCTGCTCGCCCCGCCGGCAGGTCCGCTTCCATCTCAACGTCGGGCTGCTGGAGAACGGCCCCTCTCCTGGTAACAGCCCGAGTCAGCTCGTCGCCAACCGCCACCTGCGCGACGTGCTGCGGGCGCGGGGCTACGACGTCTCCTACCGCGAGCTCAACGGAGGCCACGACTACATCGGCTGGCGCGGGGGCCTGGCGGACGGGCTGATGTCCCTCCTCGGAAGGGAGGCCTGACATGCCGGCGGACTTCTCCCACTCCCTCCGCGCGCTGCGCGAGGACGGCTTCCGGCGGCCCGTGCAGGTGCTGGCCCTCCTGGCGCTGCTGGCCTGCGGCTGGCTCGCGTGGTTCGTCTTCGCGCGCGTCACCGTCTACGAGGTCTCAGAGAATGCGCGGCTCGAGGTGGACCGGGCCGTCTATCCGGTGGAAGCCCAGGTGGACGGACGCATCCTCGTGAGCGGACTGGACATCGGCCGGAACGTCCAGCGGGGCGACGTGCTGCTGGAGCTGGATGCGAGCAACCAGCGGCTCAAGCTCCAGGAAGAGCAGGCACGCCTCGACACGCTGCTGCCGCAACTGGACACGCTCCGCAGCGAGCTCGCGGCGCAGCGGCAGGCCCTGGACTCGGGCCAGCTGGCGTCGAACTCCGAGCTGAACGAGGCGCGGGCCCGGCAGCGGGAAGCCCGGGCCGCGTTGGCCTATGCCGCCGAGGAGCAGTCCCGGCTCGAGCCCCTCATGAAGAGCCAGGCCATCGGGGAGCTGGAGTACCTCAAGGTGCAGGCCGAGCGCGAGAAGCGGCGGGCCGCCCTGGACGCCGCCGGGCAGCAGGCCGGCCGCCTCGAGTCCGAGCGGCTGAACCGGCACAGCCAGGGGCTGGCCCAGGTGGCGCGGCTGGAGCGGGAGCTGGCCTCCCTGCAGGGACTCATCACCACCTCCAGGGCGCGCCTCGCCTCCCTCGTCCATGAGCTGGAGCAGTTCGTCCTGAGGGCCCCCGCGAGCGGACAGGTGGGCGAGGTGGCCCGGCTCCAGCCCGGCTCCGAGGTGCGGCGGGGAGACCGGCTGGCGGTGCTGATACCGCCCGGCCAGCTCCGCATCGTGGCCGACTTCCCGCCCTCCCACGCGCTGGGACGCATCCGCCCCGGGCAGACGGCCCGGCTGCGCCTCCAGGGCTTCCCATGGATGGAGTACGGCACCGTCGACGCAAAGGTGAGCCGGCTCGCGTCGGAGGCGCGCGACGGCAAGGTCCGGGTGGAGTGCGAGCTGCTTCCCGACACGGGCTCCAGCATCCCCCGCCAGCACGGCCTGCCCGGCACGCTGGAGGTCGCCGTGGATGACCTGTCGCCAGCGATGCTGATTCTGCGCGAGGCGGGACGGAAGCTGGGCACCACTTCAACGCCGCCGCCGCCGCCCGCCCCGGGAGCCGCGTCATGATTCGCCTGCGCCCCACGGACGGCCCCCGCCGCTTCGCCCCGGAGGTCATCCAGTCGTCCTGGATGGACTGCGGCCCCGCGGCCCTCAAGTGCCTGCTGGAGGGCTTCGGCATCCCCGTCAGCTACGGCCGGCTGCGCGAGGCCTGCCAGACGGATGTCGATGGGACGTCCATCGACACGCTGGAGGAAGTCGCCCGGCGGTGCGGGCTCGATGCCGAGCAGATGCTCGTCCCCGCGGACCACCTGCTGGAGCCCGCAGCCGCAACGCTGCCCGCCCTCGTCGTCGTGCAGCTCCCGAGCGGCTACACCCACTTCGTCGTCGTCTGGCGGCGTCACGGCAGGCTCGTGCAGGTGATGGACCCCAGCCGGGGGCGCCGGTGGATGTCGCTGCGCGCCCTCATCGGCGAGCTGTACCTGCACACCACCGCCCTCCCCGCTCCGGTCTGGCGTGACTGGGCAACCTCCGGAAACACCCTCGCCGTGCTCCGAGGCCAGCTTCGCGACCTGGGGCTGAATGACGAGGAGATTGACGGGCACCTGCGCGTGGCGCTCGCGGACCCGGACTGGCATCCCCTCGCGGCGCTGGACGCCACGCGGAAGATGGTCGGCTACCTCGTGCGCTCCGGAGGCGTGCCGGCGGGACGCCCGGCCGCCCGGGCCGTGGAGACCTTCTTCACCCAGGCCCTGCGCGAGCCACCGCTGGAGCCTGTCACCGTGCCCCGCCCCTACTGGTCCGTCATCCCCATTCCGGGTGAGGCGGAAGGAGAGACGCGGCTCGTCTTCCGGGGCGCCGTGCTGGTGCACGTGGCCGGCCGGCGCGAAGCCCCGCACGGCGGGCCTGTCGCGGAGACCGCGTCACCGGGTGGCGTGCTACCCGCGCCCCCTGCCGCCAG
>JBKGHK010000664.1:0-5604 GCA_046520375.1 Pyxidicoccus sp. 3LFB2
CAGCGGGCCCAGGCGCCCGGACCAGCGCGCGCGGCGGCGGACCCGGTCCACCGCCCGGTACGTGGCGATTTGATACAGCACCGTGAAGGGCGAGGCCTCGTCACGCGCCGTGCGCCGGACGTTCATGTACGCCAGGAAGGTGTCCTGGGTGACGTCCAGCGCCTCCTCGGCGTCACGAGTGAGCGACAGCGCCCGCCGGTGGACGGCGGGGCCAAAGCGCCGGTACAGCGCCGCGAGGTCCTCCGGACCCGGAGGGCCTGGGGGTGCCGTCCGCGCGGCGGCCCCTCCCCGGGAAGCGCTGGACTCCGCACTCAATCGCGCCACCTCCGGACCACCGGGCCACGTGAACACTCAACCGCGGGTCCACGCGCCCTCACTGGCCGGAGGGGTCGGGACGCACGTCACTCCGCCAGGGCCTGACGGCTCGCGAGCCGGCGGGCACACTCGTCCTTCATCTTCACATAATAGTCCTTGGAGGCCAGGGAGATGGCGCGCGAGTAGTTGTCGAGCGCCTTCTCGTAGTCGCCGCTGGCGTCCTGCAGCACGGCGAGGTTGTACCGGGCGGCCGCGTTGTCCGGGTGCTGCTCGGCATAGGCGGTCAGCTGAATGACGGCCTCGTCGACGTGGCCCTTCTCGGCGACCTTGATGATGCCCTTCTGCGCCTCGTCGTCGTCATCCATCCGGATGTACTGGGTGACGTGGCGGGGCGTGATGTCCCCGAGCACGCGGCCCACCATCTGCGCGGTGGCCGCGTGGAGCAGGCCTTCAATCGACTCCGACTCCAGCTGACCCGCGTACTCCTCCTCGGCAATCAACACCCTGCCCGCGGAGTTGAAGGCCGTCACGCCCAGGACGAGCTTCGCCACATAGACGTCCGTCTTCGTCTTCTTCACCTTGCCCTTGTCGTCCTTGGTCTCGGTGACGCGCTTCTCCAGGTCCGTGTCCCAGTCGAGCACGTCGACGCGCAGGCCAATCTCCCCCGGCTCCAGGGGGGCCGTCTTGTCGCCATGCAGCTGCACCTCGCGGCCGGCGACCTTCACGATGGTGCCCAGGTCGGTGCGGTCCGCGAGCGTGAAGTAGCCGTCCTGACGGCTCTGCCGCCGCAGCTCGTTGAGGACGGAGTCCCGGACGGTGGGGCGGCCCTCGGTCTGCATCAGGACCAGCCGCTTGGAGGAACCCACGTTCACCCGGGCCGGTTCGAGGACCCGGACCTTCAGTTGGGGCGAACAGCCAATGACAAGCGTGGCCAGCAGCAACAGGGGACGCAGGGAGCGCAGGGGCATGGGATTCTCTCGTGGAACAGGATGCGGACGCTCCGCGAGTCGGGTGGAGGTCGGTTCACCTGTCCCGGGAGCACGCGAACGGTAGAGCAACGGGCCTTGCCGCCGATATGCCACTTTAGGCGCATACGCCCGGCGCCCCGGGGCGGGGAGGCCGGGTTGTGCCGCCCCCGGCCGCTGTTCCATCATCCCGCGCCTGGACCGCATGCCTTCCGCCGCACTCCGGCTCTCCGCCCTGCTCATCGTCGTGCTCGCCGCGCTGGTGCCCGCGAGGGCCATGGCGGCCCGCCGCGTCGCGCTCATCGTCAGCGCCAACAGCGGCTGGACGCAGGACCGCCCCCTGCGCCATGCCGATGACGACGCGCGGCGGCTGGGCGCCGTCCTCTCCGAGCTGGGTGACTTCGCCGAAGGTGACATCCAGCTGCTCGACGAGCCCACCACCGAGCAGCTCCGTGCCGGGCTGGAGGCCCTGGCCCAGCGGCTGAAGGGCTCCAGCGAGGAGACGCTGTTCGTCTTCTATTACTCGGGCCACGCGGACGCGCAGCACCTGCACCTGCGTGGCGCGCCGCTCTCCTTCGAGGAGCTGTATGGGCAGCTGCGCCAGCTGCCCGCCACCCTCAAGCTGGGCATCCTCGACGCCTGCCGGAGCGGCGCCATCCTCGGGGACAAAGGGGGCCGGCCCGCGGAGCCCTTCCAGCTCAGCGTCCAGGACGAGCTGGCCGTGCGGGGCACCGTCATCCTCACCTCCTCCGGCGCGGACGAGCTGTCCCAGGAAGCGCGCGCCCTGTCCGGCTCGTTCTTCACCCACCACCTGGTGAGCGGCCTGCGCGGCGCGGCGGACGAGGACGGCGACCACCGGGTGAGCCTGGAAGAGGTGTACCGCCACGCCTCGGTGCGGACCCTGCTGGACACCGCCAGCACCCCGGCTGGCGCCCAGCGCCCCGCCTTCCGCACGGAGCTGTCGGGCCGGGGGCCCCTCTTCCTCACCTCGCTGGAGCGGCCCTCCGCCACGCTCGTCTTTCCTCCGGAGGCGGGGCGCTGCTTCGTCACCGACGGCGCCGAGCGGCGGCTGGTGGCCGAGGTCGTCTCCCGGGAGCAGCGCGGCACGAAGCTGGCGCTGCACCCCGGCCGGTATGGGCTCAAGTGCCTGGAGGGCACGCAGTACCGGGTGGCGCGCCTGGACTTGAAGGACGGGCAGGTGCAGGACACCCGCACGCTCACCTTCGGCGAGGCGCCCCTCTCCGAGGGCGTCATCAAGGGGTGGCACGGCAGCCAGGAGCCGGCCGAGGTCTTCAAGCGCCAGGGGCTGGCGGCGCTCGAGGCGGGCGACCTGAACCAGGCGCTCTCCCTGTTCACCCGGGCGCTGCGGCATGACCGCAGAGACCGCGAGGCCTTTCGCGGGAAGGCCCGGGTGTACCTCGCCCTGGCGGCCAAGACGGACAACACCCAGGAGAAGGAGCAATGGGTGGCGGCGGCGATTCGCACCGACCCGCGCCTGGAGGCCACGGCGGAGCTGGCCGGCCTGCCCGCCGTCACGTTGGGGCCGCCGACGCGCCACGCCGCCCGGGTCCATGAGCGCAACCTGCGCACCCTCTTTCCTCGCGAGTACCAGGGGTGGGGCTTCGGCTTCAGCCTGTCCAGCGGCAGCGGCCTGCTGGCCCTCAGCGCGGACCGGGTGCTGACGAGCCGGTTCCAGGCCTCCGTGCAGGTGTCCGTGGTGCCCCTGAGCGCCGGAGGCGAGCTGCGCTTCGTCCCCTTTCGGGGCACCTCCAGCCTCTTCGTGGGCGTGGGGGGCGGCTACTCCGCCGCGGCCATGGGCATCACCCGGTGGGGCACGTACCCGTCCGACGACCCCGAGGAGAAGGCGTTTCCGGGAGACAACCTCCTGCGCGTGCTCTTCGCGGAGGTCGGCTGGCAGTGGAGCGGCCCCGGCAACCAGACAGACCTGGGAATGGCCGTCGCAGTCAACCAGCGGGACAACGGCAGCCGGAGCGTCGTCGTGATGCCCATCATCTCCTTCAAGAAGTTCCCCGGCGTGGCGTTCTGGGACTGAAGCGCATGGACACACGGCCACGGCGAGGAGGCATGCGGAAGGTGCGAAGCCACACGGGAGCCCTACTCGCGCTGCTGTCATTGACGGGCTGTGGGGCGTCGTTCGGTCCCGTCCACGTCCTGCGCAGACATGTGCCGCCCGCCGCCGTGACGGAGCCGCCCGCGGTGGGCATCCTCCAGGTCCACGTGGACGACGCCGTGCTGGAGACGGCGCCCGAGGACTTCCTCCACGTGTCCGGCCTGGTGGTGAAGGCCGCGAAGGAGCACCTGGCCCCGGCAGGCATCCCCGTGGAGGACTACGTGGACCTGGAAGATGCGCCGGTGCGCTGGACACGCCGGCCCGCGGAGCAGGGCCATTCGTCCCTCTCGCTGGAGGCGCTCCCCCCGCTGCCCTTCGGGGTGCGCACCCCGCTGGTGACGCTGGTGGAGGTGTGGGAGTGGAAGGTGGAGGAGCTCGGACAGGAGGGAGGCGTCCACAAGGACCAGGTCGCCATCACCCTGCTGCTGTCCACCTGGAGCCGGCAGGGCGAGCCGGTGCTCACGGAGATGGTGTACGCGAGAGCGCAGGCCGGAGGCCTCCTGGCGCTGAGCACCACCGGGGATGAGCAGCGGGTGGACGCGTACCTGGGCGTGCGAAAGAAGCAGCCCCTGCCGAACGACACGAAGGCGCTGTTCTGGACGGTGCTGCGAGAGGCCGTGGGGCTGCACTATGCGTCCCACCTGCCCTACTTCGTGCCGGAGGAGTTGTCCCTGCAGCTGGGCCACGCGGGAGAGCAGGAGCACAAGGACTTCCTGTTCGAGCGCTTCGACCGCCCGCTGCGGGCGTGGAAGCAGACCCTGCAGGCCGACCCCCTCGCGCACGGCGCGTTCTACAACGCCGCGCTGGTGTACCTCATCCGGGGCGAGGACGAGCAGGCGCTCCCCCTGCTCGAGCGCGCCGTGCTCCTGGAACCGGAGAGCGTCTACCTCCACACGCTGGGCCTGACGCGGGCCCGGGTGGCGGCGAAGCGGGCACACGGCCTGTCTGCCTCGGAGCGGGACGCGCGGGCCTCCACGCGCGTCCCGGACTGGCGGCTGCCGCGCTGAAGAAGGACCGCCCCGCCCACCGGTACCGGGTGGACGGGGCGGCGGGTGCTGCGCTCAGCGAAGGGTGACGGACAGCCGGTAGTTGAAGAGGGCGTCCTCTCCGCTGGAGACGCTCGAAGAGCGCACCTGGAGGTAGTAGGTCCCCGCCTCCAGGTCCCAGGCGCCGAAGTCATCCGGCGAGGGGCCGGTGCCGTCGATGCGTGAGCAGTAGCCGCGACCTCCGTCGTCGTCGCTGCTCAGCGCGTCGCCGCTCGCGTTGTACAGCGTGAGGTAGCTGTCGATGCCGTAGGACTCGCAGAGCTCCGTCCCGGTGCCCTCGCTGATTTCCGCACGCAGCGACAGGCCTCTGGTGGGCACGGTGATGCGGTACACGTCCACGTCCGAGGCGGTGGGGTGCGTGCCGCTGATGGAGCCCTCTCCGTTGGTGAGCGTCAGCGGCGTGGCGCTGGCCAGGACCTCGTTGGGCTCCGTCTCCGTCCCCGCGCTGGCCAGGAAGGTCGTCTCCAGCACGTAGGCGAAGGGGACCTCTCCACCCGAGTCCGCGGAGGCCTCCACGTAGTACACACCCGCAGCCAGGGAGTACAGGAGCGCCGAGCACTCGCGGATGCCCTCACTGCTGGACTCGGCGATGAGCACGCCCGTCGAGCCGAGCAGCCTCACCCGCGTGACACCGCCCGCGTCGCAGCGCTGGAGTCCGCCGTGGAAGGTCTCGAAGCGCACCACGACCGGGGCGGACAGCTCCACGCGGTACAGGTCCACGTCCGACGCCGAGGAGAGGAGGGCCGAGTACCGTCCATTGCCGGTGATGCGCACGGGCGTGCCCGCAGTGGCGCGCGCGTCCGCCTCGGCGCGGGTGGCGTTGGGCTCCACCTCGGTGGGGGCGCCCTCCACGGCGCACGTGCGGCTGCAGCCGTCGCCGTCCGTGGTGTTGCCGTCCTCGCAGGCCTCGGGGGCGTCCAGGAACCCGTCGCCACACACGGCGACGCGCTCACACGTGTTGGTGCACTGGCCCCCTCCGTCGCACTCCTCGCTGCCGGTGACGTTGCCGTCGCCGCAGACGGCCTCGTAGCGCACGCGCACGGTATAGGCGGGGACGGCGCCCGCGGTGGACCGGACGCGCACGTACCAGGTGCCCGGGGCCAGCCGCCGAAGCCCGCGGTCCCCCTGCTCCGCGGACAGCCGGGGG
>JBKGHK010000665.1:0-5597 GCA_046520375.1 Pyxidicoccus sp. 3LFB2
CTCGCGGTGCTCGGGCTCGAAGCCCAGCGGCTGGAGCGCGGCGGCCACGTCCGCCTGGAGCGCCTTCAGCGCCGCCGTCGCCCGCGCACGTCCGCCCAGAGCACGCGCGGGCGCGAGGGAGAACCGAAGCTCCCCCCGCCGCCCACGGATAGGACGAAGGGCGCATGCCGGGGGCCCACGGGCTCCAGCGCCTCACGCAGGGACGGCAGCCGCGCCTCCTCCACGTCCCCCAGGAACACCAGCGTGAGGTGGACGCCCTCGGCCTTCACCCAGCGGGCATGGGGCGCCAGGGCGCGAAGCCGCTCCAGCTCGGCGGTGGTGCGCGACTCAATCGTGCTTCCCAGGGTGACGGCGGTGAACAGGCGCATGACTCAGGGCTCCTGGCGGCGCCCACGCGGCCAGAGCGCGTAGACCCAGAAGGGGAGGAAGGCGAGCAGCTCCACGGTGACGACGTACAGGCCGCGCGAGGACAGCATCCCCGCGCCGATGGGAGACACCGGCAGCGGGCGCAGCGGGGCGAAGTAGCGCCCCTGCGAGAAGGGCCACAGCAGCGCCGCGCCCAGGCCGCCATTGGTGAGCGAGTCCAGCACGCCATGGCTGGCCACCGCGAGGAACGTGAGCGCGCCCCACTTCGCGGCCGGCGCGCGCAGGGCCCTCGCCAGCACCCCCGCGACGAGCGCCACGCCCAGGGCGAAGACGACCGAGTGCGAGGCCCCCCGGTGTCCCCAGGGTGCGGCGTAGGGGATGCCGAGGCCGAAGGCCACCACGTCCGCGTCCGGAAGCAGGGCGAGCAGGGAGAGCAGCGTCATGGCGACCGCCAGCCTGCGCGCGGAGGCGCCTCCCGCCCCGTACCTGCCCAGGGCCATGCCCACCGCCACGTGACCGATGCTCGCCATACCCGGGGAAGATAGCCCACCCGCGACGCGGGGCCCCGGGGACGTTCCTGGAGGGAGCGGGCACCTTGGGCTACCGTCCTGGGGGCATGCAGACGCGCACCCATGTCGAAGACACGCTCCAGCGGCGGCTGGACGTCTGGCGCGCGCAGGTGGGCGAGTGGCTCAACCGGCTCCGGCTCGTGGGCACGGCGTTTTGGCTGCTCCTGGCCCACTGGGATGACTGGCTGGTCCACAAGGGGTGGCTGCTGGCCTACGTGGGAGTGGCCCTGCTGCTGTGGCTCGGCGCTCGGCGCTTCCCGGCGCTCGGGCGCAGGGCGGCCCTCTTCCTGGCGGTCATCGACATGCCCGCCATCTACTTCCTCCAGGCCCAGGCCCTCCAGTTCACGCCGACCCCCGTACCCACCGCCATGCTGACGATGGGCGCGTTCATCACCCTGGTGGTCATCGTGGCCCTGGTGTCGCTGTCGCGCGTGAGCGTGGCGGTGGCCACCGTGCTGGCCATCGTCCTGGAGGCGCTGCTGCTGTTCCAGGCGGGCCTGCCACGGGAGTCCTTCCTGCTGGGCCTGGTGATGGTGATGGCGCTGGCCGCGCTGGCGGCGGTCTTCATCGGCCGCCAGGTGCTAGGCTTGGTGACCCAGGTGGCGCGGGAGGAGGTGCAGCGCGAGCGCATGGGGCGCTACTTCTCCCCGGAGGTGGCTCGCCAGATTGCCGAGCGCGGCGCCGAGTCCGGCGCAGGCGAGCACCGTGAGGTGACGTTGCTGTTCTCCGACATCCGGGGCTTCACCTCCATGTCGGAGCGCATGGAGAGCCCGCAGGTGGTGGCGCTGCTCAACGAGTACCTTACCCGCATGGTGGACGTGGTGTTCCGCCACGGCGGGACGCTCGACAAGTTCATCGGCGACGGCATCCTCGCCTACTTCGGTGCGCCCCTGCCGCTGGCGGACCACCACCGTGCCGCCGTCTCGTGCGGCCTGGCCATGCTGGAGGCGCTGGAGGCGCTCAACGCCGAGCGCGCCGCGCGGGGCGAGGAGCCGCTGCGCATCGGCATCGGCATCCACACCGGGCGCGTCGTCGTGGGAGACGTCGGCAGCGAACAGCGGCGCGAGTACACGGTGATTGGCGACGCGGTGAACCTGGCCAGCCGGATTGAGGGGCTCACCAAGAAGGTGGGCGTGCCCATGCTCGTGTCCGGGGTGACGATGCAGCGCTGCCAGGAAGGCTTCGACTTCGAGCCCGCCGCGCCCCTGCCCGTCGCGGGCAAGGCGGAGCCGGTGGCCACCTTCGTCCCCCGCAAGTCCGTCCTGCTCACGGCCAACTGAGCGCCCGCGGTCCCCGCCACCCGTCAGCGCCAGCGCCGCCTTCCGAGTCACACCGTCGCCGTCGGTCCTCCACCTGGGAAGACAACGGAGGAATGTGACTCATGGCGCAGGGATATTCGTTGAACATCGGCCTCAACTCGGTGGACCCGGCCCACTACGCGGGGTGGGACGGGGCGCTCATGGCCTGCGAGGCGGACGCGGAGGACATGGAGCTCATCGCCCGCGGCCAGAACTACGGCGCCGTGCGCAAGGTGCTGACGAAGGAGGCCACGCGCGCGCGCATCCTGAAGGAGATGGACGAGGCGGCCCGGGTGCTGCAACCCGGCGACCTCTTCATGCTGTCGTACTCGGGGCACGGCGGCCAGCTGCCCGACCGGAACAGCGACGAGGTGGACGCCCAGGACGAGACGTGGGTGCTCTATGACGGAGAGCTCATCGACGACGAAATCTACAACTCGTTGGCGAAGCTGAAGCAGGGCGTGCGGGTGCTGATGTTCTCCGACAGCTGTCACAGCGGCACGGTGAGCCGGATGGCCTACGCGGCGCTGCGCAGCAGCGGCAGCCTGGAGATGCTGGCGGACACCGTGCAGGACACCGTGGCCGAGGAGCGGCGCTTCAAGGACATGCCGGTGGGCATCGCCCTGCGCACCTACCGCAACAACAAGGCCATGTACGACGAAATCATGGACGCGCTGCCCAAGGACGACCCGAAGACGACGATGAAGGCCACCGTGCTGCTCATCTCCGGGTGCCAGGACAACCAGCTGTCCAGCGATGGCGCCTTCAACGGCCTGTTCACCGCCAACATGCTGCGCGTCTACAACGGCGGGAAGTTCCGCGGCAGCCACCGCACCTTCCACCGCCGCATCGTCCGGCGCATGCCGCCGCTGCAGTCGCCCAACTACTCGCTCGTCGGCATCCCCAGCCGCGAGTTCGAGCGCCAGACGCCGTTCAAAGTCTAGCGCGCTGAAAACGACAGGAGGGCCGCGGGAAGCTTTCCCGGGCCCTCCGTCCAGCCACTTCTAGCGGTGGCTCAGTACGCCTTGGAGAACACGATGCGGCCCGGCGAGGGCTCGCCGGTGACGACGCACTTGCCCGCCTCCTGCTTGAGGCTGAAGGGGCGGCAGCGCGTGGTGAGGCCCGTCTCCTCCTTGATGCGCGCCTCCACCTTGGCGTCCAGGTTCCAGTGCGCCAGGAGGAAGCCGTCGTCCGCCTTCGCCTTCAGCTCCTCGTAGGAGTTGACCTCGAAGGTGTGCGAGTCGCGGTGGGCCTTCGCCTTGTTGAACAGGTCCTTCTGCATGGCGTCCAGCATGGCCTGGGCCTTGGTGACAGCCTCGTCCAGCGGGATGAACTCCTTCTGCTTCAGGTCGCGGCGCACCATGACGCACGAATTCTTCGCCAGGTCCTTGGGGCCCAGCTCGATGCGCAGGCACGTGCCCACCAGCTCGTGCTCGAAGTACTTGAAGCCCGGGCCCTTGCTGTCGTCGTCGTCCACCACCACGCCCAGCCCCGCCTTGCGCAGGTCCGCGGCCAGCGCGTGGCTCTTCTCCAGCACCTGCGCCTTCTCCGTGTCCGACGCCTTGCCGAAGATGGGGATGACGACCACGTGCGTGGCCGCCAGCTTCGGAGGGACGATGAAGCCCGAGTCATCCGAGTGCGTCATGATGAGGCCGCCGATGAGGCGCGTGGACACGCCCCACGACGTCTGCCACACGAAGTGCTCCCGGCCGTCGCGGCCCTGGAACTTCGTGTCGAAGGCCTTGGCGAAGTTCTGCCCCAGGTTGTGGCTGGTGCCCGCCTGCAGCGCCTTCTTGTCCTGCATCATCGCTTCAATGCTGTACGTGCGCAGCGCGCCGGCGAACCGCTCCGACTCGGACTTGCGCCCCGGCAGCACCGGCATCGCCATGTAGTCCTCGGCGAACGTCCGGTAGACCTCCAGCATCTGGAGCGTCTCCTTCTCCGCGTCCTCCTCCGTCTCGTGGCAGGTGTGGCCCTCCTGCCAGAGGAACTCGGTGGTGCGCAGGAACAGGCGCGTGCGCATCTCCCAGCGCATCACGTTCGCCCACTGGTTCAGGAGCAGGGGCAAGTCCCGGTAGCTCTGAATCCACTTGGAGAACGAGCGGTTGATGATGGTCTCACTGGTGGGCCGGATGACGTAGGGCTCCTCCAGCTTGGCGCCGCCCGCGTGCGTGACGACGGCCAGCTGCGGGTTGAAGCCCTCGACGTGCTCCGCCTCCTTCTTCAGGTAGCTCTCGGGGATGAGCAGCGGGAAGTAGGCGTTCTTGTGGCCCAGGTCCTTGAACATCTTGTCCAGGACGCGCTGCATGTTCTCCCAGATGGCGTAGCCGTTGGGCCGGATGACCATGCAGCCCTTCACGTCCGAGTAGTCGGCGAGCTTCGCCTTCTGGACCAGGTCGACGTACCACTCGGAAAAGCCCTTCTCGCGGGGCGTGAGCTTCTCGGCCATGTGCGGAGCACCCTTCGAAAGTCGTTGAAAGAGGAGGGTTGCCTACGCCGGCCCCTCCCGGAAATCAACGGCCCCGTCGCCCCAGGCGTTCCCCACCCCCTGGAATGGGTTGCGCGAAATTCGACCGGCGGTCAAAATACGGAACGAAGGTAGGAACCCACACCCCAGGAGCCGCCCATGCTTCGCCCCGTGGCCGAGGACGTCTACGTCTTCGAAGTTCCATTCCGTTTCGCAGGCCTCGAGGTGGGGGGCCGCATGACTGTCGTCCGCCTGCCGGACGGCGGGCTGTGGGTCCACTCGCCCGTCCGCCTCACCCCCGAGGCCCGCGCGGCGGTGGACGCGCTGGGGCCGGTGCGCTTCCTGGTGGCGCCCAACCTCATGCATCACCTGTTCGTGCAGGACTGGGCGGCGGCCTATCCGGAGGCGAAGGTGGCCGCGCCCCCGCGCCTGCGGCACAAGCGGCCCGATTTGCGCATCGACATCGAACTGGGGGACGGGGTGGACCGGGGCTGGGCGCGTATCATCGACCAGGCCTTTGTCCGGGGCATGCCGAAGCTGGACGAGTGCATCTTCTTCCACCGGCCCAGCCGCACGGTGCTCATCACGGACCTGGCCTTCAACGTCCACCGCGCGGACTCGTGGCGCCTGCGCGCGTATCTGAAGCTCAGCGGCGCATGGCAGCGGCTGGCGATGACGCTCACCGCCCGGATGCTCATCCGGCACAAGCCGACGGTGCGCGAGGTCTTCAGCCGGGTGCGGGCGTGGGACGCGGAGCGCGTGGTGGTGTGCCACGGCGACGTGGTGGAGAAGGGCGGCCGGGAGGCGTTGGCGAATGCCTTCCCAAAGCTCTAGCGGGCGCAAGGCCCCACCCGGCCGCCGTCGCGCGCCGCCCGGGCCGAGGCCCCCACCTCGGGC
>JBKGHK010000666.1:0-5570 GCA_046520375.1 Pyxidicoccus sp. 3LFB2
CTCGTGGCCGCGCTCTGCGCGCTCGCGCTCCTGGGCCGTCGAGGCTGGCCATCGACATCGGCTGGAGCCCGGGGCCTCCGCTCTTCGCGCTCGTGGGGCTGCCGTTCCTGCTGCTCGCGTCCACCGCGCTCGCGATTCTCACCGCGCGCTCGCTCCGGGGCGCGGACCTGGGCACCGGCATCCACCGGTACCGCCGGCTCGCCCGGCTCGGACGCGGCGGTATGGGTGAGGTGTGGCTGGCGGTGAGGACGGGCCGCGCGGGCTTCCACCGGCTCGTCGTCCTCAAACGCATGCTGGAGGAAGGGCACGAGGACCCCTCCGTCCGGCTCCATCGCTTCATCGGCGAGGCCCGCACCGCCGCGAGCCTGCACCATCCCCACCTCGTGTCCGTCTATGACCTCGGACAGGTGGATGGCGGCTGGTTCATCGTCATGGAGTACCTGAGCGGGGTGAGCGTGCTGGAGCTCGTCCGGCGCGTGAAGAAGGGCGCCGTGCTGCCGCTGGAGGTCGTCGTCGAAGTCTGTCAGCAGGCGCTGCGCGGGCTGGCCTACGCGCACGAGCGCGGCATCATCCACCGCGACATCAGCCCGGACAACCTCGTGGTGTCCTTCGACGGCGTGGTGAAGGTGGTCGACTTCGGCATCGCGCATGGCTCCGGCCAGCCGCAGGAGCGCGTCTCCGAAACCGTGACGGTGCCCTCCGTGAGCCGCCTGACGGAGGTGGGCGGCATCATCGGCAAGTTCGTGTACATGCCACCCGAGCGCCGCGAGGGAGCCGAGGCCACCGTGTCCGGAGACCTCTACGCGCTCGGCTGCGTCCTGTATGAGCTGCTCTTTGGTCCCGTGCCCGAAGTCTCCGGGGCCCTGCGCCTTCCGCGCGTGGAGCGGCCCGACGCTCCGGCCGCATACGGGATGCTCAGGGACATCCTCGAAACCGCGCTCCATCCCCGGCTGGAGCAGCGCTTCGTCGACGCGTGGGCCTTCCAGCGCGCGCTCGAAGCCGTCCGTCATCAGCTGCCGGCGGTCGACCTGGTGGGCTGGCTGCGAGCGAACTTCGCGGAGCGGTGGGCTCGGGAGCGCGCGCTGTCGGAGCTGAGAGACCCCACGCCCGAAGAAGTCGAGCCGCTGCTCACGCGCAAGGCAGCTCCCGCGCCCGCCCTGGAGGACGCCGCGACGCAGCTCGTGCCCCCGAAGGTCGCGCAGCCCGTGGTGGAGCAGGAGCTGGCGCAGGACACGACGGTCGTCCGGCGCCCCCGCTGAGGCCGGAGCGCTGGCCCCCGGGGGTTGACGGCCACGGTGGCTTCGCGGCGATGATCCACTCCACCGCGTACGACTTGATGTGGGTGCAGCCCTGCCTCTGCCTGCGGCCGTGAATGTCATGACGACGCCATGCGCTTGAATCCCGTGAAGCTGGACTTCGTCGTGCCGCCGCTGGCCTCGGACGACGCGAGTGTGTCCGAGGTGCTTCGCGTGCTGGAGGACATCTTCCCGGGCGTGGACGTGAGCTGGTGCGTCGAGCCGGTGGAGGAGCGCGAGCCGGCCACGAACCGGTCCGCGCAGGAGGAGCCCCAGTACCAACAGGTGCGGGTGGTGGACCGGGACGGCTGGGTGACGGAGCGCCTCCGGAGCGGGACGTCGTTGCAGCTGTTCAGCGCCCCCGGGAAGTACTCCCTCAATGTCTCCGCCAACCCCGGGCTGCGCGCCACGGCGGCCGACGGCCGGGAGATGGAGGTGGTGACGGTGTGGCTGTCCCGCTTCGAGGTGCTCTCCGACGGGCGCCTGGAGCGGCTCGTGGCCCGGTGTGGAGATGCCCTGCGCGCCTGGCACATGGGCTTCATGCCGGTGGCGACCACCAGCACGCTGCTGCCGGTGTTGTTCTCGGCGGACGTGCCGCTGCCGTCCTTCATGAACCCGAGGGTGCGCTTCCCCGCGCTGAATGCGCTGCCCCGGCTGGGCAACCGCCCCGACCTGCTACCCGGGCCGCAGACGCCCCTGCAGCTCGGGTGGCTGAACTACTGGTCCCTGGAGACGGCGCGCTGGCTCGGCTTCCCCAACGCGACCCGGGACGGCGAGTGGCTGGGACGGAGCACCTGCACGGACTCGGGGGCCTGGGTGGTGACGCTCACCGACACCCCGCTGGAGCTGGAGCGTCACGAGCACGTGGACACCCTGGTGCGGGCCTATACCCGCTTCGACCAGGTGGGCGTGCGCGGTACATGACTGTCCGCGAAACCACGGTTGACCGGTTTATCGAATAAATTTTAGTTTCACGGCCTGTGCGAGGGCTTCCGTGCCGGAGCCCGCACGTTCCCGAGAGGCCGAATGAAACTGAAACTGACCCAGGCGGTGAGTGTCGTCTCCCTGCTGGCCGCGGCATGCGGCCCGATGCCCGAGGCACAGGACTCCGACAGTGAGCAGCTCGGTCAATCGGCGCAGATGATTCGCCGGGCCCGGGCCGTGCCCAACGAGTACATCGTCGTCCTGCGCGACTCCACGAACGAGGTCCGCCAGCAGGGCGCGGCGAACATCGCCCAGGAGCTGGTGTCCTTCAACGGGGGCCGGGTGCTGCGGACGTATGAGCACTCCATCCGCGGCTTCCTGGCGAACATGAGCGACGCCGAGGCGCAGCGCCTGCTGTCCGACCCGCGCGTGGCCTACGTGCAGGAGAACGGCATCCTCCACGTGTCGGCGACGCAGACCGGCGCGACCTGGGGCATCGACCGCATCGACCAGCGGGACCTGCCGCGCAACAGCTCCTACACCTACAACGTCGATGGCACCGGCGTGCATGCGTACGTCATCGACACCGGCATCCGGCCGACCCACACCCAGTTCACCGGTCGCATGGGCAACGGCTACGACTTCATCGACAACGACAGCGACGCCTCGGACTGCCATGGCCATGGCACGCACGTGGCGGGCACGGTGGGCGGCACGACCTGGGGCGTGGCGAAGAATGTCACCCTCCACGGCGTGCGGGTGCTCGACTGCACGGGCTATGGAAACGACGCGCAGGTCATCGGCGGCATCGACTGGGTGGCGGCCAACCACATCAAGCCCGCGGTCGCCAACATGAGCCTTGGCGATGTCGGCATCCAGGCCATCGACGATGCGACGGAGCGGCTGATTGCCGCGGGCGTCACGACGGTGGTCGCCGCCGGCAACGACAGCGCCAACGCCTGCAACTACTCGCCGGCCCGTGCGCCCAACGCCATCACCGTGGGTTCCACCACCAGCAGCGACTCCCGCTCGTCGTTCTCCAACTTCGGCACGTGCGTGGACATCTTCGCGCCGGGCTCGAGCATCACCTCGGCGTCGAACTCCGGCAACACGTCGAGCACCTCGATGAGCGGCACGTCCATGGCCTCGCCGCACGTGGCCGGCGCCGCGGCGCTCTTCCTGAGCGCCAACCCCACCGCGACGCCCGCGCAGGTGCGCGACGCCCTGGTGAACAACGCCACGCCGAACAAGGTCACCAGCCCGGGCACTGGCTCGCCCAACCGGCTGCTGTACACGCTCTTCATCACCGGCGGCGGCGGCAGTGACACCACCCCGCCCACGACGTCCATCACCTCGCCCGCGGGCGGCTCCACGGTGAGCGGCACCGCGACCCTGAGCGCCAGCGCCTCCGACAACGTCGGCGTGGCGCGCGTGGAGTTCTTCGCGGGCACCGCGCTCGTGGGCACGGCGACGGCCGCGCCGTACAGCGTCTCGTGGAACACGACGTCGGTAGCCAACGGCACCTACGCGCTGACGACGAAGGCGTATGACGCGGCCAACAACGTGGGCACGTCGTCCACGGTGTCCGTGACGGTGAACAACGGCACGGGCAGCTGCTCCATCTCCGAGCAGCTCCTGGTCAACGCGGGCTTCGAGAGCGGCAGCACGGGGTGGACCACCTCGTCGGGCGTCATCGACGGCACCATCTCGGGCAGCGCGCCGCGCACGGGCACGTACAAGGCGTGGCTGAACGGCTACGGCGCCACGCGCACCGAGTTCGCCTACCAGGACATCACCATCCCCTCCACGGCGTGCAGCGCCACGCTCAGCTTCTGGGCGCTCATCACCACGTCGGAGACCACGACGACGACGGCCTACGACAAGCTGACCATCCAGATTCGCAACAGCGCCGGCACGGTGCTGGGGACGCTGGCCACCTACAGCAACCTGGACAAGGGCACGGCGTACGTGCAGCGGACGTTCGACCTGGCCGCGTACCGGGGGCAGACCATCCGCGTCTACTTCAACGGCACCGAGGACTCGTCGCTGAAGACGAGCTTCTTCCTCGATGACACCGCGGTGAACATCGTCCGGTAGTCCTCCGGACGGCGCCAGCCCCGGGCCGTCAGGCTGACATTCAAGGTCGAGAGGAGCCCAGCAAGCCCACCCGGTTGCTGGGCTTCTTCTTTGCCCCGAGGCCCTGTGTTCCACGGGCGCCCGGGGAAGATGTAACCCTGGTACAGCAGCACGAAGATGCGCCAGACTGCCCGCTTTCACCCTGGGGGAGTCGAGATGCGCGTTCACTTGTCATCGAGTGTTCCTGGCGTCCGGTTGCTTCGAGCCACGCTGGTCATGGGGCTCCTTGGATGGACTGCCTGCAAGGCTTCGTCGGGGGGCGACGGGCAGCAGGGCCCTCCAGGCCCGCAGGGGGCCAGGGGGGAGACGGGGCCCCAGGGTTCCCCGGGCCCCCAGGGTCCTCCGGGCCCGGCGGGGGAAGTCGGGGCCCCAGGGGGCTCAAGGCCTTCCAGGGGCCACGGGGGCGAGCCGGGGCCCCAGGGTGAGCCAGGGTCTCAGGGTGAGCCAGGGGCGGTGGGAGCGCCGGGGCCTCAGGGTGAGCCAGGGGCCGTTGGAGCGACGGGGCCACCGGCCCACAGGGCGAGCCCGGCGCGCTCGCGCTCTACGGAGACGGCTCCGCGGGGGACTTCACCCTCTTCAACACCTCGCCGCTCCGGAACCTCGCCATCGGCTACGCCAGCCTGCAGCACGGCGCCAACCTGATGTTCCGCAACGTGCGCATCGACGGCACGCTCATCCTGGCGAGTGGGACCACGATTCGCGCCACCGGAGACATCATCGTCGGGCCCACGGGCGTCATCGCCGTCAACCCGGAGCAGCAGGTCCAGTCCGTCAACTCGCCGGCGCGGGGCATCGCCGTCTCCGCGGCGGAGGACTACCAGGGCGGCCGGGGCCTGGACCTGGGACGCTCGTCGCTGCTCACCCGCTTCGACCTGAGCGGGGCTGGCGGCGGCTTCCGCCCGAAGCATGGGAACCCCGCCGCCGTCGGTGGCGAGGCCGGAGGCCGGCTCATCCTCGCGGCCCGGGGCAACGTCATCCTCAATGGCACCATCGACATCGCGGGCCGCGGTGCGCAGCTCACGGGGGGCCAGCCGTTGCCCGGCGGCGGAGGTGGAGGAGGCGGCGTCCTCACCGTGGTCTCCCGTGGCACCATCACCCTGGGCACCAACGGCGTCATCCGCGCCAACGGGGGCGCGGGGGCCAACGGCATCGCGGGAGCCACGGGCCAGCTCTACGGCGGAGGTGGCGGGGGCGGTGGAGGCATCGTCCAGTTCC
>JBKGHK010000667.1:0-5567 GCA_046520375.1 Pyxidicoccus sp. 3LFB2
CTTTTGGCGCGGCGGCGGCGCGGCTGGAGCCGGGGCGTCAGGCGATGCGCGACGCGCTGGAGGCGGGCCTGCCGTGCCTGGGCATCTGCCTGGGCATGCAGCTGCTCTTCGACACCGGCGAGGAGGGCGGAGGCGCGGGCCTGGGCTACTTCTCCGGGAAGGTGACGCGGCTGGCCGCGCGGCGGGTGCCGGAGATTGGCTGGAACACCGTGGAGGAGGACCGCACGCTGGCCGGCGCGAAGCTGGACACCGTGTACTACGCGCACAGCTACGTCTGCCGCGCGACGGACCCGTCCATCGTCACGGGGTGGACGACGCACGAGGAGGACCGCTTCCCCGCGGCGGTGCGGCGGGGGAAGGTGGTGGGCGTGCAGTTCCACCCGGAGAAGTCCTCCGTGTCGGGCGTGCGCTTCGTGCAGGCCTTCCTCCGCGAGGTGGCGCCATGATTGCCATTCCAGCCATCGACCTGCGCGAGGGCGCGTGCGTGCAGCTGGTGGGCGGCTCGTACGACGCGGAGAAGGTCCGGGTGAATGACCCGCTGGACGCGCTGAGGCAGTGGCGTGATTACGGCTTCCGCACCTTCCACGTGGTGGACCTGGATGCCGCGCTGGGCAAGGGCTCCAACTCGGACACCATCTTCCGGCTGACCTCGTACGAGCGCGGCCTCACCTTCACGGTGGGCGGCGGCGTGCGCGACTCGGACAGGGTGGAGGCCGTGCTGGAGGGCGGCGCGTCCTCCGTGGTGGTGGGCACGCGGGCGATTGAGGACACCGCGTGGCTGGCGGAGGTGGCGGGCCGCTTCCCGGGCCGCGTGGTGGTGGCGGCGGACGTGAAGGGCCGCGAGGTGGTGACGCGCGGCTGGACGGCGGGCAGCGCGCGGGACATCCGCGACGTGCTCGCCGCGCTGGAGCCGCTGCCGCTGGCGGGGCTCCTGGTGACGGCGGTGCACAAGGAAGGGCAGCTGTCGGGCGTGGACCTGCCGCTGATGGAGGAGGTGGCACGCACCAGCCGCCACCGGCTCTACGCCTCGGGCGGGGTGACGACGCTGGAGGACCTGCGGGCGCTGGCGACAGCGGGCGCCTACGGGGCGGTCATCGGCATGGCGCTGTACACGGGCAGGCTGGACGCGCGCGCGGTCGCGCAGGAGTTCGCGGGATGACCACCGTCATTCGGGAGACGAAGGAGACGAAGATTCGCGTGGAGCTCACGCCCGGCAAGGGCGTCACGGAGGTGGACACCGGCCTGAAGTTCTTCGACCACATGCTGGCCACCTTCGCGCGCTACGCGGGCCTCGACCTGAAGCTGCACGCGCGGGGCGACCTCACCCACCACCTGATGGAGGACGTGGCGATTACGCTGGGCACGGCGGTGCAGCAGGTGATTCCCGCCACGGCGGCGCGCTTCGCGGAGCGGACCATTCCCATGGACGACGCGCTGGTGCAGGCGTGCCTGGATGCGGGCGGCCGCTTCTACTACCGGGGCCCGCTGAAGAACCAGCTCTACGAGCACTGGATGCGCTCGTTCAGCGAGCACGCGAAGGTGACGCTGCACCTGCGGGTGCTGCGCGGCAAGGACAGCCACCACGCCACCGAGGCCGCCTTCAAGGCGCTGGGGCTGGCGCTGCGCGACGCCATGGTGGACTCGGACACGGTGTTCAGCATGAAGGGCTCCGTCGCCCTGGAGGTGAAGTGATGCTCACCCGGCGACTCATCGTCTGCCTGGACGTGAAGGGTGGGCGCGTGGTGAAGGGCGTCCAGTTCGAGGGCCTGCGCGACGTGGGCGACCCGGTGGAGCTGGCCCGGCGCTACGAGCAGGAGGGCGCCGACGAGGTGACCTTCCTGGACATCTCCGCCAGCGCCGAGGAGCGCGGCACCCTGTGGGACTTGGTGCAGCGCACCGCGGAACGACTGTTCATTCCGCTCACCGTGGGCGGCGGGGTGCGCACGGTGGACGACGTGGGCCGGGCCCTGCGGGCAGGCGCGGACAAGGTGAGCATCAACTCGGCGGCGGTGGCCAACCCGGCGCTGCTGACGGCCTGCGCGGAGCGCTTCGGCGCCCAGTGCGTGGTGGCCAGCATCGACGCCAAGAGGGAGGACGGGCGCTGGCGCGTCTACACCCACGGAGGCCGCAAGCCCACGGACCTGGACGCGGTGGCCTGGGCCCGCGACTGCGTGGCGCGCGGGGCAGGGGAGGTGCTGCTCACCAGCATCGACCGCGATGGGGCGCGCAGCGGCTATGACCTGGAGCTGACGCGGACGGTGGCCGAGGCGGTGGACGTGCCCGTCATCGCCTCGGGCGGGGCGGGCAGCGCGGAGCACGTGAAGGACGCGCTCACCCGGGGCGGCGCGGACGCGGCGCTGGTGGCGGGCATCCTCCACGACGGCGTCACCACGGTGGGCGCCATCAAGTCGCTGCTCCGCGAGGGCGGCCTCCACATCCGGAGCGGGACATGACTGACAGGCAGGGGCTGATGCAGGCGGCGTCCGAGCTGGCGCGGACGGCCGGAGACGTGGCGCTGGGCTTCTTCCGGAGCGGCATCGCGGTGGACACCAAGTCCGACGGCACGCCGGTGACGGTGGCGGACCGGACGGCGGAGCAGGCAGCGCGCGACTGGCTGGAGGCCCGCTTCCCGGAGGACGGCATCCTCGGAGAGGAGTTCGGCGAGACGCGGCCGGGGGCCGAGCGCCGTTGGATTCTGGACCCCATCGACGGGACGAAGACGTTCATCCGCGGCGTGCCGCTGTGGGGCACGCTGGTGGCGCTGGCCAAGGGCGAGCGCATCCTCGTGGGCGCGGCCTACTTCCCCGCGGTGGGGGAATTGCTGGTGGCGGCGCCGGGGCAGGGCTGCTTCTGGAATGGCAAGCCGACGCGCGTCTCCGAGCAGGCGGAGCTGTCGAAGGCGGTGCTGCTGTCCACCGATGAGCGGTTCCTGCTGCACCCCGAGCGGGGCGAGGCCTGGCGCGGGCTGGCGAAGGAGGCGGCCATGGACCGCACCTGGGGCGACTGCTACGGCTACCTGCTGGTGGCCACCGGTCGCGCGGAGGTGATGGTGGACGAGGTGCTGTCTCCCTGGGACGCGGCCGCGCTGCAGCCCATCATCGAAGAGGCCGGCGGCGTCTTCACCGACTGGAAGGGCCGGGCCACCTCCTTCGGCGGCGACTGCATCGCCACCAACGGGGCCCTGTCCCGGGTGGTGCGTGAGCGGCTGGGCCTGAAGGAGGGGCTGCGATGACGGCGGTGACGCTGGACCTGGACCGGCTGGACTTCAGCAAGGGCGGCGGCCTGGTGACGGTGGTGACGCAGGACGCGCGCACCGGCGACGTGTTGATGGTGGCGCACGCGGACCGCGAGGCGCTCGAACGCACGCTGGCCACCGGGGAGATGTACTACCGCTCCCGGACACGGGGCCTGTGGCACAAGGGCGGCACCAGCGGGAACGTGCAGCGCGTGGTGTCGCTCAGCGCGGACTGTGATGGGGACGCGGTGCTGGCGCGGGTGGAGAAGGCCGGCCCCGCCTGCCACACCGGCGAGGAGACCTGCTTCGGCCCCGGCCGCTGGGACGCGCTGGCCGCGCTGGATGCCACCATCGCCCGGCGCGCCACCCAGGCGCCCGCCGAAGGGGAGAAGCCCAGCTACACGCGCCGGCTGCTGGACGACCGCAACCTGCGCTTCAAGAAGATTGGCGAGGAGGCCGTGGAGCTGGTGACGGCCTGCGCGGATGAAGACCGGGAGCGCGCCGTGGAGGAGGCGGCGGACGTGCTCTACCACGTGCTCGTCGCGGTGAAGCCGCTGGGCCTCACGCTGGAGGATGTGAAGGCCGTCCTCGCCCGCCGCGCCCTGCGCTAACGGCCTCGCGCCACTGTCCTCCACCGTGGGGACAGTGGCCATCCGCACCAGGCGTGCATACCTGCACACGCAGGAGGAAGTCACGCATGGCCGCGAAAGCGAAGAAGCAGGTGAAGTCCTCGGCGAGGAAGCAGATGAAGGCGCAGGCGAAGGCCCCCGCGAAGAAGAAGAAGCTGGAGGTGAAGGCCACGCGCCGGAAGACGCATCAGAAGGGGCTCGTCACTACCGACTCGCCGGAGATGAAGGCGCAGCGCAAGATTGGCGACTCGGCGAAGACGGGCGTGCGCAAGACGCGCAAGCAGCGCGACGTGAAGCCCACGGGCGCCACCGACAAGAACCCGCGCCGTGGCTCCGCCAAGAAGAGCGTGCGCCGCAGCAGCAAGCCGTCGTCCGCGACAATGACCCCCGCCCCCGCCGATGCAGGCATGCCCGCCGGGCTGAACGCGGAGAACCTGAGCTGACGGAGACAGGCGCCTCCGGGCACCACTCGCTCCTGCCACCGGGGTCGGGACTTTCCCGCCTTCCTGAGACATGGAGGCGTTTCTGGGGCAGTGTCACCCTCGACCCGGACGGTTTTGTCCGCCAGGACTGCAGCGCGACAGTCTGACTGCCAAGCATGTGGTGGAGGGGGAGCGCTCACTCTCTTCAACGGGAGGAGTGTTCCTGCTACACATTAGGGCGCACGGCGCAGTGGAGAACGCCGGCCGGGCGCTTGCACACCAAACCGTCCGCCTCACCGGAGGCATCGTGAACGGCCCCACCTACAAGGCTGAAGTCATCGACCGCGTCATCTTCTCCCGCTGGGAGAACCCTCCGACGAAGGAGGACGTCACGACGATCCTGGCGCAGATGCAGGAGGCCGCCAAGCGGATCAACTCGAACCTCATCTACGTCGCGTCCGTCAGCGCCAAGTCGAAGGTGCCGGACGCGCAGGAGCGGGGAATCCTCAACCAGTTCCTGCTGGATGCCCGCCGCACCTGCGTGGATCAGATGTGGCTCATCTATGAAGGCACGGACCTGCAGCACAACCTCCAGCGCGTCATCATCTCCGGCGTGCTGATCCTCACGCGCACGTTCGACAACTACCTGTCGGTGGCGAAGTCGGCGGACGCCGTCATCCAGGACGTGAGCGCGGTGCTGAAGAAGGACGCCAAGCCCATCTTCGCGATGGCGAAGGAGAAGGGCCTGCTGGTCTGAGCGTCCCGGCGCCTACCGCGCGCCGAGGACCTCCAGTTCCTTGAGCTCCACGTCCGCGTGCTCCGGGAACACGCTCACCGCGTCCACGTCGACCAGTGGCACGGTGGGCTTGCAGACCTCCCACTGCCCCGTGCCGCGGAAGCGGCACACCGTGGGGTTCACGAAGGAGAAGCCGCCTTCCGGGTCCTTGAGCCCCACGCCCTCGGGCGTGCGGACGATGGCCCTCAGCTCGCCGGGCCCGGTGGCGCGGATGCGGATGGACGCGAGGTGCTTCAGGGTGGGCGCATAGCCCGCCCGCAGCGCCCCGTCCGCGGCCCACCGCTTGCCGGGGGCGGCATTGCTCACGGGGACGCCGGTGTTCACGTCCTCGTCGAAGGCCTGCCGCTGGGCGTCTCCGCCCGTCACCAGGTCCGGGTCCATGGGGCCCGTCTCCACGTTGGGGGCCGTCACCAGCGCCACCAGCTTCGGGGCCGCCTCGAGGCCCTGGTGCGCGGCGGCGGCCCGCAGCACCGCGTCCGGCAGGC
>JBKGHK010000668.1:0-5566 GCA_046520375.1 Pyxidicoccus sp. 3LFB2
CAGGCCCAGCTCAAGGCCGCCGAGCTGTCCGCGCTGGCGCGCCGCTTCCGCTCACTCTCCTCCGTCCAATGGGAAGAGGGACAGGCCCTGGACGCTGTCGCCACGCAGGCCGCGCTGTCCGTGACGCCGCCTGGCGCAGTGGCTCCGCTGGCGCCTGTCGCCCCCATCGAGCCGCTCGCGGCCGTCGAAGCGACGCCGACGTCCGAGCGGGTGCGCGAGTCCTGAAGGCCTGCCCGCCCTACATGCGGGCTGTCGACGGGCCGCTCTCCCGGCTTCATGGAGACGAGCGATGAGGGCCCCGCCGGCCTGTCTGTCTTCCAGGAGACGCTGACTCCGAGGCGCTCGCGGGACGGGCCGGGATGTCTCAGCGCCCCATCTCCCGCTCGGGCGCCATGTATACAAACAGGCGACTTGTTACAGGGCCGGGGTGCAAATGTTTCAAATTGGATGGGGGGGTGCCCTGAAGCCGTGGGCGACTTCAGCTACAATTTCCCCACATGAGACTCCCCCTCTCTGCCGCCCCGGCCCCCGCCTGGTTGTGGAACGGTGACGAACCCAGCGTCACATCGGTCTTCCAGCCCATCGTGGACTTGCTGCACGGTGAGGTCATCGGCCACGAGGTGCTGTCGCGTGGACCGGGAGAGCGGCGAGAGCCGCAGGTGCTCTTCACGCAGGCGCGCGAGCAGGGCTACACGTGGGAGCTGGAGCGCGCGTGCTGGACGTCGGCGCTGCGGTGCATCTCCACGCTGTCGGACGAGCAGCGGCGCGCGCCCTTCTTCTTCAACGTCAGCCCGGACGTGTTGAGCGACCCGCGCTTCGGGGACGGCTCCACGGTGGCGCTGCTGGCCCGGTACGGCCTCAAGCCCGGGCACCTCGTGCTGGAAATCACCGAGAAGGCAGCGTTCGAGGACATCGAGCTCATCCAGCGCCTGACGCGCCAGTGCGCGGCGGAGGGCTTCGGGATTGCGCTGGATGACTTCGGCGCGGGGCACTCGGGGCTGGTGACGCTGGTGCACAGCGCGCCCCAGTTCATCAAGCTGGACCAGGCGCTGGTGCGGGACATCCACCGCTACAGCTACCAGCAGCACCTGGTGAAGTCGCTGGTGGCCTTCGCCTCCAGCGTGGACGCCATCCTCATCGCCGAGGGCGTGGAGACGTGGGACGAGCTGGCGGTGCTGCTGCGGCTGGGCATCCGCCATGTGCAGGGGTACCTCATTGCCCGCCCCGCTCCCGCGCCCGTCCGTCCCAATGGCGAGTTCGAGGCGCAGCGCCACCAGGCCATGCGCGCGCTCGACTTCCGTGAGCGCGAGGACGACGAGACGGTGGGCAGCATGGTCATCCGCCGCCTCTGCGTGGACGCGGCCACCACGTCCGCCGGGGACGTGCACGGGCTCTTCCAGCATGCCTGCCAGTTGGACCATGTCGTCCTGCTGGAGGCGGACCGGCCCAAGGCGCTGGTGACGCGGCAGCGCGCGCCCGCGCTCGACGAGCACCCGCTGGTGGTCGAGGACCGCATGGCGATTACCACGCTGGCGCGTGTCGCCATGAAGCGCAGGGCGGACACCCTCTATGACCCGGTGGTGGTGGTGGACGCCCAGGGCCGCTTCCTGGGCACGGTGACGATGAAGCAGCTCATCCACCGCTCCACGGAGTTGCTGGAGCGCCGCACCTCGCGGTGAAGCACCTCACTCCCAGGCGAGGTGCAGCCGCCCGTCCTCGAAGATGAGGCCGGCGTCCTCCAGTCCGGTGGAGCCGTTCTCCACCGCGGGCAGCACGTTCTCCGGCGGCGCGAGCAGCGTGTCCCGGCCCTTCGTGAAGGACTGCTCCCGCACCAGCGCCATGTAGGCCCGGCCCAGCGCCAGTGCACGCTCGCGCGACGGCGTCACCAGCCACGCCAGGTCCCGGTCTCCGCCCTTCCCCGCCCTGCGCACGGAGGCCTCGTCCAGCGTGCCCCCCGGGAAGAAGCGCGTGAGCAACTCGTCATTCGCGCGGAACTCATCGCCGCCCTTCACGCGCTCGAAGTACGTCAGCACCTCGGGCTTCTCGTGGCCCGCCTGCGGCACGTCGGGGATGCCGCGCAGGTCCTGGTGCCGCCACCCCTCCCGGCCCGGCACCTTTCGCGGGAAGCCGAAGGTCTGGTCCACCGTCACGCCCAGGTTGGTGTGGCAGCCCATGCAGAACGCGTGCTCCTCCATCGTCTGGACGCGCAGCCTGCCGCGCGCGTCCTCGATGAAGCCCTGCAGCCGCCAGCCGAACTCGTTCACCAGCCCCAGCTCGGGCGTGCCGGGGAAGACGGGCAGGCGCCCCTGGAGCTTCTTCTCCTTCTCCTCCAGGTAGAAGCTCCGCACGCGCAGGTCCTCATGCTCCTCGTCCTTGCGCGAGTAGCGGACCTCCTTCATGCGCGAGGACAGCAGCGTGGGCGCGTCCGGGTCCACGTAGCGCACCGTGTGGAGGAACTCCGTGCCCACCGGATAGAAGTGCAGGCGCACCGCCACCTTCGCCGCGCCCCCCACGTAGCGCGCCGGCAGCCCGCGCACCTCCTCCACCGAGCCCTCCAGGACGCCGTCCCCGTCCAGGTCCACGCCGCCCATGCGCTCGTCCACCGGCTCCACCCGGCGGCGCGCCCCGCGCACGTCCGTCAGCGCCGGGTCCATCGTCATCGCCGCTTCGAGGATGGCGAGGTTGAGCCGGTACACCTCACGCGACGGCTGCCCGTCCGCGTCCCGCTGGAAGGCGGCCGGCAGCCGGATGAAGACGTCGTCGGTGCTGCCGTTGGTGGGCCAGAAGGTGCCCAGGAAGGGCTTGTAGCGCACCGCCCGCCAGCCACTGCCGTCCGTGGCGAAGCCGTCCGCGTCGAAGCCCCGCGCCAGGTCCAGGTCCGGCACCCAGCCCTTGAAGCCGCCAGGACGCCCCAGCAGCGCGGACCGCAGCGGCGTGTAGTTGTCCTGGCGGATGTACTCCAGCACCTCCGCGTCGGAGATGTCCGCCAGCGCGGCGGAGCGGTCCGTGAAGAGGTTGGACCACTGGTTCGTCTGCCCCACGTCGCTGAAGGCGTACTCGGCCTGCAGGGCCTCGTCGTCCATGACGTTGTTGCCGACGCCGCCCGTGTGACACGTCCAGCACGGGTTGGAGACGCCCTCCGTCTTCGTGTAGCACATGGACGGAATGGGGGCCTCGCGGTTGGCCACGCGGCTGCCGCTCGCCAGCGCCTGCGCGAGCGGGTCGAAGGGAGGCTCCGGCGGACGGTGGCGGAGCTTCCACACGCCGATGGCGGAGAACACCATTCCCAACGCGAGGAGCCCGATGACGACTCCTCGCGCGCTTCCCTTCGACCCCGCGGACATCCGTTCCAACCTCCGTGACAGCGACTGCGTGACAGCGGCTACGGCCAGACGCTGAAGTTGTCCTCGCCCGGGTGCTGGACGCTGACGAAGAGGGTCTTCATGTCCGGGCTGAACGCGGGGCCGGTAGCCTCAGCGTCACTGGGCACGGAGAGCACGCGGAACGCCTTGCGGAAGTACTCGCTGTCACGGTGGGCCGGGCTCTGGTTCAGGTAGTAGACGCTGTCGGCCACCTTGTTGAGGTTGAAGTTGCCGTCGGTGCCGAACCACACGCCGCCGTCACGGTCGATGGCGATGTTGTCCGGCTTGCCCGCGGCGAACTCCGGCGCCGCGCTGAGCGAGGCCGTCTCGCCCTTCCACACGCGGAAGTACGCGAAGGTCTTCGAGCCCCCCGGCGCCGCCGTGTTGGACTCGCGGATGGCGAACAGCGAGCCCACGCGGTCCACCAGGCGGTTGTCCGTGGCGGCCCGGGCCTTCTCCACCCACACGCCCTCGCTGTTGCGCTGGGCGACGGCGATGCGGCCCTGCTGGTCCAACGCGGTGACGTCACCGTGCTCGGTGAAGGCCACGTACAGCAGCGGCGTGCCGCTGGGGTCCTTCGGGTTCCACTCCAGGTCCTCGGGGCGGTTGAGCTCCATCACGCCCAGCTTGTTGGACGCGGTCCACAGCAGCTTGCGCACCTGGTCGTTGCTCGTGAAGCCGCCAATGGCGTTGTAGTGGGCGTCGCGCAGGGCGGCGCCCACCGTCAGCGTCGGCTGGCCGTAGGCCTCGGCGTTGGGCGCCACGTCCTCGCTCTCCAGGCTCAGCTCCACCCATCGGCCCTGGCCCGGCTGCTGCTCGGTGGGAACCGCGCCGCCCACCAGCGTGTCACCCGTGCTGTTGTCCAGGCCGGCGAAGTGCGCGGCGTACAGCTTGCCGTCGTTGAGCAGGTCGCGGACCTGCTTCTTCGTCATGCCCTCGGTGTAGTTGCCGCTGGAGACGAACTTGTAGATGCGGCCGCCGCGGCGGTCGTCGCCGCCGTACATGACGATGGGCTGGTTGGGGAGGAGCTTCCAGCTCGCATCCACCACGAAGGCGGCGTTCTCCCAGCGCGCCCGGCCCGTGCCGCCCAGCTTGCGGTGGCCCGCGCCCGGCTTCTCCGCGTCCTTGTCGTACCAGAGGTCCGCCGGCTGGCCCGGGTCGATTTCCACGAGGTAGCCGTACCCGTCCTTCAGGTGGCTGGAGTTGACGTCGGCGCTGACGAAGTCACCCGAAGTCGGAGCCGAGTAGTCCGGCGAGATGGGAGCGCCCGGCGCGAACCCCACGGCGGCGGGCCGCCAGTTATTGCCATTCCAGAGCGCGCCTTCCGGGTCGCCATAAGCGCCCTGGACGTTCTCCTCACCCGTGAAGATGGTGCCCCACGGCGTCTGTCCGCCGGAGCAGTTGGAGTGGGTGCCGGGCACCACGCCCTCGGCCAGCACGGCGCCGCTGTCGTCGCGCTCCGTGCCGGACAGCGTCACGCCCACCACCCTGGCCAGCGTGGCGCTGGTGGCGTCGTAGCGCTTGTTGGCCGCGTTGCGGTCCACGGCCCACTCACCGGTGGCCGGGTCCTGCACCACGCGCAGCCAGGAGCCGCCGACCTGCTTCTTCCACTCCTTGTTGTAGGTGATGAGCGCGTCGGCCTGCCACGTGGTGCCGTCCGTCACGTTGTTGGACAGCACGCCCGTGTTGCGGAGGAACTTCGCGAAGTCCAGGTGCTGGCCGATGGGCGCGGTGCCCGTGCGCGGCCGCGTGCCGGAGACGTACTCGTGGTTCACCCACATCCAGCCCGCGGACGCGTTGCCTGTGAACTGGGGCGCGTTGGCATTGGCGGACCAGCCGTCACCGAAGAAGGCGATGTAGTCCGCGTTGCCGCCAAAGCGCGGGCTCGTCCTGCTGAAGCCGATGGGGTCCATCCACTTGATGACCGTGGTGGAGAACAGCCCCGGCACCGTGCGCACCGTGTCCGTGGAGGCCGACGGCAGCGGGAAGACCATGGGCGTCGGCATCTGCCCGGCGACCACCTGGTCCACGCGCGCCTTCACGTACTCGGCGAGATTCCTGGCGCCCGTGCCCAGGTCGCCGCGGAAGGTGATGGCAATCACCGACGACAGCGCCGTGCCCGCCTCCACGCCCGGAGCGCGGGTGACGGCGCCCGGACCGGGCTGCCCATACGAGCCCGGGCCGGCGGGGCCCTGCGAGCCCGG
>JBKGHK010000669.1:0-5536 GCA_046520375.1 Pyxidicoccus sp. 3LFB2
GCCCGCCATCGGCGCGGCGCCAGGGCCCGCGACAGGCGCTCCAGGAGCGGCTCCGGGCGAGACGGCCCCGGGAGCGGTCACCGGCACATCCGGCGCTCCGTCACCCCACAGGGCCCGGGGGAAGGCGTCGCGGACCTCGGGGAAGCGCCAGGGATAGGCGAAGTTGAGCCCGTCCTCAGAGACCTGGAGCTTGCCCTTGATGGAGCCGCTCTCCACGAGCAGCTCGATGGTCGGCAGGGTGAGGGGCCCCCACATGGTGCCCCTGTCGTTCCGAACCCAGTACTGCCGGACCTCACCCTCCGCCATGCGCGGCTCGACTCCGTAGAGGTTGCGAGAAAGGAGAACCCTACCGCTGTCCTCCGGTGACTCAAAGCAGACGACCGGACCGCGGGCGCTTATTCCCCGTCAGGGCGCCGCGCCGTCCAGCGCCGCCAGCCCCAGCGCCGCCAGGCACGCGGCATCCGCCTGCTGCTCGGCGGGCGGGTCGAAGCAGTGCACCTCGGTATCGAACACCTTGCACATGCCCGCGGGCGTGCCGGCGCAGCCCGCCTTGGAGAAGGCCGTCGTACACCCGTAGCCGCAGACCGGCCCCACCTCGCTGTTGCGGCACTCGGGCGTGGGCAGCGTGCGCTTCCAGGCGCACAGCGCCGCCGGGGACGGGTCGAAGCAGGTGATGCGGCCGCTGGCCAGCTTGCACACACCCGCGGGCGTCCGGGCGCAGCGCACCCCTTCCGGGGCATTCACGCAGCCGTAGCCACACGTCAGCTGCACCCCGTTGCTGCGGCAGTCCGCGGCGGGCGTGTCCTTGCCGTACACCGCGAACACCACCGCCGGCGGGTCGAAGCACTCCACGTCGCCTCCTCGCCCCTTGCACACCCCGGCCGGAGACTTCGCGCACTTCACCTTGCCCGGCTGCGTCGCGCAGTTGTAGCCACATGCCACCACCCCATCGATGTTCTTGCACTGGGGTTCCGGCAGCGACGAGCCGTACGCCTTCTGCACGTAGGCGGGCGGGTCGAAGCACACGGCCTGTCCGTCCACCACCTGGCAGCGGCCCTGGGGCGTCTTCGCGCACCGCACCCGCTGTCCGTCCGACTTGCACCCGTAGCCGCAGGACACCTGTCCATCAATGGAGCGGCAGGTGGGCGCGGACGGGTCCTGGGAGGGCGGGGCCGAGGCCAGCGCGAGCGCCAGCACGGTGAAGAGGGAAGCGAGCACGGAGACCTCGGGCGGAGAAACGCAGTTGCACCGCCATTGACGCCCAAGGCGCGCGGCGACGCAAGAAGCGGGCAGCCGCGACGTGCGCCCTCGGAGCGTGGTACCCAGGCGCGCCCGCGCGGAGGTGGGCCCCCGGTGGACGTGGACGTCAGCACGCTGCACATCATCCTGCTCTGTCTCGCCGCGCTCACCGCGGGCCTCGTCGACGCCATCGCCGGCGGCGGTGGCCTCATCACCCTGCCGGCGCTGCTGGCCGCCGGCCTGCCACCGCACGTGGCGCTGGGCACCAACAAGGGCCAGGCCGTCTTCGGCTCGTTCGCCGCGCTGGTGCGCTTCTCACGTGCGGGGCTGGTGGACTGGAAGCTGGCGCGGGTGGCGTTCCCCTTCGGCCTGGCGGGCTCCCTCGCGGGCACCGGGCTGGTGCTGCTGGTGAAGCCCGAGGTGCTCAAGCCGCTGGTGCTCGTCCTGCTCATCGCGGTGGCGGTGTTCCTCACCTTCCGCAAGGCCCCGCGCCCCAGTGACACGCCCGAGCCCGGGCCCCGTCCCCGCGCGCAGGCCATTGGCGCGCTCATCGCGCTGGGCATCGGCGCCTATGACGGCTTCTTCGGGCCGGGCACGGGCACCTTCCTCATCGTGGCCTTCTCCACGCTGCTGGGCCATGGCCTGGCGCGCGCGTCCGCCGACGCGAAGGTGGTGAACTTCGCCTCCAACCTCGCCTCGTTGGTGCTGTTCGCCCTCAAGGGCGTGGTGCTGTGGAAGGTGGCGCTGCCCATGGCCGCCGCGATGTTCACCGGCGCGTACATCGGCGCGCACCTGGCGGTGAAGGGCGGCGACACGCTGGTGCGCAAGGTGGTGCTGGGCGTGGTGCTGGCGCTGGTGCTGAAGCTGGGGCACGACCTGCTGGGCTGACGCCCGTCAGCCGATGTGCACCAGCAGCGCGTCCCCGCGCTTCGCCACGGTGGCCATGAACTTCTGGAGCTCCTCGAAGTAGGAGATGAGCTCCTCCAGCGGGTCCACGTCCTCTTCCGGCTCGTCCCAGGTGCCGGGGTAGATGTCCTGGGCCTGCATCTCCACCGGGTCATACCGGCGGCGCAGCGTGTCCTCGGACACCTTCTGGAGCGCGGTGGCGAGCGCCTTGACCTGCGCGGGCGTGAAGATGCGCGCCGTGCCCTCGTCCGAGGGGATGTCCCCCACGTCCTCGCCTCCGCGCACCAGGAAGTCGAGCGGCGATGCGCCCTCCCAGGGGGTGCCGGTGAGCAGGTACTGGAGGCCGTGCCACGCCTCGCCGATGTCCAGCTCCACGAAGGCCGCGCCCTTCGAATCGCCGAAGTCCTCGTCATCGTCGACGAAGGCCTCCAGCCGGTCGGGAGCCTGGAGCAGGGCGTTCCGCTGCGCCTCCGTGGCGCTGCGAAGGGTGCAGAGCATCTCCATGCGATGACCTCGGGCGCGCGGGGGGAAATGGCGCGGGGGCGGACCTTACCGCCCGGCGCTCGCCAACGGAACAAGGGAGGCGCCGGCACCCAGGGGTAGCTCGACGGTGAACGTCGCGCCCTGCCCCTGGACGCTGGCCGCGGAGATGGTGCCGCCGCTCGCCGTGACAATCCTCCGGACGATGTAGAGCCCCAGCCCCAGGCCTCCGAAGTGACGGCCCGACACGGCCCGCTCGAAGCGATTGAAGATGCGCTCGAGCGCCTCGGGGGCGATGCCCATTCCCTCGTCCCGCACCGTCAGGCGCGCCCGCGTGTCCTGGCGCTCCAACCGCACGTGCACGGGCTTGCCGGCACCGTACTTCAGGGCGTTGGACAGCAGGTTGTCGAGCACCTGCTCGAAGCGGCGCGGGTCCACCCGTCCCATGAGGGGGCCGTCCACGTGCAGCGTGAGCTGGCACCCGACGCGCGCCGCCTCGGGCTCGAAGCGGGCCACGGCCTCGCGCACCACCGTCGCCAGGTCCACCCGGGTGGGGCTCAGCTCCAGCCGGCCCGCGGAGATGCGCGACACGTCCAGCAGGTCATCCACCAGCTCCACCAGCTTCTTCACCTGCCGCTGGGCCACGTCCAGGTGGGACTGGACGCGCTCGGGCTGCGCGGCGGGGATGGGGGCCGCCAGCTCCCGCTTCAGCGTCTGCAGCCTGAGGCTGAGCGGGGTGAGCGGCGTCTTCAGCTCGTGGCTGGCCACCGAGAGGAACTCGTCCCGGGTGGCCACCGCCTGCTCCGCCAGCGCGAGGCTCCGGCGCAGCCGTGCCGAGTCCACCGCCAGCAGCCGCAGCGTCAGCCCCACGCACGCCATCACCGCCACGGCCAGCACCCACCGCTGGAGCGGCAGCGGAGGCTGCTCCACGAGCGGCGGCAGCAGGCCGTCCACCACCATCACCCACGTGGCCACGCCAAACGCGGCGAGCATGTAGCGGTTGAGCGCGGGCCGCTCCAGGTAGGGCAGCACCAGCGCCACCCCGCAGACGGGCATCAGCAGCAGCGCCGCGAAGAGGAAGTGCACGAACAGCGCCCCGAGGGCGACCATCACCAGCAGGGCATGGCCCGTCACCAGCGCCGCCCGCTCGGTCCTCCCCTGGCGGGCCAGCCGGCGCGCCCAGACGAGCGCCACCGTGTAGACGCCCACCGCCACCGTGCCGCCCGCGAGCGCGGGGCTGCGCAGCACGAAGGCGAAGACGGCATAGACGAGGAGAAAGCCCACCGCGACCGGCAGCATCCATTGGAGGAACTGCCCGAGCCGGAGCTGTTTCAAGGCCTCTTCGGAAGACTCATGCATCCTGGATGGACCTGACCGTGGACACGCGGGTGACCGAACCATGAAGGCCGGGCCCTGTCATGGTGTACGTAGGCGAGGCGTTGAGCGCTGGATGACGCCCGCTCCGTGAGCGGGCAGTCGGACGTCCGGGCTCCAGGTGTTGTCGGGTTCAATGAAGAGTGGAAATCACGGGTTTCCGTGCCCGCGCTCCTGGGGGCGGGCATGGGGGTTCAGAATTCTGAGCCGGGGTGTCGCTCCCGTCACAGGTGCCGCGCCTTCCAGGCCTGTTCGCTCCGGGGCGGGACGCTGGCACCGGTGTTGCTCAATGCGGTTGCCTCTCTTTGCTCGCTGGAGCCACTCCATGCATCCGATGTCGCTGCGCCGACTGTTCAACCGTGCCCTGCGCGCCTCGCTCGCCACGCCGCTGCTGCTCGCCGGCTGTGAGGGGGACGATGACGTGGACCTCACGGGCTACGCCGCGCCTGTCTGTGACGAGGGCCGCCTCGCGGTGAGCGGACTGTCCATGCCGGTGCCGGTGGACTTCGTGCAGCTCCGGCACGTCGGCTCCAGCCCGGGAGCGGACGAGCCGTACGAGTCGGTGGTGAGCGCCTCGGGCACGCCCTGCGCCACGGCGACGGACCGGGGGGCCTGCGAGTCAGCCCTGAATGCCCTGCGCGCGTCGGAGGGCTTCCGCCGCTCCTGCGTGGACGTGTGCTCCGAGTACTACGTGGCGACGACGCGGGGCGATGAGGTGACGGCCCACACCACGCTGGAGTCGCTCCGGGGCCTGCTGGGCACCATCGACACCCCGCAGGAGGCCGCGCTGCTCGCCTTCGCCGAGGGCTACAAACTGGACTGCACGAACCGGGAGCGCGGCGCGGTCCGGTCCGAGTCCGGCGGACGCTTCAGCGTCATCGGCACCCGGGGGTTCGCCTGCGGGAAGGACACGGCGGTGACGCGCTTCGTCCTCGAGGTGTCCCCCTCCGGGGAGATTCGGGAGGTGCGCAGCCACATCCTGGAGCGCGGTGACCCGGGCTGCTCCATTGGTCGGCGGCCGGTGGGGCTGCGCGACACGGACCCGGTGGCCTGCGAGGACGCGCTGGGGCGCCACTTCGCGACGGTGGCCCACCTGGAGGCGGCTTCCATCCGCGCCTTCCTGCGGCTGCGCGAGGAGCTGGAGCTGCACGGCGCCGACGTGGCGCTGCGGGACGCGGCGCTGGTGAGCGCGCTGGAGGAAGTCATGCACACCGACGTCAGCACGCGGCTTGCCCGCCGCTTCGGTGGGACGCCCATGCGACCCGAGGTGGACTCGCCGCCGCCGCGCGCCCTCTTCGAGGTGGCGCTGGACAACGCGGTGGAGGGCTGCGTGCGCGAGACGTTCGGCGCGCTGGTGGCGCACCACCAGGCCTTGCACGCCCGGGACGAGGAGGTGCGCGGCGCCATGGTGCGCATCGCCGAGGACGAGACGCGGCACGCCGAGCTGTCCTGGGCCATCGACCGGTGGGCGCGCGAGCAGCTCTCCGCCTCCGAGCGCGAGGCCTGCGCGCCGCGCAGCAGCAGGCCGTGACGAAGC
>JBKGHK010000066.1:0-24379 GCA_046520375.1 Pyxidicoccus sp. 3LFB2
TCTGCGGCCAGGGGGCCGCGCTGCGCGCTGCCCGGACTTCCTCGCGGCGCTGGAGCGGTGCCTGGAGGTCGCTCCGCCTCCACCGGATGCACAAGGGCTCGCCGGGCTCGTACGGCTCGTCACGAGCGCCGCCCCGGTGGACCGGGCACGGCAGTGGGCCTGGGCGGTGGCGTCGCTCTGGCCCGTCCCCCTCCAGCTCCAGGACTTCGAGGCCTGGAGGAAATGTCACGAGCCCCTGGGCCCCCTGCTCGGCCCCGCCCTGACGGCGCACCAGGCCGGGCAGTGGAAGGCCCTCGTCACGGCCGCTCCCGCGCGGACGGCGGAGCACGTGTCCGAGCAACTGCGCCTGAGCCAGGGCGTGCTCGCACCGCACGAGGCGGTCGAGAGCCTGTTGGCGTCCTCCATGCCGGAGGACCTCGTGCCGCGGGTCGAACGCCTCATCCTCATGAAAACCGCCTACCGGAGCGTCTGGAAGCAGGATGCGCTGGGCGACGCCCCCTGGAACCAACGCCTGCGGAAACTGCTGGCCGTGCCGCCCCAGGGCTACGCCTCCGAGGTCCATGGACCGCTCATCGCGGACCTGACGCAGAAGCTTCAGGGCTGGCCCGGGTCCGGAACCGCGTTGCGCGCGTGGGCCCTCGCGCTCGTGGAGACACTCCCGCCTCCCGTCCGCGTCGAGGGGCTGGGGTGGTGGCTGGATTCACTCCAGGGGGTCGCCGCGGCACTCGGCCCCGACCTGCAACGCGTGGCGAGCACGGCACTCACCCGGCACCTGGGGGCCCTTCGAGATGCGCAGCAGCGGCAGGCCCCACTCTGGGAGCAGATTGTCGAGTCCTGGCAGGGGCTTCGGCTGACGAGGTCGTCCCTGGAAGCACTGGTCGCACCACCCGCCCCCGCCGCTCCGGCGGGCCAGACCCAGCAGCAGACCAAGAAGGGGAAGAAGCGATGAGCATGAACGGTGAGCGGGCCCTCCAGCTCGAACGTGCGCGCCGGGAAGCCCTGCGCCTGGAGCAGGTGCGGAGCGAGTGCCGGGCCCTGCTGGCGGTGTGCACCGGGACGATCTCCGGCGTGCGCGATGTCGCCGTGCAGCAGTACGCCGCCGCCGAGCTGCGTGAGCAGGTCGGGGCGCTGCGCAAGGTGGAGTCACGTGTGCAGGAGGCTCCCGATGCCGCGTTGGAGCAACTCCAAACGCTCCAGCAGCGGCTCACCTCGACCCTGGCGGCGGCACAGGCCCGCTCCCGGGCATGGTCCGAGGCCCAGGTCCAGGCCCAGGCTCGACTCGAAGCCCTGGCGGGCCGCATCGAAGCGGTCACCACCTCCCAGAAACAACAGACGGGCCCCGGACTGGAGGAGGCGCGTCGCCTCGCACAGGACGCGCGCACCCACGCGGGTCGTGGCGCCGAGGCGGAGGCACAGCGGTGCCTCGAACAGGCGGAGCAGGCGCTGGACTCGGCCAGGGCCGCGGTCCTCGAAGAGAAGGTCCGCAAGGAGGTGGTCCGAGGACTCCTGGCGACCCTGCGGGACATGGGCTTCGTCATCGTCGGGCCCAGCCTCTCCGCGGACATCGTCATCCTCGAGGGGCGGCTGCCCTCGGGCCGCCGGGCCCGCTTCGAGGTGAAGACCGATGGACAGCTGAGCTTCGACCTGGATGGCTACGAGGGGCGCACCTGCGCCCAGGACATGGAGAAGGTGGAGACGGCCATGCGCGACCGATTCGGCGTGACGATGGGCCCGCCGCAGGTGGTGTGGAAGAACCCGGACCGGCTCTCGCAAGGCGCGCTGGAGCTCCCTGGAGGCAATCGCACCCGGGGCGGGCGGTAGGAGGCGCGCATGACGACCACGGCTCCCCTGCTCCCCGATTGGCAATCCGCGCTCCAGCGTGAGGCCCGGATCCGCTCCGGCCTCGTGCTCTACGGCAACACCCGTGACGTGTTCTTCGACCCGGACAGCCGGGACTACCTGACGCTGTCCGAGCTCGTGTCACGCCGCCTGGGACGTGGGGCTTCCAGCCGCTTCTCACTCACCGCCGTCTGGGATCAGGCCGATGGCCTCCGGTTCGGCTCGCAGCCTCAAGCCCGCCGCTGGGATGAGGTGCTGCAGCGGAGGATGGGCGGCGCCAGTGCGGGGACGCCCTACGACACCGGAGAGGCGCCGGAGCCTCCAGCACGAGGGAGCGGTGCGACGGGGACGCGGCTGGCACTGCGGGAGCTCATCCCCGCCTTCCGCCAGGTCCTGGCGGAGGCGTCGGAATGCCCGCTGCTGGTGGTGGACTGGTCCCACCTGCTGGTGACGCAGCCAGCGCATCCCTCCGCCGAGGAGCGCGAGTGGATGCTGACCCTCGGCAAGGCACTCGTGGGCGATGCCGTCCAGCCGCTCGACAGTGACAGGCTGCAGCGGGGCACGGGCCTGCTGGTCTTGATTGCCGCCAGCCTGGGGGCGCTCCCGCCGAGCCTCTACCAGGGCGAGCCTCGCGTCCGTCTGCTCGACATCCCATCCCCCAGCCGTTCCGAGCGGCGGGCCTTCTTCCTCCGCCACGCCGACGAGCTCCGGTGCGCACGCCCCCGGCCCGTGCCAGGGACTCCGGCCGTCACGAGCCGTGAGGCGCTGGCGGACCCGCTGGCCGACCTGACGGACCAGCTCACCACGGCGGACCTCCGGCAGCTCCTCTCTCTGTCGCGCACGACGCCCGCGGAGCTGCCCCCGGACCGGCTGTTCAACCTCTACCGGCTCGGTGACCAGCGCTCTCCCTGGGAGGAGCTGTCCGCCGAGAAGCTCCGCGACGTGGAGGCGGAGCTGAAGAAGCGGGTGGTGGGACAGGACGGCGCCGTGGGGCACGTGGCCACCCTCCTCCTCCGGGCGTGGCTCGGTCTCGCGGGGCTGCAGCACTCCGCGCGCCGGAGCAAGCCCAAGGGCACGGTCTTCTTCGTGGGCCCCACCGGTGTCGGGAAGACCGAGCTGGCCAAGGCCTGCGCCGCCTTCCTCTTCGGCGATGAGAGCGCCTGCATCCGCTTCGACATGAGCGAGTACAACCACGAGCACAGCGACCAGCGGCTCGTCGGCGCGCCGCCCGGCTACGTGGGCTTCGAGGAGGGCGGACAGCTCACCAATGCCGTCACCCGGCGCCCCTTCTCCGTGCTGCTCTTCGATGAAGTCGAGAAGGCCCATGGGCGGGTGCTCGACAAGTTCCTCCAGGTGCTGGAGGACGGCAGGCTCACCGACGGGCGCGGCGAGACGGCGTGGTTCAGCGAGACGGTCATCATCTTCACGAGCAACCTCGGAGCCGCGGATGCCCCGGGGGCGGATGCGAAACCGCAGGACCGGGAGAACCACTTCCGCAAGGCCGTCGAGGAACACTTCGTCAAGGGCTTGAAGCGCCCGGAGTTGCTCAACCGGCTGGGTGACAACATCGTCGTGTTCCACCCCATTTCGGACGAGTCCATCCGGCGCGGCATCCTCCAACGGAAGCTGGAGCCGCTGCGGGAGCACCTGCGCGAGCGCTGGGGAGTGGAGCTGCGGCTGGAAACCAGCGTGGAGGACCGGCTCGTGAGCACCGCCCGGACCGAGCACGGAGGACGAGGACTCCTGAACGCCATCGAGCGGGAGCTGGTGAACCCGTTGGCGCGCTTCCTCTTCGAACGGCACCACCAGCTCCGCAAGGGCCTTACCGTCACCGTCGCCTACGAAGGCCAGGCGCTCGAGTTCGAGCTGGAGTGAGCATGTTGCTGAACGTCACGCGCCTGGTGCGTCGCACTCGCGTCAATGGTCCGGGCTGGCGAACCGCGGTCTGGGTCCAGGGGTGCACGTTGCGCTGTCCGGGCTGCTTCAACCCGGAGACGCATGCGCATGAGCGACGGCACCTGGTGGACCCCGTGGAGCTCGCCGACAGTCTCGTCCTGGAGGAGGTCGAGGGGCTCAGCATCCTGGGGGGAGAGCCCTTCGAGCAGGCTGCGGCCTGCGCCCGGCTGGCGGAGCGGGCACGGGCACGGGGGCTGTCGGTGGTGACCTACAGCGGCTACACCAGCGCCTTCCTGCGCCGCTCGACGCTTCCGGAGGTCCAGGCACTCCTCGCCGCCACGGACCTGCTCATCGCCGGCCCCTTCGTCCTGCGCCTTCCCAACGACGGCCGGGGCTGGCATGGAAGCACCAATCAAGAGCTGATCTTCCTGTCCGAGCGCTACAGCCCGGACATCCTCCAGCAGGCTCAGGAGGTTCCCATCGTCGAGGCGAACCTGGACGGAGGGGTGCTGCGCTGGACGGGGATTCCTGCCCCCACTGACCGCGCCTGGCTGGAGCAGGGTGTGCTCGACAGCGAGTGAGCCTCCATACCTACTTCTCCTTTGGGAAATGAGCTGTGGCCGGCTCATCGGGAATCCGCAGGAGGTGGGAGGCGCGCTGGTCCGCCGAGCCACCCCATGAGCCCTGGGTGGCAGGCCTGATGCAGGCCGAAGCCCCATACGAGTGCGAGCAAGCGATCATCCAGGCTTCCCCAGGTGGGATTGTCCATCCAGAGGAGCTTCAGCCCCGCGAGCGATGCCACTCCCAAGACGACGGCCAGGATGACCAGGTCCAGCGATGCGAGCCGCCGCTCGACCTGCGCCAGACTCTCCGCCACGGGCCGTCCTTCTGTACGGGGCATGAACAACCGCGATCCTTCAAAGAGCCAGGCCTGGAGTGGCGCTTCCGGTGCTCCCGGATGTGCGTCCTGCTCCGTGGGCGATGAAAAGCTCACGGGCCCTGATGTGCCGACTTTTGGCTGTCCGGCAAGGTGCTGCCTCAGGGCGGCCTCCAACTCGGCGGGAAGGCCCGGCAGGACGGCCTCGGAGGCGTCCAGGGCTTCTGCGGTGGCTCCCGGCTCACGCAGGATGCGCTCGAGTCCATCGAGCTTGGCCTGAAACTCAGCCCGTGGGCACTCCGACGGCAGCGCGCCGACAGCCCGCCGCAGTCGGAGCCATTCGCGGGTGCACGCCACCTTCCGCTCCAACAGGGTGAGTCGCTCCCCGGCCCGATCAAGTCCCCCCGCCGGGCCGGAAACGTCCGCGAGCACGGCTTCGGCCTCCTGGGTGACGGCCGTGACGAGCTCGCGCTCACGCAAGGGCAACTCCGGCATGGCCTTCATCGCCTCCAGCGCTCGGACCAGCTTCAGCCCCTGCTGCTGTAACACCATGCGGGGGCGCTCGTGGGCCACGTACTTGCGGATGAGGAAGGACAGCCCCACCCCCGCCGCGATGAGCAGGAAGGCAAACTCCGGACGCTCGCGCAGCGACAGCTCGAAAGGCATGTCCAGGGCTGGTGCATCCGCGGAGCCGACGCGAAGGGTCCCCCTGTACTGGCCGGGACCCGGCAGGCCGGTGAGGTGCATCCTCAGGGGCAGCGTCATCCTTCTGTCCAGCAGGAGCGGCGCTTCGAGAGCCCGCCCCTGGCCATCGACGAACCGCGCCTCCGCCAGCACCTGTGTCCCGCTCTCGCCCGGCGCCTCCGTCGCGAGGACCAGCCGTGCGAGCACAGGCCGAAACAGCAGAACGGGCCGTCCCTCCTTCTCGTGCAGATTGAGCTGGAGCGAGGCATCTGCCCTGTCACCCAGCAGGGGCGTGTATCCACGCATCGGCGCCACCTCGACGCCGACGTTCAGCGAGGACTTCGGCCGGCGGATGACGAGCCGGAGGGAGGACTGAACAGCTCCGTCCTGGAGCAACTCCAGCGTGCCGCGATAGGTCCCAGGCGCCGGAAGGTCCGCCGCGAGCGTCACGGGCACCGAGCCCGAGGGCCCGACCTGCAGTTCCTGGAGGACCTGGCCGTCGCGGCCCTTTACCGTGAGCGGAGTGACCTGAGCACCGGACTCGTCCATCAAGCCCGCCACCCGCAGCAGTGCGCTGTCTACGCGCGCGCCGGCTGTCTCGTCGGCATGAAGTGTCAGCTCGAGCCGTGACGCGCTGGACTCCAGTTCCACATGGTGCTCCGGCCCGTTCACTCCACGCCAGGCCAGATGCCCGCCCGCTTCCGCGAAGGCGTCCGCCGCCAGCAGCAGCCCCACCATCAGCCAGCCACCCCTACTCCGCACCAACGCGGACCCGCCTGCAAAGACATCCACGAACCATCCGGATTTGACAACAACAAGGAATGTAATTAATTGCATTTTCAATGGCAATCGAACTCCTGTTGACCCACGCCGACGATCACCGCCCGGTTCTGGACGAAGGCCTGCCACAGGAATCCCTCCGGCAAGCCACCGTCACGTCTTCTGAAACACATGCCCCCACGCACCTGTGGGATCCGGGTGGAGACCCGAATGACCTGACCGCCCAGCGCTGGGGAGTGATTGCGCCGGAAGGTCCGGTGGGAGACAGGCTCCTGGCGCTCATCGAGCCACTGCGCCGGTGGCGCGAGCAGCAGCAGGGGGCTTCCGCCCGCGTCTTCCGCGTGCCGCCCGGCATGGACGGGCCCCGGTCGGCGCGGTGGAAGAACACGGTGCTGCGCGACGAATCCATCCCCGAGCAGGAGTGGCCCCGCTACCTGCTGGTGCTGGGCGGCCTGGACCAGGTCTCGCTGGAGCTGCAGCAGGCGCTGGGCCACGACTTCTTCGTGGGCCGGCTCGCCTTCCGTGACGAACAGCAGCTCGCCGCCTATGCCGACAAGGTGCTGCGCTGGGAGCGCGCACCACCCCTGGAGGCCCGAGCGCGCTCGCTCTTCTTCACCGCCCATGACGGCACGGCCGCCACCCAGGTCGGCTATCACCAGCTCGTCCTCCCGAGCCTCCAGGCCTGCCTCGCCCGCCAGCAGCAGGGCGACTTCCGCGCCGACATCCAGGAGATTGGCGGCCCCGCAGACTGGTCCCCCCAGGCCCTGCTGGAAAATGCGGCCGCTACACCTCCGGGCGTACTGCTGTCCGTGAGCCATGGACTGGGCGCGCCACGCCAGGGCTGGCGCTCTGCGGTCGAGCAGCAGGCGCTCCAGGGCGCCATGTGTCTGGGCCCGGGCCAACACCTGCGCGCCGAGGACGTGGCCTCCCGCCCGTTCCTCGCGGGAGGGCTCTGGGTGTATCTGGCCTGCTTTGGCGGCGGCACGCCCCACCAGAGCCCCTACTTCCATTGGCTGCGCGGACTCCAGGAAGCAGGCGTTCGGATGGGGCGGCCGGAAGCGGTCCTCGCGTCGCTTCCCGCCTCCGGCCAGCCTCCATTCATCGCCGCCCTGCCCCAGGCCGCGCTGGCCAACCCCCAGGGCCCCCTGGCCATCGTCGCCCACGTGGACCTGGCGTGGAGCTATGGCTTCACGGACATCGACGCCTCCACCACGCGGGGCCGCCCCTCGCGCTTCCTCGGCCTGCTGCGAGAGTGGGTGGAGGGACGGCGCGCCGGTGTGGCCCTGTCCGCCCTGCTCCGCTTCGCCTCCGAGGCCAGCCTGGAGCTCACCCTGCTGGAGGACCGGGAGGCCTCGGAGCGTGCCGCCGGGCGTGCCTTCGCGCGGGACAGCGCGCGGCGCGGCCACCTGTGGATGATGCGCCAGGATGTGTCCGGCTACGTGCTCCTGGGGGACCCCGCGGTCCGCCTGCCCCTGGCGCCTGACGTCACCCGCGCCGTGACGCCCTCCACCCCCGAGGTGGCCGCCCTGCTGGGCCTGCCAGCGCGCCCGGTCGATGCGCCCACCGGCCCCGGGACGCAGGCCATGGAGGAGGCGGTGCTGGAATTGCTCGCCGGAACGGAGGCGCCCAAGGCCATCGCCGCGCGTACGGGCGTCTCGCTCGCCGAGTTGCGCCACTGGGAGCGCGTCTTCCGCGAGGCCGGCCGCGCCGCGCTGGCGGCGCTCTCCCGCTCTCGTTAGGGGTACGGAGCACCCGCGCGTCGGGCGACTCATGGCGCCGGCTCCAGCGAGAAGCTCAGCCAGATGTTGCCGAGGTTGGCGGTGCTCTCGAAAGGCAGGTAGCCCTCCTGCTCCACTCGGAAGCGGACTTCCGCCTCCGCTTCCGCGCGCAGCTCCAGGTGGAATAGCCCCTGCGCGTCCGTCTCCGTTTCCAGGGGGGCGCCGGGCTGGAGCAGCGTCACCCGCGCCCCAGCCAGGGGCTGCCCGTCCGGGTCCAGTACCTGGCCTCCCAGGGGTTGCACCTTGGACATGGCGCGCATGAGGCCCACGGTGGCGAGCCCGGTCGCAGTGGCTCCCAGCGCCAGCAGCACGCGGCGCCGCAGCAGCGAGGCGGGCCGGGGAGGCTCCAGCGGAGAGAAGAGCTGGAGGGACGCCCACTCCAGGCCCCCGGCCCGCAGCAGCGCGCGCCCGGGCCTCCAGCAGCGCCGGGCGCACCGACTCGGGGCCCTTCCAGGCGCCATAGAAGGACTCGGTGAGGCGCACCGAACCTTCCACCGACAGCGGCAGGCGCGAGGCCACCACCGCCTCCAGGCCCACGCGGTGCAGCCCCTGGGCCACGCTGCCAAGGGCGTTGCCGGGCGTGCCCGCGTGGCCGCCATAGCAGGCGCACATCACCACCAGTCGCAGCGTGCCAGTGTGGGGCGCCAGCACCCGCCGCAGCGCCGCGGCGTCCACCACCTCCGGATCGCCCCGCTCGCCGTCCCACAAAAGCCCGGAGGTACCGCTGGCGGTCTGCGTGCCGTGGCACAGCAGGTGGAGACAGTGGACGGGGCGGCCCGCCGAGGCCGCCTCTCGCAAGGCCTGCTCCAGCGAGGCGAGTGACAGCCGGGGCACCATGTCCCGCTCCGGTTCGAAGGCGGAGCGGTTGGCGCGGGAGGCCGCGGCGAGGGCCTCCCGGTGCTCCTGCCAGGGCACCCCGCCCCCCGAGGCGGACCAGCCGAAGAGGACCCTGCCAGCCCCCTGCGGCGGCGCGGGTCTGGGCGCCGAGTGCACCCCGGGCCACTCGTACTGCACCAGGCACCCGGGCAGCTCTCCCAGGTGTTGCCCCGTCGTGCGCAGCGTGACGAGCTCCCACGGCAGGCTGTACAGCTCGGCCGCGCCAAAGCGGAAGGTGAGGTACGCCGGGCGCCCCTCCTCTACCGCCCGGAGGAGGGCCTGCTCATGGTGGGCCCAGCCCTCGTGCGTGCTCAGCCCCTGCTCGAGAAAGGTGCGCAGCCGCTCGCCCAGGCGCTGCAGTGCGCCCGCTTCCGGCCGGGGCCGGAGAAGCTGAGCCATGGCCCCCAGCACCTGCTCGTCCCAGGGGAACTCCGCGCTGCCGAAGCCCCGAGCACTGCGGAAGACATAGTCTTGACGCATGCAGCGGAAGGCATGCGGATCGCCCGCCCCTTCCGCGCGGGCGATCTCGATGGTCAGCCCAAAGGGCGCTGTCTCTCCAGTCTTCATGCGCGTGGACGTCCACGGGCCGCCACGGCGTATCAAGGGGTATACAGCTCGGAGCTGTTGAGAGCACCAGTCCCGCCCCTGAATCCTCCGCAGACCAGCACCCGGTCGTCCTTCAGCTGCACCGCTGCATGTTCCCCGCGAGTGCCGGTCATGTTGAAGGTGGGAAACCACGCTCTCTGCGCCGGATCGTAGACCTCCGCATTGAAAGCACCATAGCCCCCTATGGCGAGGACCCAACCATTCCTCAACCGCACTGCCGCGTAGTTCGTTCGCGCCGCGCTCATCTGGCCGGTGTTGCTCCATGTCTGGGTGACCGGGTCGTACTCCTCGGCGGAAGCAAGGAATTCGTCATTCTCCCCTCCTGCGACGAGCACCTTGCCATTATCCAGCGCCGCCGCCGCGTGCAGGGTACGGGAAGTGGCCATCGAGCCGACTGCGGCCCACACACCGGTGGCAGGGTCATACTCCTCGGCGGAAGTGAGAAATCCCGCTGGACTGCGTCCCCCCGCGACCAGGACCTTGCCACTGCTCAGCAGGGTCATGGTGTGGTTTTCGCGGGGCACCGTCATGGCTCCAGTGCTGGACCAGCTCCGGGTGACTGGGTCGTACAACTCGGCGGAGGCTAGAAAGCCGCCCACGGCATCCCTGCCTCCCGAGATGAGCACCTGGCCGTTGCGCAATACGGTGGCAGCGGATGCCACGCGAGCCGTTCCCATTGCGCCGGTGCCCATCCATTGCCTGGCAACCAGGTCGTACTCTTCCGCTGAGGCATGGGCGCCATCTGAATTTTCCCCACCCGCGACAAGCACCTTGCCGTTGCCCAGCAACGTCATCGTGTGATTTTGACGGGCTGTCGTCATGGACCCGGTTGGAGACCATATCCCGCTGCTCGGGTCGTACTCCTCTGCGGTGGCAAGAATGGAGCTTGTGGAACTTGAACTCGTCCCGCCTGTGACGAGTGCCTTGTCGTTTGCCAGCAACTGGATTTTGTGCCTGAAACGCCCTGAATCCATGGTTGATGCCGCAGTCCAGGAGCAATCGTCCAGTTGATTGTTGCAATTATCATCAAGCCCATTGCCGCAGAGCTCCGGCCGGGGCCGCACTTCATTCACGCAAGCGCCCCAACCCGTCCCCTCCGCATTGCAACTCCGAGTACCCGCCAGGCATTGGCCAATCCCTTGCGTTCCTGCGGGCCCTGTGTAGCAAGGCTCGCTGGTATCAGGCTCACAGAGGCAGACATCGCCTTCGTTCGCCAGCCCGTCGCAGTCGTCGTCCTCCGGCGTGGTGCAGTCCTCGGCGGGAAGCGGCAGCACCTCCCCCTGGCATGCATCCCAACCGGTTCCCTGGGCATTGCATGTCCGAGTGCCCGCATGACACGGCCCCACCCCTTCAGTGCCGGCCGCCCCTGTATAGGCGCACATCTCGGTCTCGCCCTTCCGGCACAACTGGCACGTCCTACGGGCGCAGTCCTCGTCCCCGGGATTCGGGCAATCTTCGGCTTCCTCCGGCAGCACCTGCCCCTCGCACTCCGACCAGGCCTTGCCCCCGGCCACGCAGGTCTGCGTCCCGGCCTTGCACAGTCCCACGGCCTGGGTGCCCGCCTGCCCTGTGTAGCAGGAGCGAGGCGAGTCTTTCTCACTGCACACGGTGGGGCAGTCCTCATTGATGGAGCCATCGCAGTTGTCATCATGCGGGTTGGCGCAATTCTCCTGCGCCTGGGGAAGGACCTGGCCCAGGCAGCCCGTGCTCCAGGCGGTGCCGTTCGCATTGCAGGACTGACGCGCGGCCCGGCAGATTCCCTGCCCCATCGTGCCCGGGGGGCCGCTGTACAAACATTCTCGCGCGGATCCTGCCGTGCACCTGCGTACTGGCACCACCAACCTGACGGCCTGTGGATTCACTCCCTTTCCGTCACAGGTTCCTGCTCCTTCTCCGGTGAAGACTTCCTGTGGGCCGCCGCCCGCCTCCAGCGTGACGGTCTGATTTCGCATCACCTCCAGCAACGCCCGCCCGCTCTTGTCCGTCAGCGCGAGGCTCACTCCCGAGTACCCCTTGCCCAGGGCTACCACCGTGAGGCCCGCCACCGGCTTGCCCGCCGAGTCCTCGACCTGGGCCTCCAGACAGGAGGTCTCCACCCAGGCTGGGTCGGTCGGCTGCAAGGGGTTGTCGGCCGATGCGGAAGGCGAGCGCCACCAGAAGGGCAGGGCCAGATGGAGGATGACGCCGTCAGGCATGTTGTCCACCACCACTTGCCAGTCGCATGGGTACTCCTCGCTGCCGGACGGCTCGAAGTGGCCCAGGTCCCCTGTGGGTTTCCAGAGCATGGAGACCGGGTCCCATCTCCAGGCGGGCAACCTCGTCAGGGGGCAGTCGTCCGCGGGAGCCTGCTTGGCACTCTCGAGAGTTCCTCGAGGCAGCCCCTCGGAGCCAACCCGGATGGAGCCCGGGCCCCGGCCTCCAACCCCGACGCTCCGGGCGGACGAGACGACCAGTCCCGCGCTGTGCCGGAAGGACAGCGACACCATTCCCACGCTCTCCAGGCCCACCGGCCCGGCCTGGGTCATCCCCTGCAGCACCCCTGGGGCCGCCAGCAACTCGCCTTCCTCCAGGTTCAGCGAGGACATGAAGGCCTCGACCTCGCCCTGGATGGGCTGCCCCTGCGCGTCGTACAGCGAGTTCGGAGGAACGGTGATGCTGATGCCATCCCGCTCCAGTCTGGCTTCCTTGCTGGGATCAAAGGTGCCGAGGCTCTCCAGGGGCTGGAGCGTCAGGTGGGCTCCCGCCCGCACCCCTTCGGGGAGGTTGACGGCCAGGAAGGACGAGGAGAAGCCCTCGGCCCGCACCTGCAAGAGCTGGGGCCCCGCGGCCACCTTCTCGAGGAGGACCGTTCCTTCCTCGCTGGCTGTCAGCCGCTGCCCCGACGTCAGGCGGACCTCGGCCCCGGGCACGGCCAGGCCCGTGAGCGTGCGCAGCTCCAGGAAGAGGCTGGGCCCCTCCGGCTCGAGCACCTCCGGGGGGGGCGTGGCGATGGGGGACGTCCCGGAGTCGCACGCCCACAGGCCCAGGGCCAGCAGGCAGGCCATCCACGCGGGAACAAACGAGATTCTGGGACGGGCAGGCCCGATATGGGGGGACGTGAGGACAGACATCGACTGCTCCTGATGCAAAGGAGGGGAAACCGTGAAAGCTGTGGCGGAAGTCACTGCGGACGCTTGGGAGGGCCTCGCTGCGTCTGGAATTGACGGGTGCGCTCGAGCTCCTGTTGAGCCCAGGCGACGTCCTCGGACTGCCGCTGGCGCGTGTACACCTCCAGCGCGCCCAGCCAGGACGCCACCGACTCCAGCAGGATTGCCGCCCCGGGCTCCCCCGGAGTTCTGTCTCCCAGCTCGCGCAGGGTCTCGCCCAGGTTGCACTGCACGAGGGCCCAGCGCTGCGGCTGACGCTCTCGCGTGTACACCTCCAGGGCTCGCCGGTACGCCTCCGCCGCGGCCTCCAGCGGCTCGAGGCCCTCCTCCCCCGGGGCCTGGCTGCCCTGTGCCCACAGCGCCATGCCCAGGCCGTTCTGCGCCGCCGCCCATTCCTGCGGCAGTGTCTCTCGGGTGATGACCTCCAGCGCCCGGTGGTACGCCTCCGCCGCCTCCGTGGCGCGCTGCCGCTTGTTCTCCCCTCTCTCGAGCTCACCCTGCGTGGTGCGCACCTCGCCCAGACTGCGCTGCGTCTGGGCCCACTCGTTTGGCAGCGTTTCGCGGGTGAACACCTCCAGGGCTCGCTGGTACGCCTGGGCCGCGTCCTCCAGCAGTGGCCCTGCCTCCGGTCCGCCCACCCTCCGGCCCTGGGCCCAGAGTGCATCCCCCAGGTTGAGCTGTGCCAGCGCCCAGAGCTGTGGCAGTTCCTCCCGTGAGGACACGCCCAGCGCCCGCCGGTGCGCCTCCACCGCGTCCTCGAGGAGCAGTTGGCCCTCGTCTCCTCCGACCTGCTCCCCCTGCAGCGTCAGCGCATTGCCCAGGCTGGACTGCGCGAGCGCCCACTGCTGGGGTTCCTCCTCGCGGGTGAAGACCTCCAGGGCTCCCCTGTAGGCAGACACCGCCTCCGCCAGCAGCCGTGGCCCGCGCGTGTCATCCGCGCGCTCCCATTGCCGCACCAGAGCGGCGCCCAGGCTGAGCTGAGTCTCCGCCCACTCCTGGGGAAACCGCTTGCGAGTGCGCACCTCCAGGGCGCGCCGGTGCGCTTCCAGCGCGTGCTCCAGCATTGCGTCCCCTGCGGGCCCTTCGGTGCGTCGGCCCTGCTCCTCCAGCGCCACCGCCAGACTGTCCTGCACCCGAGCCCAGAGCTGCGGGAACTCCTCGCGCGTGCCCACCTGCAGCGCCCGCCGGTAGGCCCCAACAGCTTCGCCCAGGAGCCGCATGCCTGGCGCGCCCTGAAGGCGAGTGCCCTGCGCCAGCAGTGCGGTGCCCCGGTTGACCTGGATCTCCGCCCATGGACGGGGCTGCTGCTCGCGGGTAACAACCTCCAGGGCCCGCTGGTGCGCCCGCACTGCCTCTTCCAACAGTGGCGCCCCGTCCTTGCTCTCCACCCGCTCGCCAAGCTCTCGCAACACGGCTCCCAGCTGACTCTGGGCCTGTGCCCACGGCCCTGGCCACCGCTCTGGCTTCAGCACCTCCAGCACCCGGCGACAGGCCGCCTCCGCCTCACGCAGATGCTGTCGTGCCGCCGCGCCTCCTGCGCGTCGTCCCAGCTCCCGGTGTACACGCGCCCGGTTCATCTGCAGCCGGGACCAGAGTTCCGGGCTTTCCTCCGCGGACACGTACTTGAGCGCCCGCTGGTAGTCTTCCAGCGCCTGGGCAAAGACATAGCCGCTGAAGTGCGCATCACCCCGCAGCGTCAGGTCGCTCGCCGCCTCCTCCATCAGCCGCCGACGCTCCTGTTCGAGCTGTTCAAGCTGTTGCAGTTTGCGATCAGCGGAGGCACCGGCTTGGTCCGCCGCAGTCGCGTAATCGCCTCGCGCAAAGGCCGCCAGCGCAAGTTTGCGCTCATTGCCCCGCGTACGTTCGACGTCCGCAACCCACCTATCTACCTCCGCCTTTACCTGGCGGGCGCCCAGACCGTAGCGTCGGGCCCATTCGGAGACATATCTCCCTAAATCCACTTCGTGAGGCCTACCATCCACCTTCACCTGCTCCTTGGCGCGTTCAGCCGCCTCAAGCAGAAGGCTCTCGATGCCCTCGTCCGAAAGGAAACGTCTCGAACCGACTGGGAGCAGCTTCACTTCAAAAGTCTGCTTGTTCAAATCCTGCGGAACAAAGACACGGCCCTCGTTCGGGGCCCACACACGGTAACCCTTAAGCGTTACCTGAAGTGTGAGAGGGTCGCCCGACTGTAGCGCCTCAGGCAGGTAAAGCCGAAAGAGGCCGTCGGCTCCCGTGCGAACTGGATTGCCCCGTCCTTGGATGACAACCTGGGCACCAGCGGCTGGATGCGCTTGGTCAGAGACTACAATCAAGACTTGGCCACGCAGCAACCGTGGCTCGGCCGCTGCGGCGAAAGACGCCAGTAGACTCAGGCCAAGAATTTTGACAACCAGGATGTTGATCAATGGGTTCTTTGCCCTGAAGAGAAAGTGCATGAGTTGAGGAGGCTGCACTCGCAATGAAAAGCCACTTGTGCGTCAAACAACCTGGGATGAATAGACTTACTTCTGAAGCTCTCCGCCCCACATAATCAATGTCTTCCGGGCATGTGCACTCAACAAGCCTCCAGTCAGTCGAACCAAAGTCTCGCTTTGATACTTAAACCACTCAGTCTCAAGAATCGCAAACCTAAGGGCATTCTCTATGGTTAACTCTGCTCTCAACAACTCCTCGTTTCGCTCATAAAACTCTCCTATGTCCCCTGCGGCAAAGTCGCCAACAACATGAACAACCTTGCTAAGCCAGTAGTTGATTGCATGCCCCACTGAGCCTTTGGGCATTTTCGCAGTAATGCCCTGTGCGTACCTCCTACCCTTCCTCTCCTTCCCATTGTCTCCTCCTGACTTCTTGCTCTTTTCGTATTCCGTCTTTTCTTTAGTGTTCTCTTCGTCGAAGAGAGCTATCAATTCATGATTGTATCTATCAAAAATACTTTCCCCCAAAGACAATGTGAAGTCACTCGGGATCGAATGAAGATTGACTGCATGCTCCTTGGGATCCATACCCGAAAACTTGCTTCCCGCAGTCCCCGCGAAAGAATTGACTCGCGCGACATGTGCATGCAGCAGCATGTTGCCAAACTTAATGCTAGGGAAACCAGCAGTCATTGGCGCGACCGACTTGCTGCCGCCGCGACCCCTAAATGCGTATGTTGTAAACTTGGAAAATCTTCCAAACATAAAACCCTCGTCTTTTGATTGGGATGACTTCAATTGTTTTTGTGGATCAAATGCATTCAACGGTTCTCTGATGCACATCTGCCTCGCCGATCGACAAGGCGAGATAGATGTGAAATGAATACTCAGGCCGTTCTCGTGCCATGGCTATTCCTCTGGCTATTTTGAGAGTTGCTGATTCGAGAGCTTTATTCGTCGCATTCAAGGTCGCCACTGTTTACGGATGCGCTATTTTCCTTCCTGAGCTCTTCTCGGATTGCATTCAATACATGACGGAATCGAATGCGAGGAAGAGCTCTGTTTTCTACTTCGGCAGTCGCAAGAAATGCCGCTCTCAATGCGGCATTTTGAATGGCGGCTCCGGACAGTTCGATTGTAGCCAGCCGATCGAAATTTAGTGGCTCTGTCATCAGACCCGAAGGGAACGCACGTTGCCACAGCGCCAAGCGCTGGTCCTGACCGGGCAATGGGAAATTGATGACGAATCGAAATCGTCGCAGAAACGCGTAATCGATATCTGCCCGGCGATTTGTTGTGAGAATAGCCAACCCGTGGAAGGACTCCACCCGTTGTAATAGATAGCCTACTTCCAGGTTGGCATAACGGTCATGACTGTCTCGCACCGCGCTACGCTGCCCGAATAGGGTATCGGCCTCATCGAAGAGCAGCACGCACCCACCGGACTCGGCCGCATCGAACACCTTGCGTAGATTCTTCTCCGTTTCTCCGATGTACTTACTCACCACCCCGCTCACGTCGACACGGTAGAGATCCAGCCTCAAACGTTTCGCCAGGACCTCGGCGGCCAGCGTCTTGCCCGTTCCGCTAGGGCCGGCCAGCAATAGACTGACGCCCCGGCCTCTCCATCCCCGGGTTGAGAATCCCCAGGCGTGATGGACGAGTGCTCGATGACGCATGTACATCTCCACGTCGGCGAGTTGCTGCAAATGCGAGACAGGTAGCCTCAGATCATCCCAACCTGCCTGCACCTCCAAGCGCTGCGCCAAGCCCTCCATTCGTTGGCGACACTGACCTCGAGCCCCATCCCACAAAGCTTCCTGTACGTGCTCGGACTTGGCCTGACCTCGTGTCGGGAGCTGGCCAAGTCCCTGGTTCGTGGCCGCATCGATGGTTGCCCTGTCCAGATCAAACTGATTCACCAGAACCTCAATGGTCTCAGTAAGTTGAAGGGACTGGACCGATTCGGGATGGATGCGGCGGCCCAGGGCCTGTGCCCATAGGGCTCGTTGCTCATCAATAGAGGGGAGTGGTACTTCGTACAGTGCACTGAGTCGAGCGCCTGTGGCGCGGCGCTCTGGGGTGGCCAGAAAGATCAGTCCAAGAGCCGATGCGACCAAGCGCTGAAGGGACGCTGCGCGCAATGCGTCTGCAGGATCTAGGTCATGACAGTCCAACAGCAGCGCATGGGTACCGAGCAGAACCTCCCGGTTCCATAGACGGACAAGGCACTCAAGCGCTTCTTGCGAGTCAGGAAGGTTCTCCACTGGTAGGCGCACTACCTTCAGACGGAGCAGTGCAGCCGAGTGGCGCGCCAGTGCAACTTGGTCGAGCCGGTTGCGTCCGAGGAGTTGTACCGCCGGGAGAACGGCGTCGCGCGCTGCACCAGCACAGGTTGAAGCCACCTGCCGAGCCAGTTCCTCATGCGAAAGAACCAGTGGCTCCGCACCAGAAAGAGGCTGCAGGCAACGGGCAATCCGTTCGTCCACTGCATCAATGCCAAGAAGGAACTGCCACACGCGCTCGTCGGTGCGCAGGGGAGCATGAGTGAATGGGACGCTGGGCCCCACCGTCACCAGGTCCCAATGCCTCAGAGCCGCTTGGGGTGTCAGGGCATCCCAGTGAGCGTCTGGAAGCGCCGCCAGTGCCAAAGCGAAGGAGGGAAAGGGCCGCTGGGAGTCACCCTGTGCCCTGGCACACAGGGCCGGAAAGCGTGCGTCCAGTTCCATCCCAGCGCACAGGAGGAGGACATCCCGCTCGAACGGCTCAAGCCCAAAAACCTCACACAGGACGCGCAACGCGGGTGGCTGTTCAACCTCTGCAGGCCACTCGGGCCAGCCCCCCGAAGCCTCCTGGGACGGCGCAGCGAGGGCGTCCTGGCGTGGCGCTTCGATGTGTCGCTCGATCAGGCCTCGCACCCGGTCAAGGCAGGCGGATAGGAATGCCCGGTTATGTTGCTCCCAGTTCATGGCGTTTTCTTGCTCTCAGGGATTGGGCGGGCCACTGATGTCGGGTGGCCTGGCGATCAGTTCTCGGAGCACCTGTCGCGCACCCTCAATCCGCAGCAGTGTCTGCGTCAGGTTGGCGCGGCGCGACTCCAGTTCCGTCAGCATCTTCTGCCCGTTTTCATATTCAGAGTCGAGTGCCCGAAGCCGCTCTTCAATGTGTCTCATCATGTCGGAATTCTCACCGGCCCAATGGCGATGAAGTGGAAATGACGTTCCGCTCCGTTGCCATAGCTGTCGCCTGTCTTGAGGAACACTCTGTGCTTTTGGGCCCCCAGGAGAACCACGTTGTCCGTGCTCTTGATGAGGTCGAATTCTGCGATGGCGCCAGCCACCTCGGAATCCTTCAGGACCAGGGATGACCAGGACGCGCTAGCAACCACTGTCGGGGTGTCGGTGAACTCCGGATTGAAGACGATCTCGAGGACGCCGGGCTTGTTGATGGAATTGGCACCGGGAACCCTGTGCACCGTAAATCCGGTCCCATGAGAGATATTGCCTCCCATCGTGACGGACCCCCGGACGATCCGGACCCTTTCCTGGTTCGTGGCTCGCACCACCGAGTAACCGTCAACGATGAGATTCCCATTGGTGACATTGAGCTGGCCCTGGACGCTCAGTGCCCCCGTCACTGCTCCTCCAATCTTGTCGAGCTTGTCGTTAGCGAGGCCGGTCAGTCGAGCGCCGACATCCACGTTGCTCACCGTGAGTGACGCCGTCGTGATGCCGTCTCGGACGTCCAGCCTGCTCTGTACGAAGACATTGCCGCCCCGAATAACCAGCCGATCCTGCCCCATCTGCTGCAGGCAGAGCACGTCTTCAGCATCATTGTTGATGCCGATTCGCAGCGTCGTCGTCTCGGTTTCGGGGAGGACGCTGTATTGGATGAAGGCGGCATCCCCCGATCCATTCCCGGGATCCACGGGGAAGTAGATTCCATCGCTCGAACTGGTCCCCACCGTGGGAACGATGGCGCCTCCTTGCATCCGTAACAGACCTTGAACGCTCAGCGCACCTGTCAGGGTTCCTCCAGTCTTGTCGAGCTTCTCGTTACCGAGGCCGGTCAGCCGCGCGCCGACATCCACCGTGCCCACCGTGAGCGGCCCCTGGACGCTCAGTGCGCCTGTCAGGGTTCCTCCCGTTTTGTCGAGCTTGTCGTTGCCGAGGCCGGTCAGCCGGGCGCCGACATCCACGGTGCCCACCTTGAGCACTCCCGAGACGGTCAACCCACCCGTCACTGTTCCTCCAATTTTATCGAGTTTGTCGCTACCGAGGCCGGTCAGCCGGGCGCCGACATCCACGGTGCCGACCTTGAGCACGCCCGAGACAGTCAACCCACCTGTCAGGGTCCCCCCGGTCTTGTCGAGCTTCTCGCTACCGAGGCTGTTCAAGCGGGCGCCGACATCGACGTTGTTCACCGTGAGCGACGGCGCGGTGATGGCCTCTCGCACTTCCAGCTTGCTGCGTACGCTGACGGCGCCCCTCTGGATGACCAGCCGGTCCTCACCCTGTTGATACAGGCAGAGCGCATCCTCATAGTCGTTGTCGATTCCGATTCGCAGCGCGGCCGTCTCGCCCTCGGTAGCGAAGTAGCGGATGAAGGCGGCATCGCCGCTGCCGCCCCCAGGATCCGTGGGAAACATGATGCCGTCGTTCGCGGTGGTGCCCACCTTCGGAACGATGGCGCCACCCAGCACCTGCAGGCCCTGGCTCACGCTCAGGCCGCCCACCAGCTCCGCCTTCTTCCCATCCGTGCTCGAGCGAAGCGTCTGCCCTCCGTCGAGACCTGGCAGGCGCACGCCGGCGTACAGCCGCGAGCCCATCCCCACTGTCTGGATCCCCCCGCTCGTGACGGTCACCTCCGCCACGAGTACCGCCTCCGGGCCCACCACCACGTCCGGCGCGGGAAGGAAAAACTCCGGATCCTGGGTGAAGCGGGTGGCCCCCGTGACGCCCTTTCCCTGGGCTTCGTCCGACGCGACCTCACGGAAGCGCAAGTACAGGCGCTGCGTCCCGCTCCCCGTGACACCGACCACCCGCGGAGTGGCCAGCAGGATGTGGCGCCCCAGCGAATCCACCGCCGTCCCCGGCGCCACCGAGAGCTCCATCCGGCCCACCTTCGTGACCTCGAGCCCCTCCGCGATACCAGGCGTATGCAGCAGCCGCTCATGCCGGCGCTGCCGGTCGATGTGGTGCTTCTGTTCGTCGATGAAGTCCTGCTCCAGGAGGAACTGGTTGTCGTAGTAACGCAACCGCTTCGTCACATACGGCGGCTGATCATAATCTGGCATGTCTGTCTTCCCTTACGAGTTGACGGTGCCCGTTCCGAGCACGGTGTTCACCCCGACGGTCATCTGCCGCCCCGCTTCACGGGTGAGGCACAGGGTGGGTGACCTGATCTCCAGGCCGTAGAAGGTGTGAGCAGGCTTCTGCTGGTCGATGAGGGCCCGCACCATGTGCTCCAGGCGGGCCAGGAGCGCCGGGTCGGAATCCCGTACGGAGAAGACGACGCGGAAGTAGTGCGTCAGGAGCCCGCCGCCATCGGAGATCTGCACCGAGCCGGCACCCAGGAAGAGCTCCAGCATCTCCCGCATCCCCTCGCGGGTGCCGCGCTTGCGATGGAGGGACACGGCGCTGCGGATGAAGTTTCTCTTGAACGCCTCCGTCCAGTCGTCGCGAAGGCTCACCGAGACCCAGCTGGCCAGCCACGGAAGGAACTCCACGGGCGCATGGGCTCCGCCGACCGGATCCTCGCCCACCGGATCGAACCAACTGTGGATGCGGTCCAGCTTGCGTTCGATTCCCTCCGAGGCCTCCCGCTCGTCGAGCCCCGTCAGCTGGCTCTCGAACGCGAGCAGGAACTGGCCGAGGAATTCGCCCTCCTGAAGGGGCGCTGGCAGGTAGCGCAGGTATCGGCTCGTCATGACGCGGGCCTCCATGTGCCGCGGACCTGTTGCCGCATCGTGAAGTGGCTCTCCGGGGCGGCCGCGACCGGCAGCTCGTGGGCGACCAGCCGGACACCACCATCCGGCAGCGCGCGCGCCGGAGACGTTGCCGCCAGCGTGAGCTGAGCGTCCCCCTCCACCCCGACGAACTCCACCCCCTGGACCCCACTCAGCAGCGTGACGAGGTCCGAGACATGCACGCTCTGCCCGAAGGGCCAGCCCTGGCCATTCGGGCCTCCGTGCAGCGGGTGGAGGTAGCGCAGCACCGTTCGCGAGGCCGCGGCGCGCACCTCCGGGGCCCGGGCCTCCGGTCGCAGGTACAGCGTGGCGTGCACGGTAAACGCCTGGTACCTCGGGCCGACGACATGGCAACGCGTGGTGAGCAGCCGCCGCTGGTCGAAGAGCTCCTTGAGGGCGTCACGCACGTCCGGGGAGGGCTCGCCCGGCAGCTCCAACCCCGCCTTCGCCCGGACGACAATCACGCTGACGTGCCCCGGGGCGGGCGCCTCGGGCGTGCTGCCTTCGAGATCTCGCTCGGCGAGGCAGTGGACTCGCCGCAGTGCGTGCGCCCGCGCCTCGGACGCGTCCCGCCAGCGCCAGGCGAGCTGCTCAAACTCCTCGCACGTCACCGCCCGGTAGGGGGTGCGTAGCTCGCGGAGTGTTGAGCGGATGGCCGCTTCCAGGTCCCCGTCCGCGGGGCGCTCCCACCCAGGGGCGTTGAGCAGCCGGAGAAAGGCCCAGGTGCTCCGCTCGGGCACCTGGTCCACGCGGTAGAGCACCATCTCCGTGAGCCAGGCGAGCAGCTCCACCAGCATGATGCCGGGGTCGGACGGGTTGTGGTCCGTCCAGGAGGGCGCGAGCGTGGGCAACAGGGCGCGCGCCTCCGCCATCAGGTCCGCGTGCCGCAGGTCATCGAGGATTGGCAGGTTGAGCATGGGTTCACGCCTCGCTTCCGGAGAGCTCCACCGTGATGCGCGACGCCTCCACGAAGAGCAGCGTCGCGGGACCCGAGGGAGGACTGCCTGCCTGGGCCTGGAGTGACACGGACACCACGTGGTCCACGCCCTCCAACCGCGAGAGCAGGGCCACCAGCTCGGAGGTGCTCGGCCACTGGCCGAAGTCCCACCCCGCTCCGCCGGGACCGCCCGACAAGGGGTGCAGGTAGCGCGCGAGCGCGTCCCGCGCGCGCTCCCTCACGGCCTCCCCTTCCGAGAGCCGCCTGGACGTGAGGTGGGCCTGGACGTTCGCCTCCACCCAGGCAGGGCCCGACACCTGAAGCTCGGTGGCCGGCGCGCAGCGCGCCCTCAGGTAGAGCTCCACCTGGCGCAGCAGCTCCGGGTCCGGAGCCGGCCGGGCCATGACGCCGTGGGGGATGACCACCAACTGCACGCGCCCGGCATGGACCCCGTCCGGATTGGGATTGTCCGCCTGGGAGATGGGGTCGAAGGTGGGAGCAATGGCCCGTACGCGGGCGACGGCCGGCGAGGCCTCGCGGGCCAGGTCCTCGAAGTCCTCCACCGTCACGGCCTGGCCGCCGTGGCGCAGGAGGCGGGCCTGTCGCTCCGCGAGGACCGGCAGTGGCTCCAGGTCCGCGCCTCCGGTGGCGGGCTCCGGCTGGGAGACGGAGGCCACGTAGGGAAGGGACGAGTCGAGCCGGGTGAGCGTGTCCGCCGGCACGTTGCCGGAAGCCCCACCCCCGGTGCGGTAGGACAGGCGCACGTTGTCGCTGCCCGCCGGCGGAATCATCCCCTGGAGGCCGTCGCCGAAGCGCACCTCACCGCGTTCCACATCCAGGGTGTAGTGCCGGTCGCGGGGCCCGGACGCGAGGAAGTCCGGCACGGCCAGCCAGTGCCCCCAGGCATCGTCCTCAAGGACCTCGAGCAGGAAGCCCTCCAGCACCGGGGCGCTGGGGACGTGGAAGGTCTGCGCAGGGGCGCCGGTGCTGGAGCCCAGCACCTCTTCCTTCACGGTGGTGGCGTGGCTGGCCCAGACCGTGTTGAGCAGGACTCCCCGCAGGCGCACCGTGTCCGGCGTGCGCTCCGGGAGCCACCGTGCCCGCAGCCAGTAGCCCTCCCGCCCGAACTCGCGGCCCAGGACGAGGCCGGCCGGCCCCAGGAAGCGGACCAGTCCCCCGCGGCGGAACGCCTCCGTCTCATCCTCCACGGGCAGCGGGCTCCAGCCGCTCGCGCCCCGGTATTCCCAGGCGAGCTGGGGCCGCGCCGCCCCCGCCTGCGCGGCTCCCGGGGAGCCAATGGCGACCTCCTCGGGGCGCGGAGGTTCCACCTGGGCGAAGAGCGACACGGGCAGCGTCCCGAACGGCCGGTCGAAGCCCAGGTACAGCGCGCGGCCCGGGTCCGGTGTTCTCCAGAAGGGGGTGACAACCTCCCTCCGGACCACGTTCGCCGTCAGGTCCTCCCAGGTGCCCTCATTGCAGCTCAGGCAGGACTCCATCTGGAGCGACACAGTGTCCTGATAGGAGAGCTTCAGGGCCGACAGCACGGGCGGCCGCGAGGTATTGAGCGTAGGGTCGCCGTACCCGCCTCCGCTGAGCCGGATCCGCAGCCAGCGCCCGGTCCTGCCATTGACGCTCGTCTCCGGGAGTGCGCCGGGAAGCGGGAGCACGACTTCTCCCGACTGCGTGAGGGCCCGTGTCCCGTCCACGAAGGGGCTGAGGCCACCGTCCCGGGTGGACCTGCCCAGCGCGCTCCAGGCGGTGCCGTCCCAGACCTCCCAGGAGAGCGTCGCCGTCACACTGGTGGTCGGCACCGCCTGCCAGGGCGCGGCCGTGTTCCAGGTGGCGGAGAGGCGGACCTGCCGCGGCTGCGAGCCCTCCCCGCCGGAACGCAGCACGTCCCCGCTGGCCAGGTAGAAGACGTCGTTGAAGCGCGGCAGCTCGCCAAAGGGCAACAGATCCCGGCTCAGGTCGAGGGGCATGGCATTGTGGAACGCGAGCTCGGGGGCGACGCCACTGCGCACCACCTCGGCCTGGGCGCGGAGCGACTGGAGTTGAAGCGGAGCCGACGGGAGCTGCCGCGGCTGTCCCCGCAGCCAGCGGGCCGTGCGCCCCTGGAGCTCGCGGAGGACCGGGGCAATGTCCTGCAGCTCCAGCCGCCACACCTGGGTCCCCGCGGGCTGGGCCGCTGGCAGCGCCTGCCAGGCCTTTCCGTTCCAGAAGGACCAGTCGATGGGCGCCTGCGGAGGGAGCCTCCAGGTGAACTCCAGCCAGCGCTTGCCGGCGCCAGGCTGGGAGAAGAGCGCGTCACAGGCCAGGTAGAGCGAGTGCTCCACCCGCTCCGTGCCCGCGAAGGCGAGGAAGGGCCCGGAAGCGTCCCCGGCGCCCGGAGAGCGGTCGCTGAAGCTCTCGGCCCGGTCCTCCAGCCGGGGGCCGCGGACGAGGAGCGAGGTGAGCTTCGCGCGGGTCATGGTCAGCGCCTGCTCCGTCTCGAAGACGAGCCCCTCGTCGCCCGAGACGCGCGTGCCCTCGGGCACCGTGGCCGAGGCCGCGCCGGGCGTCAGCAGGAAGGTCAGGG
>JBKGHK010000670.1:0-5520 GCA_046520375.1 Pyxidicoccus sp. 3LFB2
GCGGAGCAGGCGCTGCCCTTCGCGCACGCGCTGCTGAAGCTGGGCGAGTATGGCCATGCGCACGCGGTGGCGGCGCGGCACCTGTGGGGCCGGGCCTTCGGCTCGCGCGAGCCGGACGCGCTGGCGGCCTTCTACCCGCGCGCTTCCCCAACGCGGTGGAGCAGGCCGCGACGCAGGCGAAGGTGGACCCCTTCCTGGTGTGGGCCATCATGCGGCGCGAGAGTGCCTTCCGCCCGGAGGTCATGAGCGCGGCGGACGCGCGCGGGCTGATGCAGATCATCCCGCCCACCGCGACGGCCATCGCCGAGCGCCTGTCGGAGCCGGCCCCCGCGCCCGCGGACCTCTTCTCCCCCGAGCGCAACATCCGCTACGGCGCCTGGTACCTGTCACGGCTGATGGAGCGCTTCGGCCACCCGGTGCTGGCGGCCGCGGCCTACAACGCCGGCCCGGGCCCCACGGTGAAGTGGGCCCGCGAGCGCGGCACGCTCCCGCTGGACCTCTTCGTGGAGACGATTCCCTTCAAGGAGACGCGCGGCTACGTGAAGCAGGTGGTGGCGGACCTGTTCCTGTACCACGCCTTCTACGACGCGGGCGGCAAGGGCCTGCGGCTGTCGCTGAAGGTGCCGGAGCCCGCGGTCGAGGGTGTCAGCTTCTGACACCCTCGTAGCTCCGGCGGAGGGCGTCAGCTTCTGACACCCTCGTAGCTCTACTTTCGCGCGTCCATGCGCCGGAGGATTTCGGCCTCCAGCGAGTGGACCACCTCGGACAGGGGGCTGCTGCTGGAGTCCACGCGCAGCGCGTCCTCCGCCGCCTTGAGCGGGGCCACCGCGCGCGCCGAGTCGTCCCGGTCCCGCTTCATCTGGTCCGCGAGCACGTCCTCCAGGCTGCTCTCCACGCCCTTCTGGAACAGCTCCTCGAAGCGGCGCCGGGCGCGCACCTCGGGGTTGGCCTCCAGGAAGAACTTGGCGTCCGCGTCGGGGAACACCACCGTGCCGATGTCGCGCCCCTCGAGGATGGCGCCCTTCCCTGCCTCCAGCGCCAGCCGCCGCTGCAGCTGCAGCAGGCCCGCGCGCACCACCGGCCGGCCGGACACCTGCGACGCGGCCATGGAGATTTCCGGCGTGCGGATGTCCCCGGACACGTCCTGCCCGCCCAGGAAGACGCGGTTCTCCTCGCCCACCACCTGGAAGTGGATGCGCACGCGGCCCAGCAGCTCGCCCAGGCGCGCGTCGTCGTCGAAGGCAATGCCCTCGCGCGAGGCCATCAGCGCCACGCAGCGGTAGATGGCGCCCGTGTCCACCAGCGCGAAGCCCATCCGCCGCGCCAGCAGCTTGGACACGGAGGACTTGCCCGCGCCGGCCGGGCCGTCGATGGCGACGATGAACGGACGCGTGCTCACGAGAGAATCTCCTTCAGGGCCCGCACGCAGCGCTCGTTCTCCGCCGGCGTCCCCACGGAGATGCGCAGGCTGTTGGGGAAGCCCTGCCCCGCGAAGGGCCGGACGATGACGCCCTTGCGCAAGAGCTGCTCGTACAGCTCCACCCCCGGCCGCTGGAAGTCGGCGAAGACGAAGTTCGCGTGGCTGTTCGTCAGCGTCGCGCCCAGCTTCGGCAGCTCCTCGGCGTAGTAGCGCAGCCCCTGGCGGTTGACGTCGCGCGTGCGCTGGACGTGCTCGGTGTCCTCCAGCGCGGCCAGCCCCGCCGCCTGCGCCACCACCGTCAGGTTGAAGGGCATGCGCGTGCGGTGCAGGTAGCCCGCGAGCTTCGCGTCCATGACGCCAAAGCCCAGGCGCACACCGGCCAGCCCGTGAATCTTGCTGAAGGTGCGCAGCGCCACCAGGTTGGGGTGCTGACGGAACAGCGCCACCGCGCTGGTGTACTCGGGCCACTCCACGAACTCGAAGTAGGCCTCGTCGTGCACCACCAGCACCTCGGGGGGCACCGCGGCCAGGAAGACCTCCAGCGCCTGGCGGCTGAAGGCCGTGCCCGTGGGGTTGTCCGGGTTGGCCAGGAACACCATCCGCGTGCGCGGCGTAATGGCCCGGGCCATGGCGTCCAAATCGTACTGGTAGCCCTCGCGCATGGGCACCTCCACGAAGGGCCGCCCATGGGCCTGCGCGGAGATGCGGTAGGCCGAGAACGAGCCCTTGCACAGGAGGATTTCGTCCTCCGTCGTGGTGAAGGTGCGGATGAGCAGCTCGATGAGCTCGTTGGAGCCGCTGCCCAGCACCACCTCTTCCGGCTTCACGCCCAGGTGCGTGGCCAGCCGGCGCACCAGGTGGAAGGACGTCGCGTCGGGGTACAGGTGCGTCGCGGTGGCGGCCGTCCGCATGGCCTCCACGGCGCGGGGCGAGGGGCCCAGCGGGTTCTCGTTCGAGGCGAGCTTGATGACCCCCTTGAGCCCGAACTCGCGCTCGGTCTCTTCAATCGGTTTGCCCGGGACGTAGGGCTTGAGGGTCTCGACGTAGGGTGGAACGAGCGGTCGCATGAGGGCCCAGGAGTAGTGTCTTCAGCGTCCGGAGAACACGCCCAGGGCGCGGAACTTCTCGTAGCGGTCCTTCACCAGTTCATCGGGTGACAGCTCGGCGAGCTGGCCCAGCAGCTTGCGCAGGGTCTTCCCCAGGGCCTCGGCCGCCTTCGCCGGGTCCCTGTGCGCGCCGCCCGCGGGCTCGGGCACCACCTCGTCGATGATCTTCATCTCCAGCAGGTCCTTGGCCGTGAGCTTCATCGCGTCCGCCGCCTTGTCCGCCTTGGTGGCGTCGCGGAAGAGGATGGAGGCGCAGCCCTCCGGGGAGATGACCGAGTAGACGCTGTTCTGCAGCATCAGCACCCGGTTGCCCACGCCAATGGCCAGCGCGCCGCCCGAGCCGCCCTCGCCCACCACCGTGGAGATGATGGGCACCTTCAGGCCGCTCATCACCTCCAGGTTGACGGCGATGGCCTCCGCCTGGCCGCGCTCCTCCGCGCCGATGCCCGGGTAGGCGCCCGGCGTGTCCACGAAGGTGAGGATGGGCTTCTCGAAGCGCTCGGCCAGCTCCATGAGGCGGCGGGCCTTGCGGTAGCCCTCCGGGCGCGGCATGCCGAAGTTGCGCGCCATGTTCTCCTTGGTGTTGCGGCCCTTCTGGTGGCCCATCACCATGACGGGCTTGCCGTCGAAGCGCGCGAAGCCGCCCACAATCGACGGGTCCTCGCCGAAGCACCGGTCTCCGCACAGCTCCACGAAGTCGGTGAAGAGGTAGTGGACGTAGTCCAGGAAGTACGGGCGGTTGGGGTGGCGGGACATCTGCACCACCTGCCACCGCGTCAAATCGCTGAAGATCTCCGTCTGGAGCTTCTTGGCCTTCTTCTCGAGCTTGGAAATCTCGGAAGAGAAGTCCACCGAGCCGCCGGTGGACAGGACCTTGAGCTCCTCGATCTTCTTCTCCAGCTCAATGAGGGGACGCTCGAACTCGAGCGCATAGCTGGTACTGGTTGCCATGGCGCGGGACTAGCACCAGGGTATGGCCGCTTTCAACGCGCAAGAGGTTACGCACCGCGTAGAAGTAGAATCGACGGCCCCTTCCCTCCGTCGGAGGTTCATGCTCTCCGCCCCGCTGCTGCTCGTCCTGGCCCTGACGGCCGCCGTGCCCGCCCCTGCCGCGAAGACGCTCAACACGGAGGGCTTCCGGCTGTACCAGTCCGGCCGCTACCCGGAGGCCCTGGAGAAGTTCCAGGAGGCCGCCCGGCAGGCCCCGGACTATGCGCTCGCCCGCTATAACGTCGCCGCCACCCTGGGCCTGCTGCGCAAGCGGGGCAAGATTTGCGAGTACAGCGCCCACCGGGACGTCATCGTCGAGCACCTCACCCAGGCGGTGAAGCTGGACGCGCGCCGGCTGGCCCGGGCCAAGGTGGACCGGGACTTCGACGCCATCCGCGACACGCTGGGCTGGCAGCGCCTGCTGGGCCTCACCCCGGAGCGCGAAACCGATGTGCGCCTGTTGCTGCCCGCCGTGTCCTGGTTCGGCCCGGGCGTGGGCGTCTACGGCACCACCCAGGGCCTGCGCTTCCAGCGCAATGGCCGGGCCGTGCTCTGGCTGAAGGTGGTGGGCGACGACGGCGTACCCCGGCCCCGGGAGGTGACGGGCACCTACAGCGTGCGCGGCCGCCAGGTCGACTTGCGGCTGAAGGGCCGGGCCCCGCTGGTGGGGACGCTGAATGCCACCGGCGCCCTCACCTTCCCCGAGCTGGGCACGTTCACCGACGCACCCTCCGAGTGCGAAGCCTGAGACATCCCCGGGGCCAGTGACGAAGGCCCGGCACTCGGGGTGACAGGGCCCGCACGCTTACACGACGAGCAGCCAGCCGGCCCTTGGCGGTTACGACGCAAGTGGTCATCGTGCGCGGCGGGGGCGGGGCGGCAGTCTTCCGGGGTGGTTTCGGGGCAGGTGGAGTCGTGGCGGCGGGCCCCCTCTTTTCACTCACGCGGACATGAAAAAGCCGTCCCCTTCGCCTGGAAGGGAACGGCCGGGGTGCACCCGCGCGCGCGACGTGAAGCGGCTCAGGCCGCCTTGATCTTCGCGGCCGGCGGCGACAGCGCGTACCACGCGGTGCGGAACGCCTTGAGCTCGCGCAGGCCCGCCGGGTGACGGCCGAGCGCCGGCGCCATGGTGACGGGCAGACCAATCTTCTTCTCGATGGCCTTGGCCGCGTTGAGCTCCAGCTTGCGGCGGTTCTCGCACTTGTCGCAGGTGGACTTGGGGCCCACGCGGTTGACGAGCACGCGCTCCACCGGGAGCTTCTTCTCCTTGAGGTACTCCACCAGCCGCTCGGTGCGGGCCGCGGCCAGCTCCTCGCCACGGGTGACGACGACGAAGCGCGCCTCGGTGGGCGAGGCCAGCGCGTCCTCGAAGCGCTTCACGTGCTTGAGCATGCCGGCGATGTCGTCCGCCAGGTCGCCCAGGCCCTTCGCGCGGTGCTTGCTCAGCACGGTGTGCAGCGCGCCCAGCCACGTCTTGGCCGTCTCCGCCAGCTCCACCACCCGCACCGACGTCACGAACGGCGACGAGTCCACGACGATGCGCTTGAAGCGCTCCTGCACCAGCGCGTCCGTGAGGCAGGACATGGCCGCCAGCTCGTCGATGCCCGGGGGCGCGCACTCCAGCAGGTTGCGCAGGTAGACCAGGTCCGCCGGCACGTCATTGCCCGCCTTGGGCGCGCCCTCGAAGGCCTTCTCCGCCTTCTCCTTCACGCGCTTGCGCAGGGCGTTGAACCAGCCCGCCATGTCCAGCTCGCGGGCGTAGAGGCCCTTGGTGCCCTTCACCTGCGTCTCGGTGTCCGTCAGCCGGCTCTGCAGCACGTCCGACAGCGAGTGCGCGGGGTCCGTGGAGATGAGGAGCACCGGCCCCTCCTTCTCCGTCAGCGTCACCGCGGCCGCGGCCGCGCACGAGCTCTTGCCCACGCCGCCCTGGCCCACGAAGAAGATCAGCCGCGTGGGAGGCAGCGGCGGCGCGGCGATGGGCGGCATGGACGGCGCGCGCACCAG
>JBKGHK010000671.1:0-5504 GCA_046520375.1 Pyxidicoccus sp. 3LFB2
ATGCCGAGGATGTCGGTGACGACGCTGGCCAGCTTCAGGTTGGCATCCTCCAGCGTCTTCTGGATGCGCTGGGTATGCTGAGCGACCTCGCGCACCAGTTGCTTGCGGGTGCGCGTCAAGTCACGCAGGTGCTGAATGGGCGCTGGCGGCACGAAGCTGGCGCGGATGAGGCCGTGAGCCAGCAAGTCCGCCAGCCAAGTGGCATCGTTGATGTCGGACTTGCGGCCGGGCACGTTGCGCACCTGAGCGGCATTGGCCAGCACCAACTCGAAGCCCTCTTCCAGCATGTGCCAGACGGGTTTCCAGTAGACGCCCGTGGCTTCCATGACCACGTGCGTGCAGCCATGAGACTGCAGCCACTGGCGCAGGGCCAGCAGCCCCTGGGTGGTGGTCTCGAACGTCTGCAGGTGGCGCTGAACGGCCCGACTCCTGGCCTCGCGTGCGCATGCCACCACGGTGTCCTTGTGCACGTCCAACCCCGCGCACTTGGGATGAAGTACCTCCATGCTCGCCTCCTGAAGACAGCGGCGTCGGCAGGGAGCTCGTGTCGTGGAAGTCTAGAAGACGTGCTTGCTCCGCACCGGTGGGTGCGGCATGGCGACAATTCGGGGTGCTCACCGAGCTCCGGGTCCAACTGTTCGACGGGCTTACACGCACCACTGTGTGGCCGACCTCTGCGCCTACGCCACGGGGAGGCTACCTCGTTTCATCCCTCGTGGGTCGGGCGTCAGCCCGGTGAGAAACTGTTCGGAAATGTCGGGACTTGTTCGTCACAAAACCCCCGACATCTTCGAACAGTGCCTGGCGGGTGGTCTCCGGAGGAGGACTCAGGCACCGGTGGTGCGAGCGGCGCCCATGAGGCCGCGCCGGAGCCGATTCAAGCGGGAGACGCGGCGACGGCCTCTGCCCCGGTGGCGCGAGCGGCGCCTTCGAGCTTCGCCAGCAGGTGGAGCATCGCCACCTCCAGCGAGGCCGCGGGCACTCCGAGCACCCGCACCATCTTCTCCACCGTGGGGCGAGGCAGCTCTCGCGGGGAGCGCCACGCCTGGCGCTGGGCACCAGGCACCGCGTCCTCCGTGGGCGGCACTCCGTACAGGTGCGCCAGGAGGGCCCGCTCCAGTGCGCTCGCGTCCCGCAGGGCCTTGATGTGCTGCTCGGGCACGGCCTGGAGCCGCCTGGCGAGCGCCTCGATGTCCAGCGCGCGCCGCGTCACCTTCGGGCGCGTCAGGGAGAGGCCCGCCCCCAGGGGGAGCGCCTTCCAGACCACCCACGGCCCCTCGCCCCACAGCCGCGCCGCGACCGCCGAGGCCAATGAGTCCCGGGGCACGAGCTCCGGGCGAGCCACCGTCTCTCGCACCACCAGCGCCCAGCTCTTCAACAGCATCGGCGGGACACTGAAGAAGCCCGGCCGGATGGGCGACTCGCCCAGGGCCATCGCCAGGGCCTCGACGTCCGGGTGCATCCCCAGGAGCCGGCCCAGGTGGCCCACCATCTTTCGCACCAGCTCCCGGTCCGGCGCGTCCGCCATCATCAAGAGATGCGCCCCATAGAGGCCCAGCATGGGGTTGCGCTGCTCCATGCCCTTGAGCTCCTTGAGGAGCTCCGGGGTGATGATGGCGCGGCGGTTGCGCAGCCCGATGCGCGTCAACTCGGTGAGGCGCAGGCCCGGGCTCTCGGGGTCGAATCCCTGCGCCGGGCGCCGCATGTGCACGGACGTGTGCATGGAGCCGGCCCATGAGCCCTCCTTCCCTCGCCCCTCACGCCGGCAGAGGAACACCTGCGTCTGCCAGTCCGACGAGGCCACCACCACGTAGTCCAGCTCGACGCCCGCCTCCGTGCCCACCCGCAGCAGGTACGTCCCCGGATCCAACTCCACGTTGCACGCGGCCCACGGGTCCTCCAGGTCGTCATCCACCGCGCCGCCCGCGACGAGGTCCACCAGCTCCTGTCCGTCCAGCGAGCGCAGCGACAGCTTGAAGGGCGCTGGCGGCTCCTGCCTCGCACCGCGCGCCTCCTCCGTGGTCCAGGTGCGCATGAGCACGAAAATCCAGCTCCCCCGCCCCAGGCGCGCGTGCACCTGGCGGCTGTGCAGGACGGCCGCCTCGGTGTGCTCGTCTCGCGACCAGCTCGTCTCGGTGAGGGGGACGGCGGTGGCGAAGGCCAGTCTCGGGAAGCGCAGCTCCGCGCCGTCCACTCCGCGGATGAGCGCGGCGCCCTCCTGCTTGCCCACGAGCTGCTCGCCGCCGGGCTCCAGCCGCACGAAGCGCTCACGGATGCGCGCACCCGTCTGCACCTTCACCTTGTAGAGGCCCGGCGGGTAGCGCCCCTCCAGCGTGCCGAGGCTCCGGTCCACGAGCCGGAAGCCGCCGTCGATGAGGAACACCTCCGACTCCGCGTCCTCCGTGCGGACTCGCAGCGGCACCTCCGGGGAGACTTCGGCGTCAGGCATCCGGACCTCGAGCCCCTTCACGCCGCTGACCTCGAAGGGCTGCTGCCGTCCGCCGTCCCGCACCTGGCCGACGTACATCCCGGGCTCCAGCTTCACCGACCACACCGCGCCCGGGGCGTGGGCCCGCGCGGCCACGTGGAGGCGGCTGTCCAGAATCTCCACGTCCCGCACCGCGTCCTCCGGGCGCAGGTGGACGGTGACGGGGAAGCGCGGCATGGCCGCCTCCGGGTGCCCCTGCAAGAGGAGGAAGCGCGCGTTCGGGTTGGTGTCGTAGAGGAGCTCGGGCTCCTTGGGGATGTCGTCGTCCTTGAGCTCCTCGGGCGACAGCAGGCTCTTCATGTGGTTGTAGAGGTAGTCCGCCAGGGAGCGGGCGGTGATGTCCCCCTGCGCATCCACCGCCGCGCCGTTGAGCCCCGCCATCAGCGCGGTGCTGAAGACGCCCCGCACCTTGCCGTCCGGCATGGTCTTCTCGCGCGACAGGCGCGACCACCGGGTGGCGAAGCCGAAGAGAATCTTCGAGCGCTCCACCGCCGTGGGGTCCGTCAGGTCCACGTACGGCGGCACCCGCAGCGGCACCTGGACGAGGTAGCGCTCGCGGCAGCAGTCCATGAAGAGGACGACCTCGTCGAAGATGCCCGCCTTGACGAAGTAGTTGGCGTAGGGCCGGCCCGCCACGTGGTAGGTGCGATTGGGCGTGGCGTTGGCCATCAGCAGCGCGACTTCCTCGCCCGTGGGTGTGAAGCCATGCCCGGCGAGGAAGATGTAGAGCCGGCGGCCGACGCGAAAGCCCTCCCCGCGCTCGTCGTTGCTCCTCGCCAGGTCGCAGAGCTCGTCGAAGGCCTGCTCGATTCGCTCGGAGGTCGGCCGGGCCTTGAGGACCAGGGAGGCCGGCGCGGCGTCGCCGCCCGGGGAGGCGGACAGGAACTCCGGGTCCGAGGACAGGACGCAGCGCACGCGCTCCGTGGGCACGCCCGCGCGCAGCGTGAGCCACTCCTGGAAGGCCTTCGCGTCGTTCTCCGGCCCGTCCAGGTTGCCCAGCCCCGGGTAGCGACTCAGCCCCACCACCACCGCCCAGTCCGTGGCCGCCAGCTCTTCGTTCGTTGCCATCTCATCCCCCTCTCCGCGCGCCACGGGCGCTGGCCCGTGACACACGTCCCCGCGGCCTTCACGGGTACTGCTGACGGATGAACCGCTCGTCGGTGGGTGACAGGTCCATGTTGAGTCCCACGGAGAAGCCGTTGAGCGTCCACGACTTCTTGACCGGGTACATCATGATGCTCGCCATGTCCGTCTTCGTGTAGTTGGTCTCCCGCCGCGAGTACGGCTCGAAGAGGTTGTGGTCGATGTCCTCGCGGGTCCAGTTGTTCGGAGGCCCGGACAGCTCGCGATAGACGGCCTCCTTGTCCCAGGGAATGCCCCCGGTGGGGTTCTGGTGCTCGTGGATGAGCCCCAGCGCGTGGCCGAACTCGTGGAGCACCACGCGCTGCAGTTCCTCGTCCGTCGACTCAGGGGTGAGCCAGCCGTAGTTCATCGTCGGCTCGCTCCGGGCCACGCGCTTGCAGCTGGTGCCGAGGTTGGACCAGGAGCCGTCGTACTTGAACGAGATGCGAATCAGCGCGCTCGCAGGGTCCTTGATGAAGCTGAACGTCAACCGGGCGAGCCCCGGCCGGGTCCACCGCAGCGCCATCTGCCGCACGCGCTCCTGCACGCCCAGGTCCCCGTCGAGGAACGCGATGGTGATCTTGTCGCCCGGCCGCCACCGCAAGGCCTTGGCCAATGCCGCACGGTCCTTGCCCGCGGCCCGCTCGCTCCCGGGCGCCCAGGCCATGCAGCTTTCCTTCGTGTTCTCCGCCACCTGCCCGGCGACGAACTTCCCCGCGTCGGGCTGGGTGTCGAGATTCTGCCGTGTCTCCATGTGACTCCTCCCCCGCGCCCGTCGCCTCGCGCTGTGCGAGAGCCCGGCGCCTCGGGCGCGTCCCGCGTCCGCACGTGGACTGAGGTCCGAGACTTCAAACGTGATGCCGTACCGGGCGCTCGCCCCGCGGCGCCGGCCGTTCGCAGGGAGGGAATGCACCCGCAACGGGCCTCTGCCCGTATCAACGGTCTGCCAGGAGGAGCCAGGCGTCAGTCGGGCCGTAGCGCGCGACAGGAGCGCGGCGGGGACAGCAGGCGACCTGCCACGAAGGAAATTCCCCTCGTCAGGAAGTCCCCGCGCGCCCCGTCCAACCGGGCCAGCGGGCAGGCCGGGGTTGCATTCCCGCCTGTCCCTGGCCATAAATGGCGCTGTTCGTTCCACCGGAGGGCCTGGCACCCCCTCCCTACGCGAGGTCGATTCACCCTTGAAGCTGAGCCGCTGAAACCCAGGTCCCTTGGACTTTCCCGCGCTGAGCCGCCTTCCGGCAGGCTCGCGCCCTGGATTCAGGAGCTCGCTTCATATGCCTTCCGTTCGCGCGCATCGCGTGTCGTTTGCCTTTATTGACGCCGTCCCCGTCCTCTCCGAAGTCGACTTCCACCTGCCCGCCGGCTGGACGGGGCTCGTCGGTGCCAATGGCGCTGGCAAGTCCACCCTCCTCCGCCTGCTCGCGGGCGAGCTGACGCCCACCGAGGGGCACCTCCAGTTGGAGCCGCCCTCGCCCTCCATCCGCCTCTGTCACCAGGAGGTGGAGACGCTGACGCCGGACATCACCGCCTTCGCCGAGTCCTGGGACGCCCTCGCGCGGCGGCTGCACGGGCAGCTGGGGCTGGACGTCACCGCGCTGGAGCGCTGGCCCACGCTGTCTCCGGGGGAGCGCAAGCGGTGGCAGGTGGGCGCGGCGCTGGCCGCGGAGCCCCACGTGCTGCTGCTGGACGAGCCCACCAACCACCTGGACTCGGAGGCCCGCACATGGCTCGTCTCCGCGCTGAAGCGCTTCCGGGGCATTGGCGTCGTCGTGTCACATGACCGCTCGCTGCTGGAGTCGCTCACCACGTCCACCCTGCGCGTCCACGCGGGGAGCGCGCGGCTGTGGCCCGGCGCCTACTCCGCCGCCCAGGAGCACTGGCAGGCCGAACACAA
>JBKGHK010000672.1:0-5500 GCA_046520375.1 Pyxidicoccus sp. 3LFB2
CCCAGGCCGAGGTCCGGCTCGCCAGCCGGGAGGCCCTGCCCCGCCCGCGCCTGGGGGTGAGCTACAGCCGCGAAGAGGACGCTCAAATCGTCCAGGGCACGCCTCGGCATCGACCTGCCCCTCTTCAACCGCAACCAGGCGGCGCGAGGCGTCAGCACCGCACAGGCGCTCCAGGCGGAGCGGGCGCTCGCCGCCAGCGAACGCTTCGTGCGCTCCGAGGTGGAGCTCGCGCTCGCGCGCTACCGCACCGCCCGGGACGCCGCGGAGGTGTTCGGCGGAGACGTCCTGGTGGCCGTGCAAGAGAACCTGAAGCTGATCAACGAGGCCTACCGAGCCGGGAAGGTGGACTTCCTGGAGCTGCTCATCATCCGGCGCGAGGCCCTCGACGCGAGCCGCGGCTACATCGAGGCGCTCGAGGAACTCAATGCCGCCGAGGCCCAACTCAAGAAAGTGGTGGGAAACATCCAATGAGCCTGCACACGCACCTGTCCATCGTCCTGGCGGCAGCCCTCTTTCTGGCCGGCTGCTCCGACAAGAAGGAAACCGCCCCGTCGGGTGAAGCGAAGACGGCCCCGTCCGGCAAGGAGCCGGAGGGCAAGCCCCACGAAGAAGGGGAGGACCACGACCACGAGAAGCAGGGCGGCGAAGCCCACGGGGAAGGGGAGGAGGGGCATGAGGAGGTCATCACCCTGACACCCGAGGCGCTGCGCTCGGCGCAGCTCCAACTGGCCCAGGCACAGGCGAAGCCGCTCGTGAAGGGCCTCTCCGTGCCGGCGCGCATCACCTTCACCCAGCGAGGCGTTTCCAGAGTGGCCTCCCGGGTCCCTGGAAGGCTCGCGACCATCGACGTCGCGCTCGGCGAGAAGGTGAAGAAGGGCCAGGTGCTGGGCTATCTGGAGAGCCCGGAGCTTGGACAGGCCCGGGCGGACTATCTCTCCGCCGCCACCAAGGCACGCGTCGCGGAGGAGAACTTCCGCCGGGAGAAGGAGCTGCTCGCCAAGGGCATCACCAGCGAGCGGGAGACGCGCGAGGCGGAGAGCGCCTTCGTCACGGCGCAGGGGGAGCGCAACGCGGCGGACGGACGGCTGCACGCACTCGGCCTGTCCGACGCGGAGATCGCCACGCTGCGCGGCAACGAGCACTACAGCTCGCGCTTCCCCGCCACCAGCCCGCGAGCGGGCACGGTGGTGGAGATTTCGGGCACCGTGGGCCAGTCGGTGGATGGGGCCACCCCCCTCTTCACGGTGGCGGACCTCGCCGAGCTCTGGGTGCTGCTCGACATCACCGAGTCGCAGCTCGCACAGGTCCGCTCCGGCCAGCCCGTGGACATCACCGTCCAGGCGGTTCCCGGCCAGCGCGTCACCGGGCGCGTGGACTACATCGGCGACATCGTCGACGAGAAGACCCGCACCGTCTCTGTACGAGTGGTGGTGCCCAACACCGAGGGCCTGCTCAAGCCAGGCATGTTCGCGCAGGCGGAGATCGCCACGACGTCCGCGGAGGATGGGGACGCAGGCTCCGCCGGGCCCGCGCGCATCGTCGTCCCCCGGGAGGCGGTACAGAAGGTCGGCGAGGAGCAGGTGGTCTTCGTCGCGGAGGGAGAGAATCGGTTCCGGCCCGTCGAGGTGCGGACGGGCGCAAGCTCCGCCAGGGAGGTGGAGATCCTCTCCGGCCTCCAGCCAGGTACCTCCTTCGTCACGCAAGGAGCCTTCATCCTCAAGTCCGAGCTCTCCAAGGAGAGCATGGGCGAAGGCCACTCCCACTAGGCGGGCACCATGTTCGACAGACTCATCCATTTTTCCATCAAGAACCGCCTCCTCATCTTCATCCTGACGGCGGTGCTCGTCGGCTTCGGCCTGAACGCGCTGCGCTCGCTGCCCATCGACGCGGTGCCGGACGTCACCAACGTGCAGGTGCAAATCCTCACCAGCTCACCGGGCCTCGGCCCCGTGGAAGTGGAGAGGTTCATTACCGTACCCGTCGAGACGGCGATGAGCGGCCTTCCGGACACCGAGGAGATCCGCTCCGTCTCCAAGTTCGGGCTGTCCGTCGTCACCGTCGTCTTCAAGGAAGAGGTGAACATCTACTTCGCGCGCCAGCTCATCCAGGAGCGGCTGGTCGCGGCCAGGGAAAGCATCCCCGAAGGCTACGGATCCCCGGAGATGGGACCCATCTCCTCGGGCCTGGGGGAAATCTACCAGTTCGAGGTGCGTGGCGAAGGCCAGAGCGCCATGGAGCTGCGCAGCATCCTGGAGTGGCAGGTCTCTCCTCGGTTGCGTGCCGTGCCGGGCGTCGTCGAGGTCAACGCCTTCGGCGGAGAGCTCAAGACGTACGAAGTGCAGGTGGACCCCGCGAGGCTCACGGCCTACGGCCTGTCGCTCGAGCAGGTCTTCCACGCGCTGGAGGAGAACAACGCCAATGCCGGCGGCGCGTACATCGCGCGGGGGCCGGAGCAGGTGCTCATCCGTGGCGAGGGCCTGGTGGAGACACTGGAGGACATCCGCAACGTCGTCCTCTCCACGTCGCCCCAGGGTGTCCCCGTCTACGTCCGCAACGTGGCCGAGGTGGCCTTCGCCCCCATGGTCCGCCAGGGCGCCGTGACGCGGGATGGCCGAGGCGAAGCCGTCACCGGCATCGTGATGATGCTCATCGGCCAGAACTCGCGCGAGGTGGTCAACGCCGTGAAGGAGGAGGTGGAGAAGATCCGCCCCACCCTGCCTCCGGGCGTCACCATTGACACCTTCTACGACCGCACCGACCTGGTCCGGAAGACCATCCAGACGGTGGCGAAGAACCTCGTCGAGGGCGGACTGCTCGTCATCGTCGTGCTCTTCCTCATGCTGAGGAACCTGCGCGCGGGCCTCCTGGCCGCCGCGGCCATTCCGCTGTCCATGTTGTGCGCCTTCATCGGGATGCGGGCGCTGGGCGTCTCCGGCAATTTGATGTCGCTGGGGGCCATCGACTTCGGCCTCATCGTGGACGGCGCGCTCATCATCGTGGAGAACGCCGTGCGGCACATCTCGGAACGGAGCCACGAACTGGGCCGTGCCCTCACGCGCGAGGAACGCGACGAGGTCGTCTACCGCAGCTCGGTGGAGGTGCGGCAGGCAGCCGCCTTCGGCGAGGTCATCATCGGCGTGGTCTATCTGCCCATCCTCGCCCTGAGCGGCATCGAGGGGAAGATGTTCAAGCCCATGGCCATCACGGTCATCTGCGCCCTGGCCGGCGCCTTCGTCCTGTCGCTTACCTTCATCCCGGCCCTCGCCTCCGTCCTCCTCCCACGCAAGGCGAAGGAGCAGGAGAGCATCATCGTCCGCGGAGCGCGCCGCGTGTACGAGCCCGCGCTGTCGTGGTGTCTCAAGCGGCGCGGGCTGGTGGTGGGCAGCGCCGCGGCGCTGCTCGCGGTCAGTCTGGCCACCATTCCCTTCCTGGGCGCGGAGTTCATTCCCCGGTTGGATGAGGGGGCCATCGCGTTGCAGGCCTGGCGCGTGCCCTCCGTGTCGCTGGAGGAGTCCGTGCGCCAGACGGGCCTCGTCGAGCGGGTACTCAAACGCTTCCCCGAGGTCACCACCGTCATCTCCCGCACGGGACGCGCGGAGATTGCCACGGACCCCATGGGCGTGGAGATCAGCGACATCTTCGTCATGCTCAAACCTCATGACGAGTGGACGACGGCGGAGGACCGTGAGGGGCTCATCGCCCGCTTCGACGAAGCCCTGACGAAGGAAGTACCGGGCACCCTCTTCAGCTACTCGCAGCCCATCGAGCTTCGAGTCAGCGAGCTCATCGCCGGAGTGCGCTCGGACGTGGCGCTCAAGCTCTACGGCGAGGACCTGGACGTGCTGAAACAGACGGGGGACAAGCTCGCCGCCGCGCTGTCCAAGGTGCCGGGGGCCGCGGACGTCAAGGCCGAGCAGGTGGCGGGCCTTCCTGTCGCGCGCATCCAGATAGACCGGCAGGCCATCGCCCGTTACGGCATCAATGTCCGGCAGGTCCTGGATACCATCGAAGCGCTGGGCGGCAGGGAGGTGGGCACGGTGCTGGAGGGGCAGCGGCGCTTCACCCTCCAGGTCCGCTTCGCGCCCAGTGCCCGGCAGAGCGTGGAGCAGCTCGAGGGCATCCGGGTGGCCAGCCCTTCCGGGCAGCTCATCCCGCTCTCACAGCTCGCACGCGTCGTGGTGGAGGATGGCCCCGCCCAGGTGAGCCGGGAGAACATCCAGCGGCGCCTCACCATTGAGTCCAACGTGCGCGGGCGGGACCTCCAGGGCTTCGTCACCGAGGCCCAGGAGGTCATCGCGCGCGAGGTGGAGCTGCCACCGGGCTACTGGGTGGACTGGGGCGGACAGTTCGAGAACCTCCAGTCCGCTTCGCGCCGGCTCGCCTTCGTGGTGCCCCTGACGCTCCTCCTCATCTTCGTGCTGCTCTACACCACGTTCAACGCCGTGCGGCCGGCCCTCCTCATCTACCTCAACATCCCCTTCGCCATCACAGGTGGGCTGCTGGCGCTGCTGGCGCGGGGGATGCCGCTGTCCATCTCCGCGGCGGTGGGCTTCATCGCGCTCTTCGGCGTGGCGGTGCTCAACGGACTGGTGCTGGTCGCCTACATCCGCAAGCTGCGGGAGGACGGCCTCTCGCCGGCACAGGCGGCCCATGATGCCGCCCACGTGCGCCTGCGGCCGGTGCTCACCACCGCGCTGGTGGCTTCGCTGGGCTTCCTCCCGATGGCGTTCTCCAGTGGGGCGGGTGCCGAGGTGCAGAAGCCGCTGGCCACCGTCGTCATCGGCGGGCTCTTCAGCTCCACGCTGCTCACCCTGCTGGTACTGCCCACCGTCTACACCTGGTTCGACCGGGGCAGCCCCAAGGTCGTCCCCGTCCCACCCGAGCCCTCTCCCGCGCCCACGGGACACTCCCCCGCCCCCGAAGGAGGTGTAGCGTGAAGGAAATCAAGGCCATCATCCAGCCCTTCAAGGTGAGTGACGTCACCGACGCGCTCGAAGCCATCCCCGGCGTGGGAGGCATCACCGCGCTGGACGTACGGGGCTTCGGTCACCAGCGCGGACGCAATGGCATGGAGGCCCGCGCCCACGGGTCGCTCAACTACCTGCCCAAGGTGATGCTGCTCCTCGTCGTCCCGGATGCGCTCGTCGACACCGTGCTCGCCACCATCCACCGGCATGCCCACACCGGCAACCCCGGGGATGGCAAGGTGTTCGTCTCCCCCGTCGAGGACGCACTTCGCCTGCGGACCGGCCAGCGGGGTGATGCGGCGCTTTGAGCCCGCATCACGCGTTACGGAGAACAGGCGCGTGGGGAGCCCGCCCCGGCCATCAGCGCCGGCGGCGGGCCAGCGCGAGGAGCAGCCCCAACAGCGAGCCGAGCACCGCCGTGGAGCCACTGGCGCTGCACCCACCTCCCTCATCGCCGGCCCCGCGGCTCACCCTAGGAGGAACGGCCGACGCTCAGCCGGACAGGCCCCGGGCGTGTCGGAGGGGAGGACCCA
>JBKGHK010000673.1:0-5500 GCA_046520375.1 Pyxidicoccus sp. 3LFB2
TCAGCGGGGGGCATGGCGGCCATGAGCCGGAATCGGCCCTGGGGCGGCGGCTGCCCGGCCTCCCGCCAGCCGGGAGGCCCTGGCTCCTCAGTGCTCGGAGGTCGACGTCGGACGGGCGGGCGGGGGGCGCCGGGTGGGCTTGCGGCGCTTGTGGATGGCGTAGGGCCGGTAGAACGACTCCCAGAGGGCGGCGCGGCGGCCCCGGGGGCGCGTGCGCAGCTCGCCCATGGGGGCGCGGACGAAGAAGGAGGAGACGAACAGGTAGGTGGCGCTGATGGTCAGGAAGACCAGCAGGGCCGTCACCACCTCGCCGGGCACCCAGGCCACATGGGCCCGCTCGATGAACTCCGCGAAGTCCTGGGGTGGCTCCGGGTGGCTGTAGACCTTCACGAACCACGTCGCCATCAGGACCATGAGGACGGGCCCATAGGTGCGGTTGAGCCGCGTGGAGATGGCCGAGAAGAGCGACAGCTGTAGCTGCGGCCGGGACATCTCCACCGCCAGCTCCCGCATGGCGTCCGGGTCCAGGGGCTCTCGCCGGAGCATGGGCGCCCACCAACCGTCCTCCAGCAGACGGACGCGGCGGTTCCACAAGTCGTAGTAGCGGTAGCGGCGCGCCTCCAGGAGGAGGAAGGACACCACCATCCAGATGCCCACCAGGAAGGTGACGTGGGAGCTCTGGGGCGTGGCGAAGCCGAAGGAGATGACCGCCGCGGTGGTGGTCAGCGCCCAGTTGGTGGTGGTGTCCAGGCGCGTCCGCCACGTGTCCGAGCGGCTGAGCTCGCCACGGAAGAGCTGCGCCATGGCCTGCTGGGACAGCCAGGGCGGCTCCATCAAGTCGTTCTTGTTGCGCTCGTTGCCTGCCATCCGTTCATGCAAGGTGGGTTGGCCCACTATCGGATGCAATGTGCGCATTATTTAGTGCACGCAGTGCACTACAGAGTGCACCAGGCAGTGCACTACGGAGTGCACCAGGCAGTGCACCACGCAGTGCGCGGGTACGGAGCAGCGAGCAGCCAGGCTGGCGCCGGGTGGCCACGGCGGGCGGCCGTGCACACCTTCCATGCTTGAAAGTGTCCGCCGTCAATCCCATCCAGGCTCTCTCCGAGCTCCTGCAGGAAGAGCGCGAGCGCGTGGCCCGCTTGTGGGCGAAGCGCCTGCGCACCGAGACGTATGAGGTCGACATCCCGGGCCGGGACCTGCGCGCTCCGCTGCGTCAGTTGCTGGACGAGCTGATTCGGCTGCTGAGGGACAGGGGCGACGACGCGGTGCGGCTGTGGCCGGAGGTGGTGCGCTCGCACGGCGCCTTCCGCTACAGCCAGAACTTCGACCCCGAGGACCTGACGCGCGAGTTCAAGTCCCTGGAGGCGGTGCTGCTCTACGTCTACGGGCGCCGGAATGGGGAAATGATAGAGCCCGAGGTGGCGGCGCTCATCTCCGAGCTGGTGTGGGAGGCGGACGCGTCCGCGCAGGCCTCCTACGCGCGGGTGCTGAAGACGGAGGAGGTCCGCTTCCGCGAAGCGGCGGTGATGGAGTCGGTGCTCAACCAGGTGGACGTGGGCATCCTGCTCGCGGAGGTGGACGGCACCGTGTCGTTCGCCACGCCGCCGGTGAGCCGGCTGATGGGGGTGCCGATGCGCGCGGTGGTGGGCGCGCGGGCGACCAACACGCTCAGCCCCGTGCTGTCGCAGCTGAACGCCCGGCACCTGACGGGAGAGCCGTTCAAGGTGACGGACATGCCCTTTTTGCGCGCGCTCAAGGAGAAGGGGGCGGTGCGTGGGGTGATGATGGTGGTGGAGCGCCCCATCGGCGGCGAGGCCACGCTGGAGCTGAGCGCCACGCCCGTGTGGGAGGAGGAGGGCGAGCTGGCGGGCGCCATCCAGACCTTCACCGACCGCACCGAGGCGGTGAACAAGACGAAGGCCCTGCAGAGCGCGCACGGCGAGCTGCGCCGGCTGCAGGGGCGACTGTTGCAACGCACCCGCCAGCAGGCGCTGGGGCAGCTGGCCAGCGGCGCGGCGCATGCGCTCAACAACTTCCTCAACGTGCTGCGGCTGCGCATCACCCTGTTGCAGCGCGAGTTCAAGGCCGAGCACCTGGAGGCGCTCGACAAGACGGTGGGGCAGATTGGCGAGCTGGTGTCGCGGCTGCAGGAGTTCAACGTGCAGCGCACCCAGGAGCAGCCCACGGACGTCCCCGTGGACCAGACGGTGCGCGAGGCGCTGGAGCTGGCGCGCGGCGAGCTGGAGCAGCGCGAGCACCCGGTGCACGTGGACCTGGACCTGGGAAGCCCGGGGCAGGTGCGGGCGGACGCGGGCTTCTTCCGCGAGCTCATCGTCAACCTGCTGCTGTCGGCCCGGGACCGCATGGAGAGTGGCGGCCGGCTGCACGTCACGACCCGTGCGAATGGCGAGCCGTGGCTGTCGCTGCGCATCGAGGACGAGGGCCCGCCGTACGCGGTGGAGGAGCTGACGCAGCTGTTCGACCCGCTGCGGCGGGACACGGGGGCGCCGCAGCTCTCGTTGTACCTGGCGGTGGCGCGTGCGCAGGTGCAGCGCTGGGGCGGCGAGCTGACGGCGGAGAACAGCACGACGGGGGCGGGGGCGGCCTTCGTGGTGCGGCTGCCGCGCGTGCATGCCCCGTCCGCCGAGGCGCCCCGTACCGAGGCGTCGCGCGCGGAGGTGATTCGTCCGGAGGCGCCCCGGCGCTTCCAGCAGACGCGCCGCGTGCTGGTGGTGGATGACGACCTGGACAACGCGCGGATGATGGCCGAGGTGCTGGGCGAGGAGGGCTACGAGGTGCAGGTGGCCCACAGCCCCGAGGTGGCGCTGGGGATGTGGGACCGGCGCCGCTTCGACGCCGCGCTGCTGGATGCCGTCATGCCGGAGATGAGCGGCTGGGAGCTGGCGCGCGTGCTGCGCGAGAAGACGCCCCAGGCGCTGCTGGCCATCGTCACCGGCATGGACGTGCGCGGACAGAATCGCGCCAACCTCGCGCTGGTGGACGCGGTGTTCCGCAAGCCCATCGACGTGGGGGCGCTGGACGAGTTCCTCGGCCAGTCCGAGCACGGCGGGGGCGAGGGCGGCCCCGCTGGAGGCACGAGCTCCGAGGCGCCGGAGGCGGACCCCTCGGGGCTGCCGCACTGAGGGCGCAATCTCCTCGCGAGAGTGGTCATCCCCAATGACCGCTTTGGCTGGTTCCTTCATGACCACTATCCTGGGAGCATGAAGAAGGCCCCGTCGGGCATCCTCCCCATCCTCTCGGTGGACCGTCGCTCGTCCCTGCCGCTGTACCGGCAGGTCTACGAGGGCTATCGCGAGGCCATCGTCGACCGCAGGCTGCGCGCGGGGGAGCGACTGCCCTCGACGCGAAGCCTGGCCACGGAGCTGGGCATCTCCCGCATCCCCATCCTCGGCGCGTTCGAGCAGCTCCTGGCCGAGGGCTACTTCGAGAGCCGCGTGGGCGCGGGGACCTTCGTGGCCCGCACCCTGCCCGACGAGGCACCCGTGCCCCATCCCCGCGCCACCCCGCGCGGCACGCCGGGGCGCCGCGTCCTCTCGCAGGGGAGCGCGGTGCTCGGAGAGGGAATCACGCCGGAGCCGTGGCATGGAGGCTGGGGCGCCTTTCGTGTGAGTCAGCCCGCGGTGGACCAGTTCCCCTTCCAGGTGTGGTCGTCGCTGCTGGCCCGGCACTCGCGCAATCCCACGCGGAGCCTGCTGACCTACGGCGACCCCATGGGCTACCAGCCCTTTCGCGAGGCGCTCGCCGCGTACCTGCGCACGTCGCGCGGGGTCCGGTGCGAGGCGGACCACCTCATGGTGGTGAGCGGCTCACAGCAGGCGCTGGAGCTGTCGGCCCGCGTGCTGCTGGACGCGCGCAGTCCGGTCTGGATGGAGGAGCCGGGCTACCCCGGGGCGAAGGATGTGCTCACGCTGGCCGGAGCGCGGATGGTGCCCGTCCCCGTCGACGAGGAGGGACTGGATGTCGCCGCGGGCATCGAGCGCTGTCCGACTGCGCGGGCCGTGTACGTCACGCCGTCGCACCAGTATCCGCTCGGGGGGACGCTGAGCGCGTCGCGCCGGCTGCAGCTCCTGGATTGGGCGCAGCGGAGCGGGGCGTGGATTCTCGAGGACGACTACGACAGCGAGTACCGCTACGAGAGCCTGCCCGTCTCGGCGTTGCAGGGGTTGGATAGGGATGCGCGCGTCATCTACATCGGCACGTTCAGCAAGGTGCTCTTCCCGGCGCTGCGCATCGGCTACATGGTGCTCCCGCCGGACCTGGTGCCGCGCTTCGTCCGGGTGCGCGACGCGATGGACATCTTCCCTCCCACGCTCTTCCAGGCCGCGCTGACGGACTTCCTCACGGAGGGCCACTTCGCGCGCCACCTGCGGAAGATGCGGCAGCTCTACCGGGAGCGGCGCACGGCGCTCGTGGAGTCGCTCACGAAGGAGCTGGGAGACACGGTGCAGGTGCTGGGCGCCCAGGCGGGAATGCACCTGGTGGCGGCCCTGCCAAAGCGACTCAGGGACAGGGCCATCTCGGAGCGCGCCGCGAAGGAGGGCATCTGGGCGATGCCGCTGTCCGCCTGCTACCTGGAGGAGGCGTCACGCCAGGGACTCGTCCTGGGGTACGGCGGGACGGATGCCGCGCGGATACCGGAAGCGGTGCGCAAGCTGCGCAAGGCCCTGCGCGCGGGGTGAGCCGGACTCGCGAAGGCCGCGCACTTCGAACCCGCCCTTTGCTCGTGCAGGACGCTTGGTGCCTGCGGGACGCGGTGGCATCTGCCGGGCCGCCGATGGAGGGCCCGGCAGGGCAAGGGTTGCCGCGCTGCTGTGCGGGCGGACCGGGGGCCATGTCCAGCAATGGCCTCTTCTCGCCGTGTCACATGGCTGTCACGGAAGGTGAGTAGAATGCCCGTCGTGGGAGGTGGCCATGACGTGGATGCTCCAGGCAGCCGTGTTGCTGGCAGTCCCGTTGGTGCTGATGGGGGTCATCAAGGCGTGGGCCTACTTCTACCGGAAGGTCCGGGACGGTCAGGGTGAGACGGTCGAAGACCTCTCGGACGTCGAGCTCGGCGGTCCGTCCGGCATCGTCGAGTCCAAGGGCTGGTGGGGGGACCGGTTCGATGGCTTCAGGGACTGGGTGGCGGACCGGGTCGACGGAATGTCGGGTGACGGCGGCGCCTCGGACTGCGGTGCTGCCTCCGACGGCGATGGCTGCGATTCCAGCGCCAGCAATGACTGAGCGCCATCGCCCCCCACGCCGAGGGGCACTACATTCGAGCGGGTGAGCTCCCCCCACGAACTGGAGCGCGTCCGCCGCAAGGTGGAGGCGGGAGAAGTCCTCGGCGACGCGGAGCTGGAGTTGCTGCGCGCGGAGGCCCGGCGCACTCCGGGCCCGTCGCTGCGGCTGGCGTGGCCCATGCGCTCATCAACGCGGGCGCGAGCGCGAAGCCCTGCCCCTGCTGGAGACGCTCCGCCGCGACTTCCCCCGCGAC
>JBKGHK010000674.1:0-5492 GCA_046520375.1 Pyxidicoccus sp. 3LFB2
AGAGCGTGCGCTCCGGCGCCGGCGACGGGCCTCGTTCAGGGTGAGCTGGACGCGGGCGGTGAGTCCTCGCCGCGCTCCGGGCCCGAGCCCCGGCGTCGGCCGAACATGTCTGCGGCGTCGAAGCCGCCCGGGCCCGCGCCGCCAGCCCGGCCACCGAAGAGGTCACCGAAGAGGTCGCCCAGGTCGAAGCCCTCGGCCCCGAAGGGCATTCCGCCCCCGCCGCCGCTGGAGGCCGCGGACTTGTAGGCGCGGTAGGCCTCGGCCTTCTTCTCGTCGAAGCCAATCTTCTCCGCGTCGGGGCCGAACTCGTCGTAGAGCCTGCGCTTCTTCGCGTCCGAGAGGACCTCGAAGGCGGAGCTGACCTGCTTGAACCTCTCCTCGGCGGCCTTGTTCCCCGGGTTGACGTCCGGGTGGTACTTGCGCGCGAGCTTGCGGTACGCCTTCTTGACGTCCTCCGGCGACGCGCCCCGGTCCACTCCGAGAATCTGGTAATAGTCTTCCGCCATTTGTTCCCGCCGTGGTGTACCTGACTGAACGTAACCAGCCAGTGGGAGCGCGCCAGCACGGAGTGCCCGGTTGGTGGGAGATGTATAGAATCGCCGGAAGGTGAGGGAGGCCATGGAAGCGCCGCGCCAGAGTGGAGCGGGTCCCTTGTGGCTGGCGGCCTGGCTTCTGTTCGTGCCCGTCGCGGGAGCCCGGGCCGCGCCCCCGTCGGACGCGCAGGCGGACTCTCGGGCCCCATCCTCCCAGGAGGAGGCGGGCAGGGTGGCCGACCGCGTCGTGGCCGTCATCGAGGGACAGGTGCTGACCCTGAGCGAGCTGCGCTTCGAGGCCCGGGTCGCGCTCGTCCAGCGAGGGGGCATGCAGGCCCTGGAGGCCCCGCTCGACGAGGACACGCTCCGGGGAGCCCTCGAGCTCATCATCAACCAGCGCGTCCAGGTGCTGAACGCGGACCGCCTTCAGGCCTTCCCCGCCGAGCCCTCCGAGGTGCAGGCGCGCCTGGCCTCGTTCCAGGCCCGTGTTGGCGGCGAGGCGGCCCTGCGACGGTTCCTGGCCCGGCATGACGTGGACCTGGCGGGGCTGGAGAAGGTGCTGGCCCGGGGGCTGCGGGCGGAGCGCATCCTGGACAGTCGCATCCGGCTGCGGGCCCAGGTGGGCGAGACCGAGGTCCGGCGCTACTTCGAGCAGCACCTGGCGGAGTACCCCGCGGGTTACGAGGCGGAGCGGGCCGCCATCCGCGAGAAGCTGGTGCGCGAGCGCTACGGCGCGCTGGCGGCGGAGGAGTTGGCCCAGGTACGGGCCTCGGCGCAGGTACGCCGGGTGGCCCCTTTCGCGCGGGAGGCGCGGCGATGAGGCGGATGCGCGAGGATTCCGCGCCGCGCGGAAAGCACGACTTCATCATCCGGCAGATGATGGTGGAGGACATGCCCGCGGTGATGGCCCTGGAGAAGCAGGCCTTCAAGAACCCCTGGTCGCCGGAGCTGCTCCAGCGCGAGCTCCAGCACGAGTGGTCCACCATCCTCCTGGTGGAGGAGGAGCGGGAGGAGGGCCCCGCGGAGCTGCTGGGGCTGGCCATCTTCTGGATCGTCCACGACGAGGTGCACGTGCTCAACGTCGCCACCGCGCCGCAGCACCGGCGCCGGGGCGTGGCCCGGGCGGTGATGGACGAGGTGCTCGCCCGGGGCAAGGCCCGCCGCTGTACGCTGGCCACCCTGGAGGTGCGCCGGGGCAACGAGGCCGCCCTCCAGCTCTACCGCTCGCTGGGCTTCCGGCCGGTGGGCATCCGGCCGAACTACTACGTGGACGAGGGCGAGGACGCCATCGTCATGCTCCTCGACTTCTAGCCACCCGCGGAGTAGAGCAGCGCCCCTTCGTAGACCAACCGTGCTCTGGCGCTCCTGGCGCCGGGGAATGGACCCGGGGCCCTCAGCCGGTTCATAGGCAAGGGTCAGGCCGTGCTTGACACGGAGGGGTCCCTCCCTATACTCGCGGCCCTTTCCGTAGTCCTGTAGGTAGATATGCGCCGCCCAGTGTATCCGGCGGTGGCCAACCCCGAAGAAGAGGTATCAGTTGCCGACCATCAGCCAGCTGGTTCGCAAGGGCCGCGAGAAGCTCGTGATCAAGGGCAAGAGCCCTGCCCTGAAGGAGTCCCCCCAGAAGCGTGGCGTCTGCACGCGCGTCTACACCACGACCCCGAAGAAGCCGAACTCGGCCCTCCGCAAGGTGGCCCGTGTTCGTCTGACCAACGGGATCGAGGTCACGTCCTACATCCCCGGCGTGGGCCATAACCTCCAGGAGCACTCGGTGGTCATGATCCGCGGTGGCCGTGTGAAGGACCTCCCGGGCGTCCGCTACCACATCATCCGTGGCACGCTGGACTCCGTGGGTGTCGCGGGTCGCAAGCAGAGCCGCTCCAAGTACGGAGCCAAGCGTCCGAGCTGATCGCTCGTCACGCCGACCACCTTCGTCTCGCAGTGTTTCGGACGTCTCGCCCCACACCCTGGGGAGCGTCCTGTGCGGTTCCTCCAAGCAGCTCATGAAGCCCCGTTGATTGTGCTCTCCAAGTGGGAGTGGGGCGTAAGGGAAGAGAGAAGAGATGCCTCGTCGTCGCGTAGTCGCCAAGCGCAAGATTCTGCCGGATCCGAAGTTCCAGGACCGCCTGGTCACCAAGTTCGTCAACGACCTGATGCGGAAGGGGAAGAAGTCCATCGCGGAGGGCGTGTGCTACGGCGCCTTCGCCCTCATCGAGGAGCGCGCGAAGGAAGACCCCCTCAAGACGTTCAAGAAGGCCCTCGACAACGTCAAGCCCGTGCTTGAGGTGAAGAGCCGCCGCGTCGGTGGCGCCACCTACCAGGTCCCCGTCGAGGTCCGTCAGGACCGCCGCGTGGCCCTCGGCATGCGCTGGATCATCACCTACTCCAAGGCGCGTGGTGAGAAGACCATGCAGGAGAAGCTGGCCGGTGAGATCATGGACGCCGCCAACAACCGCGGTAACGCGGTGAAGAAGCGTGAAGACACGCACAAGATGGCCGAGGCCAACAAGGCCTTCGCTCACTACCGCTGGTAGGCCCTCGGGGCTTCGCGGTCGCCGCCCGGATGCAGATGCTGCATCCGGGCGGTTTTTTTGTTAGCTGGCGCAGGTTCTCTGAAATCGTCCAGTCGGTGGGAGCCGTGGCCTCGAAGGCCCGCCCCTCTTCCTGAAGAGGTATTGAGTCATGGCCCGTGAGTACCCCCTCGAGCGCTACCGCAACATCGGCATCATGGCGCATATCGATGCCGGCAAGACGACGACCACGGAGCGCATCCTCTTCTACACCGGCGCCATCCACCGGATGGGCGAGGTGCACGAGGGCAACACCACCACCGACTGGATGGTGCAGGAGCGCGAGCGCGGAATCACGATTACGTCCGCTGCCATCACCGCCTTCTGGACCCGGCGCGACAACCGCTACCGCGTCAACATCATCGACACCCCGGGGCACGTGGACTTCACCATCGAGGTGGAGCGCTCCCTGCGCGTGCTCGACGGCGCCGTCGCCGTGTTCGACGGCGTGAATGGCGTGGAGCCCCAGTCCGAGACGGTGTGGCGCCAGGCGGACAAGTACAAGGTCCCCCGCATCTGCTTCATCAACAAGATGGACCGAGTGGGCGCGGACTTCGAGATGTCCGTGGGCACCCTCAAGGAGAAGCTGGGCGCCAGGGCCGTGCGCATGCAGCTGCCGCTGGGCGCCGAGGACAAGCACCGCGGCGTCATCGACCTGGTGAAGATGAAGGCGCTGGTGTTCCACGACTCGGAGCAGGGCAGCCGCTACGACGAGGTGGACATCCCCGAGGAGTTCCAGGAGGCCGCCGAGGCCGCCCGGGGCGAACTGCTGGAGGCCGCGGCCGAGCAGGACGACGCGCTCACGGAGAAGTTCCTGGAGGGCAAGGAGCTCACGGAGGAGGAGATTCGCGGCGCCATCCGCAAGGGCTGCGTGGGCCTGAAGCTGTTCCCCGTGTTCTGCGGCTCGGCGTTCCGCCACAAGGGCGTGCAGCCGCTGCTGGACGCGGTGGTGGACTACCTGCCCAGCCCGCTCGACATCCCGCCCGTGCATGGCAAGACGCCCAAGGGCGAGGACGCCATCCGCGAGACGAAGGACGACGCGCCGTTCAGCGCGCTGGCGTTCAAGATCATGAACGACCCCGCGTTCCAGTCGCAGACGCTGACCTTCCTCCGCGTCTACTCCGGCCGCCTGGAGGCGGGCACGGCGGTGTGGAACTCGGTGAAGGGCAAGCGCGAGCGCGTCAGCCGCCTGGTGCAGATGCGCGCGGACAAGAAGGACGAGCTCACCGAGTGCCTCGCCGGCGACATCTGCGCGGTGGTGGGCCTGAAGCTGGCGGCCACCGGCGACACGCTCTGCGACGACAAGCAGCCCATCATCCTGGAGCGGATGGAGTTCCCCGAGCCGGTCATCGACATCGCGATTGAGCCGAAGTCCACGGCGGACCAGGACAAGATCATCCAGTCGCTGCAGCGGCTCGCGATGGAGGACCCCTCGTTCCGCGTGAAGACGAACGAGGAGACGGGGCAGACCATCATCGCCGGCATGGGCGAGCTGCACCTCGAAATCATCGTCGACCGGCTCCTGCGTGAGTTCAAGGTCGACGCCAACATCGGCAAGCCGCAGGTGGCGTACCGCGAGACGGTCACCACCTCCACCCAGGCGGAAGGCAAGTACATCCGCCAGACGGGCGGCCGCGGCCAGTACGGCCACATCTGGCTGCGCGTCATGCCCAACGAGCCCGGCAAGGGCTTCGTCTTCGAGAACAAGGTGACTGGCGGCGTGGTGACGAAGGAGTTCGTGGACGCGGTGAAGGACGGCGTCGCGGAGTCCCTGCAGAACGGCCCGGTGGCCGGCTACCCCATGGTGGACGTCAAGGTGGAGGCCTACGACGGCTCCATGCACGACGTGGACTCCAGCGAGATGGCGTTCAAGATCGCCGGCTCGATGGCCTTCCGGGACGCCGTGCGCAACGCCACTCCCGTGCTCCTCGAGCCCATCATGAGCTGCGAAATCGTCACCCCCGAGGACTTCATGGGCGACGTCATCGGAGACCTGAACGGCCGGCGGGGGAAGGTGCTGGGAATGGTCCCCCGGCCGGGCAGGGTGCAGGCCATCCAGGCACAGGTGCCCCTGGCCGCGATGTTTGGCTACTCGACCGACCTGCGCAGCAGAAGCCAGGGAAGGGCGACGTACACCATGCAGTTCAGTCACTACGCGCCCGCGCCGAAGACGGCGCTCAACCGGTGACCGCGTTACGCCTGGCGGAGTGCTCGCCGGGCGATTTCAGTTGACGTTGCGGCACGTTTGGAGCAGGACGCAGCACCTTCGCAGTTGTTTTCCGAGATTGAGACGCGCGCCGGGTCTACTGCTGACCGGCATCCCCGCGAGGAGAGGTCATGGCCAAGGAGAAGTTCGAGCGTAACAAGCCCCACGTGAACATCGGCACGA
>JBKGHK010000675.1:0-5482 GCA_046520375.1 Pyxidicoccus sp. 3LFB2
GTGCCGGTGGCGGAGGCGGCGTGACGGCGCCTGCGGCTGAGGGGCCGGCGGGGCGTTCTTCTCCGCGGCCTTCATCTGCGCCTGCTGCTTCTTCTGCAGCTCCTCCATCTGCTTCGCCTGCTCCTCGGCGTGCTTCGCCTCGCGCTTGGCGTTGACGATGGCCTCGGCCTCGCGCAGCAGCGCGAAGACGGGGGCGTCGCCGGACAGGGCCACGTCGCCGCCGGCCATGGCGATGTACTTCTTGTACAGCTCCACGGCGCGCTCGGGGGCGTCCTTCACCTTGTGGAGGAGGACGGCGCGGTTGAGATTCACGGCGGCGAGCTCCGGGTCCAGCTTCTCGGCCTCGTCGTACTCCTGCATGGCCTTGTCGAACTGGCCCTGGCCCTTGTAGGCGATGCCCAGGTTGAGGTGCGCGGTGGCGTTCTTCCCGTCCGCCTGGAGGATGCGGCGCAGGTGCTCCTCGGCCTCGGGGAAGTCCTCGGCCTCCAGCGACAGCTGCGCCAGCTCCACGTGCGAGGGCACGTAGTCGTCGCGCACCTCGAGCGCCTTCTTGAAGGACAGCCGCGCCTCGTCCTTGTTGTTCTCCTTGAGGAGGATGAGGCCCACCGCGTGGTGCAACTCGGGGTCGGCCGCGTCCAGCTTCACGCCCCGCAGCGCCACCAGCTTCGCCATGGCCAGCTGCTTGCGGTCCAGGTAGCTGCGGATCATCACCTTCAGCGCGGTGGTGGAGCTGGGGTCGCGCATCAGCGCGGCCCGCGACAGCTCCATCGCCTTGTCGTGGTCACCCTGCTGCCGGTAGATCTCCGCCAGCCGGGCGCGGGACTGGGCATCGTCCGGGTAGCGCTGCAGCACCTCCTGGTAGAGGGCCACCGCGCCGGCCACGTTGCCGGCGTTCTGCTCCATGACGGCCATGTTTTCGGCCGCCTGGCGCAGCGAGGGCTTCTTGGCGAGCGCGGCCTTGTAGTGCGCGCGCGCCTCGTTGGCCTTGCCCTGGCGCTCGGCGATGACGCCCAGGTTGTAGTCGGCCTCGGCCAGGTTGGCGTCGGACTCGAGCGCCAGCTTGAACTTGCGCTCCAGCGACGGGTAGTCGAAGGCCTTGGCCTTCTTCTGCGCGTCGAACGCCTTCACGGCGTCCTCGAAGCGGGCCTTGGCGGTGTTGGAGATGGGCGCGGCCGCCGGCTCCTTGCCGGACGTCTGCGCCGTGGGCGCCTTCGTCGTGGGGGTGGGGCCGGTGGCCTTCGAGGCCGAGCAGCCGACGGCCACGAGCGACGTGGCGACCAACAGGGGGAACAGGCGCATGGTACGGGTCGTCGTCCGGTTCATTAGAGGAAGTCCTCCGGCTCCTCGTCAGCCCCAGCCGCCTTCGCGGGCGTGGTGCCGTCCTTGGAGGCAGCGGGCTTGGAGTCCACCTGCGTCTCGGTCTGCGAGCGCAGCTGCTGGGTGAGGTCCGTGAGGTCCTCGTTCAGCGCCGCCGCCTTCGTCTTCTGCGACTCGGCCGCGGCCTTGGGCGCCGGCGGGGGCACGTCCTGGATGGAGGCCAGCAGGTCTCCGCCGATGAGCTGGTTGCGCCCCTTGAGGGCCACCGTCTCCTCCGGCATGTCCGGGAAGCGGTCCGGCGCGTACGTGGTGCGCAGCAGCTTCAGGCTGTCCGCCGCGCAGGCGTTGTACACGTCCAGCTCGCGGCTCTTGGTCACCGTGGCGGCGAACGCCTCGGTGGCCTTGTCCTTGAGCGGCTGGGCCTGGTTGGCGAACTCGTCGCGCAGGGCCTGCTGCGCCTCTTCGTCCAGCCCGCGCGGCATGGGCGCGTTGGTGACGCTGTCGGCGAAGTGGTCATACGCCAGGCCAATGCGGTGCAGGGCACAGATGGCCGACTCGGGCGCGCCCAGGGCCACCGTCTGCACGTACTTCTTCTCCACCACCTGCAGCGCGCGGCTCTTGTCCTGGATGCTGGCCCGGAAGCGGTCCGGCGACGGCGGAGCGCCCCAGTACAGCTTCAGCCGCTTGTACTCCTGCCAGTCCAGCTCCACCGCCAGGAACTGCGCCTGGGCGGAGGTGGCCAGCGCCGGCTTCTCCAGCGTGGTCTGCACGCGGCGGGGCAGCTGGTCGAAGTGGTCGTAGACGCGCTTGTACATGCGCGACACGTCCCGCGACTTCCCCATCTTCTTGTAGAGGTCGATGATGCGCCCCTCGGCCGCCAGGAACTTGCTGGCCGAGCGCATGTTGTCGCGCTCGTACTCTTCCAGCATCTTGATGGCGCGCATGCCGCCGCCGCTCTTGCCCGTCAGGTCGATGATGGACATGCGGATGTCGTCCGCGTCCTTCGCCTTGGGCCACAGCTCCAGGTAGCGCTCGCGGTTCTTCAGCGCGGCCTTCGTCTGGCCCAGCCCCGCGCGGTACGTGGAGGCGTTGAAGAGCGCCACCTGCGCCTTGGACTCCTCCCACTTCTGCGGGACGGCGGGCTTGTCGTCGCCCTTCTTGTTGCGGGACTTGCCGGCGCCCTTCTCCGCCACGCTGCGCTCGTAGCCGCGCACGTAGGCCTCGTAGGTGCTCGCCGCGTCCTCGAAGTCGCCGATGGCCTCCAGCGCCTCCGCGTTGGCGTAGATGGAGTCCGGCACGTACTTGGACCGCGGGTACTTGGAGAACAGGCTCTTGCGGACCTCGATGGCCTTATCCAGCTGCTTCGCCTTGTAGTAGTCGACGGACGCATTGTAGAGCGCCAGGTCGGCGATCTCCGTCTGCGGGAAGTCCTTCACGAAGGCCAGGTACGCCTCGGCGGCCTTCTCGAACTCCTTCTTCTCCTCCAGCTGGCTGACGAGCTTGAAGGACGACTGCTCGATGAGCTTGGCCAGGTCGTCGCGGAACTTGCCCACCGCCAGCTTGTCGTTGGCGTAGAAGCGCCGCGCCCACTCGTTCACCTTCGCGAAGTCCTGCAGCAGGTTGTACGAGTCGAGGATGAGGTTGGCGGCAATCTCCGACGCGCGCTCGCCCGTCTCGAACTTGTAGTCCGGGTAGCCCAGCGCGATTTCGCTGAAGCGCAGCACCGCCTCGTCGAAGTGGTTGTGGCGGTAGTAGAGGTTGGCCGCCTTGAAGGCGATCTCCACCCGCTTGTCGCCCTTGGGCACGTACTTGAGGTAGCGCTCGCACGCGTCGAGCAGCGCCTTCTTCAGCGGGGGGATGGCGGCCTTCTTGGTGATGTCCGTCCCCACCGCCTCGCTCTTGCCCTGGCCGCTCGCCTCGCCGGTCTTCACGACTTCGTCGTAGGCGAGCACCGCGTTGTAGGCGGCGTTCTGCAGCCACTTGCCCGGCTTGCCCGGCTTGGGCTTGCCCTTGTCGTCCTTGGCCTCCAGCACCTTCGCGTCCTGGAGGACCACGAGCGTGTAGTTGGCGGCGGCCTTGTCGTACTTCTGCAGGTTGTCGTTGAGGAGCTCGGCCCAGAAGAAGCGCAAGTCGTACGCCTTGGGGTTCTCCGGGAAGAGCGTGAGGTAGTCGCTGTACACGGAGTCCGCGTACTTGAAGGTCTCCTCGTTGCGCGTCTTCTTGCCCTCGTTGTGCCAGGTGACGGCGAGGTTGGACAGGGTGCGCTCGGACAGCTCCTTCGCCTCCGCCAAGAGCTTCTTGTCCTTGTCGTCCTTGATGACGCCGGAGGACTCGACGTCCTTCATGATCTTCACGAGCCGGCGCACCTGGGCCACGGTGCGCTCCTTGTTGCCCATGCGCAGGATGCAGTCGACGATCTTGCCCTGGAAGCCGGGCGCCTCGGGCGACAGCGGCTTCTCCTTGATGAGGGCGTTGAAGGTAATCGCCGCTTCGCGGTCCTTGCCGTCCCCGTAATAGAGGTTGGCCAGCTGCTTCATCATGTTGAAGCGGTCGTCCGGGTTGGTGGCCACCTTGCCGAAGTCCGCGCGGGCCTGCGCCACGTCACCCTGGTGGGCGTACGCGCGCACGTAGTCGGTGCGCGCCTCGCGCACCAGGCCGCTCTTGCCGCTCTTGCCGCCGTCCTTCTCCACCGCGCTGGCGCCGGCCAGCTCGCCGTAGAGCACCACCGTCTTGAACTTGTCCTTGGCGGCCTCGTAGTCGCCCATGTTGTAGTGACACCAGCCCTGCTTGTAGAGGGCGAAGGCGTACACCTGGCTCTCGGGGAACTCGGCGGCCTTCTTGTAGGCCACCAGCGCCTTCTCCAGCTCGGGGCGCTTACCCTTCGAGTTGTTGAAGTAGTACTCGCCGAACGCCAGGTACGCGTCGGGGATGTACTTGGACGTCGGGTGCTTCTCCACGAGGCGCTTGAAGGCCACCAGCGCCTTGCGGTCCTGGCCCTCCTCCATGAGGTACTGGCCGAGGAAGAAGAGCACCTCGTCGGTGCGCTCGAACTTCGGGTACTCCTGGACGATCTTCGTGTACTGCTCGACGGCGAGCTTGCCGTACTCCTTCTGCTTCGCGGTCAGCTCCGCCTTCTCCGCCTTGGCGCGCTGCTGGGCCATGGCGTCGTTGCGGTTCATCGCCTTGAGCAGCTCGTCGTCCTTCCGGTTGGCCTCGAAGAAGTAGAACTTCGATTCCTCCCAGTAGAACTCGCCCAGGCGGAACAGGAGGCTGGGGACCTCCTTCGGATCCGGCGACAGGGAGATGATCTTCTTCAGCGACTGGATCTGCTCGCGGCGCTTGGAGGCCACCTGCAGCTCCACGCCCAGTCGGAACTGGTCGTACTGGAGCGCGGGGGCGACTTCTTCCTTCTTCTTTTCACGGGTGATGTCACCAGCCAGGGACTTGTCCACCGCGGTGGCGGACTTCCGGCCGAGATCAGCATCGCGCGTGGCTTTCTTTTCCTGGGCGGCGGATGCCGTGGCCAGGAGCACGAGGCAGACGAGTAGCGAACGGCGCATGGTCTTCCTAAGGGAGGGGGACCGGCGTCCCCGGTAGCTTGCCTGCTCGGCAAGTATCCGGGAATCTTCGGGAATTTCCATTCGGGGCACGTAACTATGCGCGGTTTTCCCGTAGCGGGTCAACCCTGACTGGCCGCTCGCTTCCCTGCCGGATTGCAAGCCGGAAAACTTCCAGAGGCGCTGTGAAAAAGGTGGCTCTGGAGTTGCCTTGTCGGACCCAGCGGGTATGGGGGAGCAGTCGGCCGGCTGCTCGGCTGCCCTGCACCGGAGTACGTGTCGGATCATGAGTCTCCTCCCCGAGAGCGCCAGTTTCGAAGAGCTGGTGCAGGACTACTTCCTCGCGGTGCGTGGCGCGGGGTTGATGCTGTCCGCTCTGGACACGGAGCTTTTGACGACCTGGGCCCGGGAGGGAGTTCCCTTCGAGGTGGTGGCGCGCGGCATCAACCGCTCGGCGGAGAAGGCGCTGTGGGACGCGCGGCCCGGAGAGCCGGTGCTGCGCTCGCTGCGCGCATGCCGGCGGCAGGTGGAGTCGGAGATCAAGAAGTACCGCGAGCTGTCGGCGGGGCGCGGGGGCTCCGGCCCCGGAGCCGCACGCGCGGCGAAAG
>JBKGHK010000676.1:0-5480 GCA_046520375.1 Pyxidicoccus sp. 3LFB2
GAGTTGGGGCCTGCCGTCAGCGGAACATCGAGCGCAGCTCGCCCTGCTGTGCCTCGCTGAGCAGCGGGCCGGTGCCCCCCTGGAGGTTGTCCGCCTGCCGGTTCGGCTTTCCCGTGGCCGGAATCACCGCGGTGACCGCGGGGTGGCTGATGGCGAACTTGAGGAACAGCTGCGCCCAGGAGCCGGCCCCGACCTCCGCGGCCCACCCTGGCAGCGGGCGGTTTGCGACCTGCGCGAACAGCCTCCCGTCCTCGAACGCCCGGTTGACGAGCACCGCCACGCCCAGCTCCTGCGCCATCGGCAGGAGGGAGCGCGCCGCCTGCGGCGAGGCGACCGAGTAGTTGATCTGCAAGAAGTCCGGCCGCTCGGCCCGTACGATTCGCTCGAGCTCGGCGTGGCTGCTCTCGCGAAAGTGGGTGAGGCCAATGTACTTCGTCAGTCCCTGAGCCTTCAGCTCACGCGCATAGGGCAGCTGAATCTCCCAGGCGCGCAGGTTGTGCACCTGAAGCAGCTCCACGCGGTCCGTCCTGAGCCGGCGCAGGGACTCGGCCCACTCCGCCTTCGCGGTGGGCAGGTCGTCGGCGGCAATCTTGGTCGCCAGGAAGCAGCGCTCGCGATGGCCGCCCCGGGCGAGCAGCCCGCCCAGCACGCTCTCGGCGGGGCCGTAGTTGGGCGAGGTGTCGATGAGCCGCCCTCCCCCGTCGAAGAACACCTTCAGCACCTCTTCGAGCGCGGCGTACTCCGGCGTTCCGGCGTCGACCTCGAAGCTGCCAGAGGTTCCCATGCCGATGACTGGAATCGCCTCGCCCGTGGAGGGAATGGTGCGGGTGAGGAGCGCGCCACGGGCGGGCCGGGAGTCGGAGGCCGCCGGATTCCTGGGCTGCGCGGGCCGTGGGGCAGGTGTCGTCTCGCTCCTCCTGCAGGCGCCGAGCGCGAGCCCGGCAGCGGCGAGGGTGCTGCGGGTGAGGAAGTCGCGGCGACTGCGCATGGGGCCTCGCTTTCGAACCGGCGGAAATCCGCAGTGTCCCATACGGAGTGGCCGAGCACAGGCCCGGAGAGCGCCAACGGCACCGGGGACGGACGCCGCGTCCGCTGCATGGCAATCAGGGGTTCCCCTCATGTTTCTTGAAGCGCCCCTGCACGGATGATGAAGCGGGAGCCCGATGGACGGGTTCCCCATTCCGAGGTGCGCGTATGGCCAGAAAGCTCATGCAGGGGCTGTTGATGGTGTCGGCACTGGTTCTTCCCGCAGGCAATGCCCTGGCATTCTGCATGGAGGGAGACGTCATGGAGTGCAGGTGTCCGGACGGCTCGTACTCCTTCCGTTACTGCATCAACGCCCGCTTCGGGCCGTGTGAATGCGGTGGCGCCCAGGGCGAGGGCGCCTCGGTGTCGAACGACGAGCTGGCCGCGCAGGAGAGCGCCGCCAACGCGGAGGCGGCTCAGGTCTGCGCCGAAGCCTCGACGCCCGCGCAGGCACCGGCCAGCACCCAGGGCTGAGCGTCCCGGGTGAAGAGGCGGTCGTGGTGTCCCGCGACCGCCTCCTGGAGGTCACTGCATTCCGACAGGCGGCTTCGCGGTGCTCGTGGCGCGCAGGTGGGCCGCCATCCGAGCGGAGTCGTGGTCCGGGCCAACGCCCTCCACCAGGAGGACCTCGCCCTCGATGTGGCGCGCACGCAGCGGGAGGATTTCCCGGTACGCCGCCGAGTCGTACCAGGCCCGTGCCTGCGCCATGCTGGGGAACTCAATCAACACGAGGTCGCCCGGCCACGTGCCTTCCTTGACCTCGACCGCGCCGCCGTGAATGCGGAACCGGCCCGAGTAGGGGTCGAGCGTCGCCTGGATTCTCTCCATGTACTCGAGCACCTCGGGATGGAGCCGGGTGGCCCTGAGGTGTGCCAGCGCATAAGCGGTCATGAGGCCTCCGGGTTCGCGGCGCCGGCAAAGCGCCAGCGGACGCGACTGAAGGTGCCAACGGCACGTCACCGTGTCGATTACCTGCGAGGTCATGCCAGGCCGCCCGTGTCGTTGCCGGAGATGGGCAGGGGCCTGTCGTGAGGCGTCGCCAGGACAGGAAGGCTCACAAGGCGCACCACCCCACAGCCGGGGGGGAACAGTCCACACCACGTGGACTGTCGGTCCTGACAGGACAGCAACGTTTCCCCTATGGAACGCAGCGCGCCTTGCTGCTGGTCCGAAGATTGCTCCTGCAACTCATGTACATCTACAACCTCCGACAGTCTCTTGCTCTCGGAAACCGGAAGGAGTGCTCGACATGAACTCGGGCTTGAAGCGCGACGTGGTGGTGTGGAGAGCAGCACTGGTGTGTCTCACGTTGCTGGGCTGTGGCGATGGAACGGCCGACAGCAGCACCGCGCCTCCTCCGGTGGGAGAGGAAGCCGGGCCCGACTCCGAGCTGGCCGTCCCGGCCCTCGTCGAAGCGGGCTGGGAGCATGTGGCGAACCAGTATCAGAGCTTCACGCTGGACAGGCCTTCGACGGTCCGCTTTGGTGTCGGTGACAGCTGGGTCACGAAGGAGCTGCCCGCGGGCCGCGTGTATTGCTTCTTCAGTACGGACCCCGCGCCTGGCAAGTTCAAGACGTGCCAGCGCAGCACGCTGACGAACCCGGTGGAGCCGCCGCTCAGCCCAGCGTGTGCCACGTTCTACGCCCCCGACTTCGCGCTGACCAGCACCCGCCAGGCGTCCCCCATTCCCACGTTGGCGAAACCCGCCAAGGGTGTCGCGGTCTCGGAGCCCACGTACAAGACCTGTCTCGTGCGCTCCACCGACCACACCGCTGATGGCACCTCCAGCTTTGCCCGAAACGACTATTCGCGCCGGCAGGCCTTCAACGCGAACAGCACGAAACAGCTGGTGACCGCCTACGACGGGACCTGGCACGTGTATGACGCCAACACCCGCGCGCGCCTGAAGCAGCTGTCGGGTCTGGCCGGAGACGTGGAGCCGCACTGGCACCCGACGGAGCCCGACCTGCTGTACTACCTGCCCACGGTAGGCATCGGCATGACGCTCCACGAGCTGAACGTGTCGACGGGCACCTCCCGCGTCGTGGGCGACTTTGGCGCACGACTGAAGGCCCGGTGGCCCACCGCGATGGCGGCATGGACGCGGGCGGAGGGCTCCCCCTCGGCGGACGGACGCTACTGGTGCTTCATGGTCGACGGCACCCACTGGGCCAGCGTGGGCGTGTTCACCTGGGACCTCGTCACCAACACCGTCCTGGGCATGTACGACACCCACGGCGACCGGCCGGACCATGTGAGCATGTCCCCCAGCGGGAACTCCTGTGTGGTGTCCTGGGAAAGTGCACAGGGCACCGCGGCGTTCTCGCGCGACTTCGCCACGAAGACCCAGCTCCTCCATAACTCCCAGCACTCGGACCTCGCGCTGGATGCGAACGGCGACGACGTCTACGTGGCCATCGACTATGGCTCCAATGCGGGTGACGTGTTCATGGTGAACCTGCGTACGGGTGTGCGCACGGTGTTGTTCCCGACGTACCTGAGCGGCACCGCGACGGCGTTGCACGTCTCGGGCAAGGCGTTCGCCAGACCCGGTTGGGTGGTCATCAGCACCTATTCCGACGGCGGCGGCTCGCTGCAGTGGCTGCACCGCAAGGTGATGGCCGTGCAGCTGAAGGCCAACCCGACCATCTACACGCTGGCGCACCACCGCACCAAGGCGAACACCGCGGAGCTTGGCTACTGGACGGCTCCGGTCGCCAGCGTCAACCGCCACTTCACCCGGGTGGTCTTCAACTCCAACTGGGGCTCGAGCAGCGACCTGGATGTCGACTCCTACGTGGTCGAGATTCCACCAGGCGCACTGAAGTAGGGACACGGCACGGCCGGGCCGGTGCACCTCGACCGGCTCGGCCCATGCCCGCCCTGCCCTCCCCGCTCAGGCCTTGGCGGGCTTGCCCTGCGCGTCCTTGCCCTCGTCGCGGCCATGCACCGCGGCCGGCGGGCTGGTGGCCTCCACGGCGGAGAATGTCTCCAGCACCTTGTACGTGTGCGTGGAGCCGCGCGGCACGAGCCACGAGTCGCCGGGGTTGAGCAGGATGACCTGTCCCTCGAGGTGCAGCTCGGCGCGCCCCTTCAGCACGAAGCCGACCGTCTCGTAGTCGCGGGCGGCGGCGGGCGCGGGCTCCCCGGGAGGCTCGTCCTCCCACAGCCGCATGGACAGGCGGACGCCGGACGCCAGGTACTTCTGCCCCATGTCTCCCTTGGGGGAGTGCCGACTCTCGACCTTCTTCACGCTGGTGTCGCCCATGCCTGCGTCTCCTTCGCCTGAGGCGGTGAATGGCGGCGGGTGCGCCGCGCTCCTGCCGTGAAGGTAAGGAAGGAGGCCGGGAGTCGACGGGTGGACACCCCGAGTCCGCCCGCTCGCTCGCCCTGGGGCCGGAAAGACGAAGGCCCAGCCTCCACGTGGGAGACCGGGCCTCGAAAACCCCTGGGGGTGACGGCGGTGCTTTTCAGCTACCCGGCCGCGCGGACGTTCTGGGCCTGCAGGCCCTTGGGGCCCTTGGTGACCTCGAACTCCACCTTCTGCCCCTCCTGGAGGGTGCGGAAGCCATCCATGTTGATGGCGGAGTGGTGGCAGAAAACGTCCTCACCGTTGTCCTGCGCGATGAAGCCGAACCCCTTGGCGTCGTTGAACCACTTCACAGTACCGATTGCCATGTGACCTTCTCTTTTCTGCTTTGCGGCGGTCCGGACTGCCGGGCTGCCCGTGCGGAGCGGACATCGCCCCAACACCGAGACGACAATCCACCCGGGAGGTCCCTGTCCACCGACCACCGACCCACCGGGCAGGCAGGCGTCGGACGGAGGACACTCCAGGAGTGGCGCATCGCTCGCTAGGGAAACCTGCCGTGCGCTTCCTTCCATTCCGGGCCCCGGGCCCCGAGCTCCGGAATCGCCCTTCACACTTCTTCACGGGGCTCGGGCGCGCCCTTCACACCCGTTTTCTACCTTCCTCCCCGTCAACAGCGCCGGCCCTTCCCGGGCCCGGCCACTTTCGGGGAGCAGCACCATGTTTGGATTCTTCTTCGGTACCGCATGTCTCGCGGGCCTCATCTTCACCCTGCGCGGCGGTCGTCACGGGCATCACCACCGTGGCGGCGGTCGCTGGGGTCGCGCCCGGCTGCGCTGGCTGTTCGAGCGCCTGGAGACGTCGCCCGGCCAGGAGAAGGTCATCGTCAAGACGGTGGAGGAGGTGACGGAGGCCTTCGCGAAGGTGCGCGACGAGGTGGGCCCGAGCCGCACCGCGCTGGGCCGCGCCATGCGGGGTGAGCAGTTCGACGGGGCCGCGCTGCGCGAGCTGTTCGCGCGCCACGACGTGGCCATGGACCACCTGCGCCGCACGGTGCAGGGCGGGCTGGCCCAGGTGCACGAGGCGCTGGACGCGCGGCAGCGCCGAGAGCTGGCGGACCTGCTCGAGCACGGCTTCGGGTACG
>JBKGHK010000677.1:0-5446 GCA_046520375.1 Pyxidicoccus sp. 3LFB2
GGCGCTGCTGTCGGGCCTGCGCGCGCTGCAGGAGGGCCAGCGCACGCCGCTGCCCGCGGACCTGCGCGCCCGGGCCCGCGGCCTGCTCAACGTCTTCATCTCCCACCACCTCGGCCGCCGCCTCAAGAGCGTGGACTTCATGGCCCAGGTGGGCCTGGACTGACCGGCGCGCCCGGACCTGGAGCAGCGATGAGCGAGGGGACGGTGCCGCCACTGGACGTGGTGTGCTTCGGCGAGACGCTGGTGGACTTCCTCCCGTCAGCGCCGGGCCAGCGCGTGCGCGACGTGCCGGCCTGGCACCCGTGCACGGGCGGCTCGCCGGCCAATGTCGCGGTGGGGCTGGCCCGGCTGGGGCTGCGGCCGGCCATGCTGGGCGTGGTGGGCTCGGATGAGTTCGGCCACTTCCTGCGCGAGCGCCTGGCCTCGGAGGGCGTGGACGTCAGCCACCTGCGCCAGACGGCGGAGGCCCGCACCGGGCTGGTGTTCATCTCGCTGGACGCACGCGGCGAGCGCAGCTTCACGTACTTCCGCACGCGCTCGGCGGAGTTCCTCCTGGGCGCCGGGGACGTGGACCCGGACTTCCTCCTGCGCGCGAAGGCCGTGCACTGCGGCTCCAACTCGCTGCACCGGCAGGAGGCCCGTGAGGCCACGCTGCGGATGCTGGAGGTGGCGCGAGGCGCGGACCGCATCGTGAGCTGCGACCCCAACCTGCGCCTGCATGCCTGGGAGGACCCGAGCGAGCTGAAGGGCCTGCTGGGGCGCATGCTGCCCCTGTGCACCGTGGTGAAGCTCTCCGAGGAGGAGATTGGCTTCGCCACCGGGACGGACGTGCCCGAGGAGGCGCTGGCGCGGCTTGCCGCCATGGGCGTTCCGCTGCCGGTGGTGACGCTGGGGGAGCGGGGCGCGGTGCTGCTGTGGAAGGGCGAGCGCGTTCACGTGCCCGCGCCCCGGGTGACGGTGCTGGATACCACCGGCGCCGGGGATGGCTTCGTGGCGGCGCTGCTGCACGGGCTGGTGCGGTGGTACGGCGGCGCCCGGGCGCTGTCGGGCGCCACACGCGAGGAGCTCACCGCGCTGGCCACCTTCGCCTGCGAAGTGGGAGCGCGCGTGGTGGAGCGCTTCGGCGCGGTGGACGGGCTGCCTCGCGCGGAGGAGCTGGCCGCGGTGATGCCCTCGCGTCCGCGCGGCTGAGCGCGGCTACTCGTCCGCGAGCGGCTTGAGGATGTCGTAGTCGAAGCGCTCGTAGGGCGGCGCCAGGACATTCCGCCCACGCTCTTCGCCACCCTGGAGTGCTCCCTGCGTGACGACGTGGCCGCGCACCGGATGTTCCGTTTCCTGGACGAGCTGGGCTTCCAACCCGGTGGCCTCTCCCTGGAGCGCTACCTGCCAGGGGCGTCGGACCGGTACCTGCTCATGATGGCCGTCCGGCGGCGGTAGCCTGGTCCCACTCCAGGGAAGCAAGAGGGGGGCTCGTCCCCGGAGGCCATGGGGTGGAAGGATGGGGGCTCATGGCCGCCCAGCCCGTACTCCGCCCCGCCCCCGGGGAAGACGCTCCGACGCCGCCACCCCTGGCGTTGCTCAGCATCCCCGGTGACACGCCCGAGGACTCGGACACGTATTGGCTGCGCGAGGTGTATCAGGCGGACCGGGTTCCCCAACTCACCCTGCGCGCCGTGCTGCTGGGGAGCGGCATCGGCGCCCTCACGTGTGCCACCAACCTCTACGCGGGGCTGAAGCTGGCCATCGTGTTCCCCATCGCCGTCACCGCCGCGCTGCTCGCGCATGCGACGCACGGCGGACTGCGGCGGCTCGCACCGCGAATCTCGGGCGCTCCGCTGTCGCCGCTGGAGACGTGCAGCGCACAGGCGGTGGCGTCCTCCGCGGGCTATGCCACCGGCGGCGCGCTCATCTCCGTGCAGGGTGCGTGGCTGCTCACCACCGGGAGTCACCCGCCGGTCTGGGCGCTGCTTGCGTGGACCTTCCTCCTGTCCGCCCTGGGCGTCTTCTTCGCCGTGCCCCTCAAGCGACGGCTCGTGGACCACGAGCAGCTTCCGTTCGCCACCGGCACCGCCGCCGCCGTGGCCATCCGTGCCCTGCATGCACCCGGCACGGGTGCCCGCTCGGGGACGCGCATGCTGGGCCTGGGCGGACTGGTGGCGGGCATCGTCACCTTCGTCCGGGATGGGCTCGGCCGCCTCCCGTACACCTTCCCGTTTCCCGGCGCCCTCGGAGGCATGCCGCTGGAGCGCCTGGGCTTCGCGCTGGAGACGAGCCTCCTGCCGCTGGGTGGAGGCGCGCTCCTCGGGCTTCGCCTCACCGCTTCATGGCTGCTGGGCGCGCTGCTCATCCACGGCATCGTCGCGCCGCGCATCTTCGCCGCCGGCATCGTCCCCGCGGAGGAGAGCTTTCTCGGGTGGAGCCTGTGGCCCGGCGCCGCCGCGCTGACGGTGGCCTCGCTGCTGCACTTCGCCCTGGACGGCCGGGTCCTCGGGCGCGCGCTGCGGGGGCTCTTCTCCGGACGCCGCGTCGCGCCCCATCCGGTGGATGCGCTCCAGGTCCCCGGGCGCTGGGTGCTGGCGGGCGTGGCCGTGCTGACCCCGGCCATCCTCGCCGTGGCGCACGCCGGCTTCGGCGTACCCGTGGCCCACGCGGCGCTCGCGGTGGCGCTGTCCTTCGTCCTGTGTCTCATCGCCTGCCGCGTCACCGGTGAGACGGATGCGACGCCCGTGGGCCCGCTCCAGCAGGTGACGCAGCTCACCTTCGGCGTGTTGTTGCCGCGCAACGTGGAGGCCAACCTCGCCACCGCGGGCATCACCGTGGCCTCGGCTTCGTCCGCGGCGGACCTCCTCAGTGACTTGAAGACGGGGCACCTGCTGGGAGCCCACCCGCGACGGCTGTTCCTTGCGCAGTTGTTCGGCGCCCTGGTGGGGGCCGCCGCCGTCGTGCCGCTCTTCTACCTGCTCGTGCCGGACCGCTCCGTGCTGGGCAGTGAGCGCTTCCCCGCGCCCGTTGCCGCGATGACGGCCAGCGTGGCCCAGGTGCTGTCCGCGGGCGTTGGCAGCCTGGGGCCCGCCACCCGTGCCGCCATGCTGTGGGCCTCGGTGGCCGCCATCCTCCTCACGCTGGCGGAGCGCCGCCTCCCCGAGCGTGCTCGCCGCTGGGTGCCGTCCCCCCTGGGCATGGGCCTGGCCTGTCTCACCCCGTTCTCCACCGCGTTGATGTTCTTCCTGGGGGCGCTGGGCGCTGCCGTCATCCGGCGTGTGCGCCCGACGGCGGGCGAGGGGGTGGTGACGCTGGCGTCGGGGCTCATCGCGGGCGAAGGACTCGTTGGCGTCGCCATCGTCCTGGCCCAGGCGCTCTGGTAACGTGGGACTCCTCTCATGCGCTGTCCGGTCTGCCACCGCCGCCTGGCCACCGGCGAGGCGTGTCCCGTGCATGGCCAGCGGCTGTCGGCTGGCCTCGCGGTCGAGCCGCTACTGCTGCCGGACGTTCCCGGACTGACGGGCGCGGCCCTGCTTGGCAAGGGAGGCTTCTCCCGCGTCTTCACCGCGTACCGCGACGAGGACGGACGCGAGGTGGCCCTCAAGCTGGGCCTGGGGCCGCACCATGAGCGCTTCGCCCGCGAAGCCGCCGCGCTGCGGCGCGTGGGCCCGCCCACCGCACCCGAGTTGCTCCAGTACGGCACCGCGCGGGGCCGGCCCTTCCTGGTGCTGGAGCACCTGCACGGACAGACGCTGGCCGCATGGATGGCCGCGCTTCCCGGCTCCGGTGCCGCCTCCGTGCCGCGCGTGCGTGAGCTGCTCAGCGGCCTGTGCACCGCACTGGAGCGCGTCCACGAAGCAGGCCTGGCACACCGCGACCTCAAGCCGGAGAACATCTTCCTGCGCGAGGGTGGGGCGCTCAGCCTGCTCGACTTCGGCCTCGCGCGCTTCCTCGATGAGCCCGGAGATGACGCCGTGCCGGACGCGGAGGCTCCGGGCTTCACTCCCGTGGGGCAGCGGCTGGGGACGCCCGTCTACATGGCGCCCGAGCAGTGTCTCGACGCGCGTGAGGCGGGTACCGCCGCGGACATCTACGCGCTCGGGGTGCTGCTCTTCGAGTTGCTCACCGGCGCGCCGCCCTTCACGGGGGGCTCCGAGGAGATACGCCACGGGCATGTGAGCCTTCGGCCCCCGCGTGTCACGGAGCGCGCGCGCGTGCCCCTCGCGCTCGACGAGGTGCTGCGCCGGTGCCTGGCCAAGTCTCCCACGGAGCGTTTCGCGCGGGCCGGCGAGGTGCTCTCCGCGTTCGATGCCGCGTGCCGAGAGGAGGCTCCCGTGGCGGGGGCCTCGCCGACAATCGCGGCGCCAGCGGCGGTGCTCTCGTCGCTGGGCATCGGCGTACGGCCCGTGGCGCTGCTCGGCATCCGTGCGGAGCTGGCCGTGGATGCGTTGGTGGCGGTGGTGGAGCCGCAGGGTGGAACGCTCGCGCGTGTCCGGGCGGACGGCTACGTCGTGGCATTCTCCGAGTCGCTCTCCGCCGAGGCGAACCTGCGCGCGGGAGCGCTCATCGCGCGGCGATTGGTGGAGGAGGGAAGGGCGGGCGCGGTCCTCCACCTCGCGGAGTTGCATGTCTACCCCGGGGTGACGACCACGCGCGTCGCGGGCGCAGCGCTGGAGGGGCTCGCGGAGTGGTGGCCGGAGGACCTTCCTGCCGGAGAGGCCCGTGTCACGGCGGCGGCCGCCGCGCGACTTGGACCGGGGGCCACCGAGTCTGTTCCCCGGGGCGCAGCCAGCCCTGTCGAGGGTCGCGCTGTCCTCGACAGGGGGGAGGGTGCATCCGCGCGCCGAGGTGCTTCGAAATCCGCGCATGAAGGCACCGGCGAAGTCGGGCGCGGAGACACTTCGCGTTCCGTGCATGAAGACAGTTCCGAGGTCATGCCCGGAGTTACTTCGGAGCACGTGCGTGGACGTGCTTCCAGGTCCATGCACGGAGCCTCGTCTGCGCTCCTGCAGGGAGATGGCTCAACACCTTGGGCCAGCAGCTTGCGCCTGCGACTCCACGATGGAGGCGCATCCACGTCATCCTCGGAGGCGCCTCCGCTGTCGGGGCGTGAGACGTCCGTGGAGTTCCTCGCGGGTGAAGCGGCGCGGTGCCTCTCGGACGGCGTGCCCGGACTGTGTGTCCTCACGAGCGACGTGGGCCATGGCAAGTCCCGCCTTCTGGAAGCGCTGGCCTCGCGGCTCGAAGGGGAAGGCCGTGCCCGCGTGGTTCGCGTGCGCGCGCCCGCACCGGATGCCGTCACCCAGGAGTCGCCGCACGACAGGCTGAAGGCCGCCATCGCTGCGATGGACTCCGCCGACATCGGAGGAAGGGGAGGGCCGCATGGCAGCGGACACGCCGCTGGCATGCCCGGCCTCACGCCTTCGACGGTCCGCCAGCGAGGCTCGCCGCCGCTCGCGGGACG
>JBKGHK010000678.1:0-5437 GCA_046520375.1 Pyxidicoccus sp. 3LFB2
CCACATAGGAGGCGGTGCCCATGGAGCCGGGGATGAGCCCCCGCTGCCCGGCCTCCAGGCCCACGGCGCCCTTGCGGTGCACCTGGAGCGTGCGGCCCCCGTGGACCTCGGTGGCCACGTGGTTGTGGTGCACGTCCACGGTGGACTCCGCATCCGGGGACACTCCGAGCGCCTCGGCCACCAGGGGCACGGCGCGCGCGGCCATGGCCTCCCGGTTGGGCGCGGGCGAAGCGGCAGGCCAGGTCGAGGTCCGCGAGGCAGGCGAGGCCCTCGGGGGTGTGCGTGCTCAGCGCGGGCAGGCTGCCCTGGCCGATTGCCTGGGCCACGCGCAGGTGGTGGTCGGCGATGGCGGCGCCCACCCCGCGTGAGCCGCTGTGCAGGAGGAGCCAGACGTCTCCGTCCGCGTCGCGGTCCAGCTCCAGGAAGTGGTTGCCTCCGCCGAGGGTGCCCAGGTGTCGCGGCGCGAGCCGCTCCCAGGCATGGCGCAGCTTCTGGGTGGACAGCGGTGGGGACTCCAGCGCGGGAGGGAGGGGCACGCCCCGGCCCCGGTGGACGGCGTCGCCCACCGGCACCTCGCGGGCCAGCCGCGCGAGGAGCGGCTCCAGCACGTCGCGCCCCGGGAGCACGGCGGGCTGGGGGAAGCGGTATGCACTCACCCCGCAGCCCAGGTCGCCCCCGAGCGCGCCGGGCACGACGTGGTGCGCGGTGGCGAAGACGGTGCCCACCGCGACGCCCGAGGACACGTGGATGTCCGGCATGGCGGCCACGTGCTCGACGACGTAGGGCTGCGCGGCGAGGTGGCGGAGCTGCTTCTCCGCGCCCGGAGGCAGCGCGCGGGCCCAGACGAGGATGGGCACGGCGCCGGGCGCGGCGGGAAGGATGCGGGGCATCATCGCTCGCCCCCTTCAGGTTCGGCGGGAGGGCCCACGTCGGGTGTGTCCGGCCGCGGCTCCGCGACGCCGATGTAGATGAAGCGCAGCTGGGGCACCCGCTTCAGGTTCAGGTGGAGCGCGAGCTGCGAGCGCAGGTAGCCGCTCGCATGTTCGAGCACCGCCTGCACGGCGCGGGGGCCGGAGCCGGCGGACTCTGGAGTCAGGGTGTAGCCGATGCGGACGAGGCGGCCATCCGGGGACAGCTCGAAGGAGGACAGCGAGACGCCTTCGAGGCGCGGGTCGGACAGCTCGCCCCGGAAGAGAAGGGACACCTCCTGGGACAGGGAGGACTGCACGCGCAGGTGGCGCGCGGACGGATTTTCGGACGGAGACAGCGAGAACGACGACGGCGAGGAGCCCTCGCGCCCGCGAGGCGCTCGGGGACGGCGATTCCTGGAAGAAGACATGAGTGGACGAACGGTTCCCAGCAGGCCCAGGCGTGGGCCGCGCGCGTCCCGGGCGTCACGCCACGGAAGACACGCAGGGCACACGCCGGCCGGTTGCACGGCGGTTACGGCTCCGCGCGCGCATGCAGCTCCAGGAAGCGGAGACCGCTCCGTCCCGCTCAGCGCTCAGGCTTCGCGAGGGAGAGGGTCAGACCTGGACAGCCGCACACAGCGAGGAGCGACCCGAGACACCGTCGATTGCAGTCCCCATGGCACACCTCCCGCCGCGCACGGGCTTCCGGCACGGACTCACGTTCGTTCAGGGCAAGGTGCTTGCGCGCCCCACCCACGAAAACCCGGGCACGGACGCACGGGCCCGGGAGTCCTGACACCGCGGCTACGAAATAAACAGGTGAGGCGCGGCCCTCAGTCGCGACAGCGCCTTGATGACCTCCTCGACCCGGTCCCTGGCTGCCGCGCCTGGCGAGTCCCCGCCGTGTCCCCCTGAAGTCCGAGAGCAGGTGTCATCTGGCTACCACCCACTCTTTCCACCATCCGACGTGGGACCGTTGTTGGATTGGCCCTTCCGAGCGCACGGCCTACGCCACACCCCACGGGGTGCGTGCATATGGCGGAAGCCTTCGACGTAGTGGTGATTGGAGCGGGGCCCACGGGAGAGAACGCCGGGGCGCGCGCCGCGGCGGCCGGGCTGTCGGTGGCGCTGGTGGAGCACGAGCTGCTCGGAGGTGAGTGCTCGTACTGGGCCTGCATCCCCAGCAAGGCGCTGCTGCGGCCCGGTGAAGCCTTGTGGCTGGCGAAGCACGCGCCCGGCGCACGCGAGGCCGTCAAGGGCCCGCTGGTGGCGAGCGCGGTGCTGGAGCACCGCGACTCCATGGTGGGCAACTACCGCGACGAGTCGCAGGTGAAGTGGGCGGAGAGCGCGAAGCTGACGGTGGTTCGCGGCGACGGAAAGCTCACCGGCCCGCGCCAGGTGCGCGTGGAGGGCAAGGACGGCAAGGTCCGCGAGCTGGAGGCCCGGCGCGCGGTGGTGCTGGCCACCGGCAGCAAGCCGCGCCTGCCGGACATCCCCGGGCTGAAGGAGGCGAAGCCGTGGGACAACCGCGAGGGCACGGGAGCCAAGGAGGTGCCGAAGCGACTGGTGGTGCTCGGCGGCGGCGCGGTGGCGGTGGAGCTGGCGCAGGCGTGGCGCTCGCTGGGCTCGGAGGTGACGGTGGCCCAGCGGGGCAAGAGCCTGCTGTCGCGCATGGAGCCCTTCGTCGGTGAGCAGGTGGCGGAGTCCCTGCGCGAGTCGGGCGTGCGGGTGCTGCTCGGCACGACGGCCGCGCGGGTGCAGCGTGCCGGAGGCCAGGGCGAGGTGACGGTGACGCTGACGAATGGCGAGGAGGTCCGCGCGGATGCGCTGCTGGTGGCCATGGGCCGGGTGGCGCGCACGGACGGGCTGGGCCTGGAGTCGGTGGGCCTGCAGGGCGGGAAGTCCGTCGAGGTGGACGACCAGCTCCGGGCGAAGGGTGTCGAGGGCGGCTGGCTCTACGCGTGCGGCGATGTGAATGGCCGGAATCTCCTCACGCACATGGGCAAGTACCAGGCACGGCTGGTGGGAGACATCATCGCGGGGAAGCAGGCGCACGCGTGGGCGGACGCGAAGGCCACGCCGCAGGTCATCTTCACGCATCCCCAGGTGGCGAGCGTGGGGCTCACCGAGGCCCAGGCGCGCGAGGCGAAGCTGCCGGTGCGCACGGTGCGGTACGAGATGCAGGACGTCACAGGCACGGGCCTGCTGGGCAAGGGGCTGAAGGGCACGGCGCAGCTGGTGGTGGACGAGAAGCGGCGAATCATCGTCGGCGCCACCTTCACCGGGCCCGAGGTGGGCGAGATGCTGCACGCGGCGACCATCGCCGTGGCCGGAGAGGTGTCGCTCGACACGCTCTGGCACGCGGTGCCGTCGTTCCCCACCATGAGTGAGGTGTGGCTGCGGCTGCTGGAGGCGTACGGGCTGTAGCGCTACCGCCGGGCCCCGGGCTTACTTGCGCCGGGGCGCCTGCTTCGCGCGCGATGACGGCTTCTTGCTCGCGGGAGCCTTCGTCGCCGTCCGCTTCACCCGGATATTCGTGGTTCGCACGCCCTGTCCCGGCCGCGCCGCCGGGAAGGTCGCGAGCGCCTCCGTTGCCGTGCGGCGGCCAGCGTGAAATGGTGCCAGCCCCCCTCGCCTCCCCCGCCTCCTTGATGAACACCGCTGCTCCGGGGCACTCGCGCCACTGCGCCCCCGCCTTCTTCCTGAGTGACTCCCTGCTCACGCGTGGGGGCTCGCTGACATGAGCCCTCCTTTCGCTGTGAGCACTCCTCCAGCCCCCGGCGAGCGCCGCTCCGATACGTGGGCCCGCTGGCTCTGGTGGCTCGTCCTCGCCGTGCTCGTCGTCGCCGCGGTGGCCGTGGGTCAGCACCCGCGCCGCGGCGTGGACTTCCGCGTCTACCTCACCGCCGCCGAGCGCTTCCTGGAGGGCACCGACCTGTACCGCGTGTCCGACGGCACCATGCCGTTCAAGTACGCGCCCATCACCGCGCCCCTCTTCATCCCCTTCACCTTCGTCCCCGCGCGCGTCGCCGTCGCCCTGTGGAACCTGGGCTCCATCCTCGCGCTCGCCGCCGTGGCCCGCCTCACCACCCGCGCCACCCCGGGCCCCTCGGAAGCCACGCCCTGGGCGTGGGGCCCCGGCCTCGCCACCATCGCCCTCCTCCCCGCCTTCACCTTCGAGCTGTTCTACGGGCAGGTCGACGCCGTCCTCCTCCTCCTCATCGTCCTGTCCACCCTCGGCGCCGAGCGTGGCCACGTCTGGCGTCCCGCCGCAGCCTTCGCCCTCGCCTTCCTGCTCAAGCCCCCCGCCGCGCTCGTGGGCCTGTTCTTCCTCTGGCGCCGCCACTGGCGCGTCATCGGCGCCACCGCCGCCATCGGCGTGCTGCTCGCGCTCCCCACCCTCGCCCGCTATGGCTGGGAGGGCAGCCTCACGCAGTTCCAGCTGTGGAGCGAGACGCTCGCGCGCACCACCCCGCCCTGGGCGCTGGGCGCCAATCCGCAGGGACTGCCCACGCTGCTGCTCTCGCTCGTGCTTCCCGCCGAGTCCATCCCTCCACCCGGGAGCATGACCCTCGCGCAGGGGCTCGCCATTGCGCTCTTCCTCGTCGCCGTCGTCTGGGCGCGGCCCGGCCCCGCGGACCTGCTGGCCATGTGCTGCCTGGGCGTGACGCTCCTGTCACCGCTCGCGTGGCGCGCCAACTACGTGCTCGCCTGGCCCCTGATGCGCGCCGCCACCGAGGGCCGCTACAAGCCCAACCTCGCGCTCGTGGCCCTCATCGCCCTGACTGGAGTGCTCGTCTCGGACTCGGGCTTCGGGCCGGCGCTGTCCCACGACGTGCTGCTGTGGCGCCCGTTCGCCGTCGTCTACTCCGTGCTGCTCATCGCGCTGCTGTGGCAGGTGCGCCGGGCGGGAGCGCCCCGCGCGGTGACGGCGGAGGGCGCGCTGTCACGGCTGCCCCGGACGCTGCCCGGCATGCGCGTGCCGTGACGAGGCTGTGACCCGGAAGGCGCCGGCACGCATGCGCCGCCCGTCCTGCGCGTGCCGTGACGCTTCCGTCATCCACCTGAAGGCCCCGGCCCGCCGGACACGGCCGACACGCGTACGGAATCCGTAACGTTCCTGGCTTTCGCGTGATGGCGCGGTCACGCCTGGTTCACGCGACAGCAGGCAGCCGGGCACCGTGACGCTTCCGTCATTCTCTTGGTAGCGAAGTGTCACGGGCTCCGGACCTCACTGAAACATGGCGTCGCTATATGCGGTCCAGCCATGTTCGAAACCTTCGACAGCGCCACCGATGTCAGCTCGGCCCGGCGGTTCGCGCTCTCCACCACGGCGTCCATCTGCGTCTTCGTGCTGATTGGCGTCGCCGTCGTGTCGGCCGCCAACAAGGTGCGCGAGGTCATCCAGGAGAAGAAGGGCGTGGACGTGGTCTTCCGGCCCCCTCCGCCTCCCGCTCCCGTCGTCGAGGTGAAGCCGCCGCCTCCACCTCCCCCGCCTCCCAAGCCGAAGCTGGCCCCCAAGCCCG
>JBKGHK010000679.1:0-5436 GCA_046520375.1 Pyxidicoccus sp. 3LFB2
CGAACCCGGCGCTGGCGGCGTCCCGCATCCGCGACGGGGGATGTGCTGATGAAGGAGCGGCGCTACCGCGAGGCGGCCTTCGCCTTCCTGGATGCGTCGCACGCGGACGCCGGCCACGTGGAGGCGCTCTTCAAGCTGGGCAATGCCATGGCGGTGCTCGGCTACTACGGGCAGGCGGTGGAGCAGTGGGAGCGCGCGGCGAAGCTCACCGAGGACGCCACCATCCGCCAGAGCGCGCAGGACAATGTGACTCGGGCGCGGACGAAGATGGCGCAGGCGGGCGCGTCACCCCAGGCGGCCGGCCAGCTGCCCGGCTCGGGGCCCGTGGCGGACACCACGCGGGCCCAGGCCCGGCGCGCGTACGAGCAGGGCGTGCAGCGCATCAGCAGCCGGGACTACGGCGGCGCGCTCACCAGCCTGACCCAGGCGATCCAACTGGAGCCCATGCTGGCGGTGGCCTACACCGCGCGCGGCAGCGCCAACATCGGCCTGCGCCGCTACGCGGAGGCCGCGTCGGACTACCAGTACGCTATGGAGCTGGAGCCCGGCTCGGCCTCGCCCCTGTATGGCCTGGCCGAGTCGTACCGCGCACTGGGGCGCAACGCGGAGGCCCGGGCGCTGTATGAGCGCTACGCGAGCTCGTCCGCAACTGACGTGCGGTCGCAGCTTCAGGAGGAATCCCGACAGAAGGCCGCGAAGCTGCGTTGAGCGCCTGCCTGGGGGGCAGGGGGGCAGGTGGACCGTGTCAGCTCCAAGCATTATTTTGGAGGCATGACCGGGCGCGACGCGAATGTGGACGGAGGGCAGGTCTTCCGACCCCGTAAGGTGCTGGCGGCCTCGATGGCCGTGGCAGGCCTTCTCTGGATAGCGGTGTTGCTGTACCTGTTCCGCTTCGACGAGGTACCGCTGCAGACGTTCCTCTCGGCGGGCTTCTTCGTCCTCTTCTTCGGCGTCTCGCTCGCGTACTACGCGCGCACTCGCATCGTCGTGGACGCGCGGGGCATCACCTACCGCGGCATGGTCCGCACCCGGCGCTTCTCCTTCGCGGACATCCGCAAGCTGGACGTGCTGCCCGGGCCCGTGACGGTCTACGCCATCCGGGGCAAGTGGGGCTTCGTCCACTTCACCAGCTTCTTCCTGCACCACCAGCGGCTCGCCCGGATTCTCGTCGAGCGGGCCGGGCTGGCGCCGATGGCGGGCTGAGCGCTTCAGCCACCGCTCGCCAGGGCGTAGGTGACGACGAGTCCGGCGAGGGCCGCCACCGCGCCCAGGCCAATCAGCCACCACTCCCCGCGCGGCTTGCGGGGCGAAGGTGGCGCTGCCCCCGACTCCGTCCCGGAGGCGGCTGCTTCCGTGGGAAGGGCTGACGCTCCCTCCGGGCCCGGCTCGGTGGCCGTTGCCCCGGACTCCGCCGTGGGGGCTTCAGGGGGCGGCGGCTCCTCCAGCGGGGCCTGGAAGCGCAGCAGCGAGCGTCCCAGTTCGATGACGTCCCCGTCCGCCAGCGGAGCCGGGCCTCGCAAGCGCTGCCCGTTGAGGAAGACGCCATTGGGGCTGCCCAGGTCCTCCAGCGTGAAGCCGCCTTCACCGTGGAGGATGCGGGCATGGGTCCGGGACACGGCCCTGTCGCGCAGGCGAAGCGCCACCTCGCTTCCCCGACCCAGCTCGGTGCACGGCTCCGCGAGGGCGTGCGTGCGGCCGACGTCCAGGCCCGTGAGGCAGGTGAGGGTGGCGGCCCGGGAAGGCGACAGCCCGGCCGCGCCGGTGAGCAGGCCCTTGAGCACGGCCACGGTGCCCACGCCGCGCTCGCCCGTGGCGTCCTGGAGCACCCGCAGGTGCATCTGCTCCGGCAGGCCCAGCGACTCTCCCGGCACGACGAGCCGGGGCACACCGGGCGGCGCGAGGACGCCATTCACCGAGAACGTGCGCGCGGCCTCCACCATGAGGCGCTGGGCCTCGATGCGCAGGGTCAGCAGCCTTGGAGGCAGTCCCTCCAGTCGGATGTGGTCCTCGGCGCCGCCGCCGAGCAGGTGCTGGCCCTCGGACAGCTCGAAGGGGGTGGTGGTGCCCAGGTGCTCGAATTCGAAGCGCATGGCTCCGTGCGGGAGCAACGCCCGGGCCGGCCGGGCGCTCCGGCTTTCCGAGGGGTTGCCCCACGGGTGCGTCCACGCGGGGTAGGGGCCGTCCGTGCTCCGGGACGACTCAGGCCGCGACGTCGACACCGGCGCCGGGTGTCCCACCCGCCACGCGTGGCAGTCGGGTGCCCGGATGGACGGACACCTCCGAGCCATCCGCGACGAAGGCCGAGCTGGGCGTCCCACGGAGGAACGGCTCGAAGCGGGCGCCGTACAGCCCGCGCACATCGCAGTCCAGCTCCACCCCGTCCACCTGCCACACGGACCAGCGCGGGTGTGCCACGCGGTACTCCGCGCAGCCGCCGTCACGCTGGAGGGTGTAGCCCCAGTAGTGCTCGGTGATGAACTCCTCTTGCGAGCCCGGCGCGCTGGCCTGGGGCACGCCACGCGACTTCGCAGCCAGGTACTGCCAGCGGCCGCCGGCCCTCCACGCGTACTCCAGCCGGCCCGGGGTGCCGTGTTCCGCGTTCACCATCTCCACCTTGTGCCGCATGGGGAGCGCGACGTACGGCTCGTTGTAGAGGACGCGCGCCACGGTGGCGATGGCCAGGCGCGGGACGATTTCCTTCACGAACACCACGCCCCGGCGCCAGCCCTCGGGGCCCTGGTGGCGTACGTAGAAGCGCAGGTTGACCTCGTCGAAGTTCTGGTGGAACGGCACGGCCAGGCCCCGCACGCGCGTGTCCAGGAAGCGGAAGCCCACCATGCTGGCGAAGGTCTTCCCTTCCCACGTGTCCAGCTCCGTGCCCGGGGGCACGAGGGGCCGCAGCACCTCCGGGTCCACCTCGTAGTTGAGCATTACGAGATACCGCCACGTGGCCGTCAGGAAGGGGCGCATGCCCGTGTCGTAACGCGCGAAGCATATGCCCGTCCAACCTCTCGACATGACTCGTGCGAGGCTGTCCGGAACGCTGGTGTTGATGGCGGCGAACGTGCTCGTTAACACCCTTCCATGCAGCCTCCGAGCAGAGCACCGAGAAGGGCAGGAGCGCGTTGTGAGGAATGTGAGGTGCAGGGGGCGGGGACGCGGAAGGCGAGGCTGGAAAGGGGGTTCTGGCTTGGCGCGCTCACGCTCGAAAAAGCTCTTCAAGCGGAGAAGGCTCTCAGCACGCTGAGGATGACAGCGTACTTCACGTCCATACCTGGGCCTGGGAACAGGAAATGGCTTTTCACCCTGTGTCCCCATGGAGACGGTTATTTTTCCCCTGTTGGCTTCGAGCTTGTTGGGCTGCTGGCCAGCATGCCCGACACCGCTCTTGAGACCCTCACAACTTGGGCCGCCGAGGAGCTCTGAGTTCATCGTAGGTGTACGAGAATCGTGCGTGGGGAGGCTAGAATCCCCGGCCCCGATGCGCCTCCCGTCCCGTGTCCTTCTCCCGCTCCTGACGCTCACGTGCCTCGCCGCCGCCTGCCGCGACGAGCAGGCCGGCCCGCCGCACCGTGCGCCCCGCCTTCCCGCGCCTACGCAGGCACGGGCCCTGGATGCCGCGCCCACGGACCTCACCTTCCGCAGCGGTGCCACCTTCGCAGGCGGCGCGGTGGTGTACCTGGGCTCGAAGGTGACGCCGGAGAAGGCCGCGCCCGGCGAGCAGGTGCGCCTGGCCCACTACTTCCAGGCACAGCGCCCGCCGCCCCAGGGCTACGCCTTCTTTGTCCACGTGGTGGATGCCGCCAGCGGAACCATGCTCGTCAACGCCGACCACGAGTTCCAGAACGGCGCGGCGCCGCTCGCCACCTGGCCCGTGGGCAAGGTCCTCGAGGACGTGCACTCCGTGCCCATGCCGAGCATCCCCTCGCGCGTGGTGCTCGGCTTCTGGCGGGGCGAGGAGCGCCTGCCCGTGGACGATGCGCGCGTCCATGACGGCACCCAGCGGATGTTGGGGCCGAAGCTCGGTGAATCCGCCGCCGCGGAGCTGCCCGAGTACCTCGTCCCCCGCGCGACGAAGGCGCCCACTCTCGACGGCGTGCTGGACGACGCCGCGTGGAAGGCCGCGAAGCCCGTGCTGCTGCGTGGCAGCTTCGATGGTCGCCCCGCGCAGCTGCGCACCGAGGCGCGCCTCGTCTACGACGATGCGAACCTGTACGTGGCCTTCGACATCGAGGACCCGGACGTCTGGGGCACGCTGCGCAACCGCGATGACCCCATCTACGAGCAGGAGGTGGTGGAAATCTTCCTCGACGCCAACGCGGACGGGCGCACGTACAACGAGCTGCAGGTGTCCCCGCACAACGTCATCTTCGACGCGTACTTCCCCGCGCGTCGGCAGGGCATGGACCGCTCCTGGGACTCCGGCATGCAGACGGCGCTGAAGGTCCGCGGCACGCTGGATGACCCGTCAGACCGGGACCAGGGGTGGACGGTGGAGATGCGGATTCCCTTCGCGCGCCTCGCCGAGGTGCCCCACGTGCCGCCCCAGAAGGGCGACCGCTGGCGCTTCAACCTCTACCGGCTGGAGCACCCCGGACGACGCACGGTGGAAGGTCAGGCCTTCTCGCCCCTCTTCGTGGGCGACTTCCACGCGTTGCCGCGCTTTGCCTGGCTGACCTTCCAGTGAGGTGAGGGAGTCGCCCGCGCGCGCCTATGCGTGCGCGTTGATTTCCCAGTGGGCATCCGCCACGGAGCGCTCGGACGGGTCGCCCAGGAAGCGCAGGAAGCCGCGGAGCTCCAACGTGTCGATGAGCTCCTCGGCTTCGAGTTCCGAGAAGCGTTTCATGTGCACGAGCACATCGCGCATCAGCGCCTTGCCGCGCAGGTAGCCGATGGGCTCACCAGGGCCAAGCGTGCGCTTCAGGTCGGCCGTCAACTGCTGGAGATCGAGATCCTCTGAAATCATCGCCCGAACTGTGGGGATGGCTCACACCAACGGCAACCCGGGCCTCCGCTGGCGATGGCTCGCGTGCCAGGAAGGACACCAACCGGACGTCCTTCCCATCACTCTCCACGGTGACGGCGCCGTCCAGGTCTGTCCGCCAGCACTCACTGCCCTGGGCCCGGTAGCGCGCCTCCACCTCCGGGTGCGGGAAGCCGTAGCGGTTGCGGCGCCCCACGCAGAAGACGACATGCCGGGGCCGCGTCCGCTCCAGCAGGGCCTCCGTGGAGGACGTGCGCGAGCCGTGGTGCGGCGCCTTCATCACCGTCACCGGCCCGAGCCCCTCCACCAGCGTCGCCTCGCCGTCCTCCTCCACGTCGCCCGCGAGCAGCACCGTGACGTCGCCGTGCCGCACCAGCACCGCCACGCTGCGGTCATTCACGCCCTCCAGCAGCTCGCGCGCGTCCGGGCCCGGGGGCCCCAGCACCTCCAGC
>JBKGHK010000067.1:0-24302 GCA_046520375.1 Pyxidicoccus sp. 3LFB2
GGCCCTGGCCTCCGGCGAGGGCAACGTGCCGGGCGCGCTGGAGCTGGGCGAGGCCGGTGGTGTTCGACTCCGTGGCGCTGCGCCCCACCCTCTTCCCCCCGGGCGTCGCGGTGCGGGCGAGCGCCATGGGCGGCACGCTGAGCGGGGCCGTGGGCGGGCTGGGGGACGTGAAGGTGCACATCGAGGCGGACGGGCTCCAGGCCTCGGGTGGCAACCTGCCGGCCTTCACCGGCATGGACATGGAGGGCGAATTGAACGGCGTGCTCGCGCTGACCTTGCCCAAGGGCAAGGGCCCGGAGGCGGACCTGTCCCAGGCGGACGGCGAGCTGACGCTGGACTCGCAGGGGCTGGTCATCAAGGGCGGCAAGGCGTCGCTCCCCATGGGCGGCGGGCAGGCGATGGCGGTGGACCTGCCGCGCATCACCCTGGGCGCGCTCACCGGGCGCGTCAACTTCGAGAAGGGGCTGGGCACCGTGCAGACGCTGCGCCTCAAGAGCGATGACCTGGAGGCCCTGGCCACCGGCACGCTCAAGCTGGGCAAGCGGCTGGAGTACAGCGAGCCGGCCATGGACGTGAACATCAAGCTGGACCCCGAGTTCCAGAAGCGGCTGGGGCCCATCGGCATGGGCGTCACCATCCTCCCGCCGGACAAGAAGGACCCCAGCTTCCGCGCCGCCCGCCTCGCGGGCTTCCTCAACCGGCCTACCTTCACGCCGCGCCGCTGACGGGCCCCTTCCCCACGCCCTACCCGGGGCGTGGGGTTGAAAGGTGAACACCCGCCGTGTAAAGCGCTGGCGAAACCAACCTGTCGGGAGGGGCTGGGGATGCCAGAGCTGGTGTTCTTTCGTCGTGGCGAGGAGGTGTTGAGGGTGGCGGTGGACCGGGCCCGGCTGGTGCTCGGTCGCGGCGAGCAGAGCGACGTCGCCATTCCCGACCCGGAGGTGAGCCGCCAGCAGGTGGCCCTGCTGTGGGACGGCGAGCGCTGCCGCGTGGAGGACCTGTCCGGCAAGGGCACCCTCGTCGCCGGCCAGTCCGTCACCCTGGGCGAGCTCGCGGACGGCGCGGACCTGGCCCTGGGCCAGTGGCGCGCGGTGTTCCGCCTGCGCGCGGGCGGGGACGGCGCGGACGTCACCACCGAGGTGGGGCACACCACGTCCGTGCAGGCCGTGGACCCCAAGACGGCGCGCTGGCAGCCGGCGCAGGTGCGCGTGAAGCAGGGGCTCAACGAGTCCGTGCACCGCTTCACGGGCGAGGGCTTCACCGCGGGCAAGGACGCGGGCTGTGACCTCGTCCTGCAGGACCGCTTCGCCTCCAGCCGGCACCTGAAGGTGACGCGGCGCGAGGGCACCTTCCACGTGGTGGACCTGCGCTCCACCAACGGCACCTGGCTGGGCCCGGTGCGCGTGTTCGAGGCGGAGGTGACGCTGCCCACCGTGCTGCGCGTGGGCGAGACGGAGCTGGTGCTGGAGTCGGCGGCCCCGGCCTCGCGCAAGGACGTGACGGACTTCCACGGCATCATCGGCTCGGACCCGTCGGTGCGGCAGCTGGCGGAGCTCATCGAGCGCGTGGCGCCCTCGTCCGCGGCGGTGACGGTGCTGGGCGAGTCCGGCACCGGCAAGGAGCTGGTGGCGCGCGCCATCCACACCTGCTCGCAGCGCTCCAACCGGGCCCTCATCCCCGTCAACTGCGCGGCCATCTCCAAGGAGCTCATCGAGAGCGAGCTGTTCGGCCACGAGAAGGGCGCCTTCACCGGCGCCAACACCGTGCGCAAGGGCGCCTTCGAGGAGGCCGACGGCGGCACCCTCTTCCTCGACGAGATTGGCGAGCTGCCGCTGGACTTGCAGGCCAAGCTGCTGCGCGCGCTGGAGGGCGGCGAAATCAAGCGCGTGGGCGCCAGCCGTCCCATCCAGGTGGACGTGCGCGTGGTGGCGGCCACCAACCGTGACTTGCTGGCGGCGGCGCGCGGAGGGCCGCTTCCGCGAGGACCTCTACTACCGGCTCTGCGTCATCCCCCTGCACCTGCCGCCGCTGCGCAGCCGCAAGAGTGATCTGGGCGCGCTGGCCGAGCACTTCCTGCGCACCTATTCGCCGCGCGGGCAGGCCATCCGCTTCACCCCGGCCGCGCTGGAGCGGCTGCAGCAGCACGCATGGCCGGGCAACATCCGCGAGCTGCGCAACGTGGTGCACCGCGCGCTGCTGCTGCGAAAGGGGCCCGTCATCGACGCGGACGGCCTCGCCTTCGACCAGGAGCTCAACCGGGACACGGGCATCTCCGTGCCGGAGCTCCCACCCGGCATGACACTGGAGCAGATGCTGGAGAAGCTGGAGCGGCAGATCGTCGAGGCCGCGCTGAAGCGGTGCAACAACAACCGCGAGCGCGTGGCGCGGGAGCTGGGCGTGGCGCGCTCCACCCTCTTCAAGCGGCTGAAGGACTGGGGCCTGACGAAGCAGGACGAGCAGGAGTAGCAGCGGGCTTCCGAGCCCGAGCCCTGGGGGAGGTGGGCGTGTCGGGCACCCGACACGCCGGGGGAGGAAATCCTTTCCCGGCGGGACGATAGAACCTTTCGGCGGCTCGTCCGTTCCAACTCCTGGCCGTCCCCATCTGGGGTGTTCCAGGAGACCACCCGCCATGCACGCCGCCTTCGTCTCGCTTCCTCCCCTCACCCAGCTCTACGCCGAGCACCGCCCTCGTGCGCTGGCCATCGCCCGGCGCATCGTCGGCGACACCGACGATGCCGAAGACGTGGTGCAGGACGTCTTCGCCCGGCTGGCCCGCGCCGCCCCCGGCTTCGGAGGCCGGGCCGCCTGGAGCACCTGGCTCCACCGCGTCATGGTCAACAGCAGCATCAACTGGCTGCGCGCGCGCAAGCGCCGCGAGCGGCTGAGCCTCGAGCCGCAGGAGCCCCTGTCCCCCGAGACGCAGGCGGTGGGCAAGGAGCTGGAGCGCCACTTCGGCGAGGCGATGGAGGACATCAACGAGCAGCAGCGCCAGGTGCTCTACCTGCGCGAGGTGCGCGGCCTGAGCTACCCGGAGATTGCGCGCCTGCTGCGCATCCCCGAGGGCACGGTGAAGAGCACCCTCCACCGCGCCCGCCAGCGCGCGCTGTCCCTCATGGAGGAGCGCGGCCAGCAGCCGTGACTCCGCGTGGGGTGCGCCTCGCACCGCCAGGGCCCCCTGGCGGCCGCATGGGCCCCTCCTGCTAAGCAGGAGGGCGCAGGTCCATCCCCGCTTCCCAGGAGTCATACTCCCATGCGCCGTTTCTCACTGTCCCTGCTCCCGCTGCTGCTCGTCGGCACGGCGGCGGTGGCCCAGACGTCCATCCCCACCCTCACCTTCAACGACGGGGCGGCGGGCTGGAGCATCGTCCAGTCCGCACCGCTGGTGCCCGGTGGGCAGGTGAAAATCATCTACGACACGGACCGGCTGCCGGTCTGCCGGGGCAACGCCAGCGACAGCGGCCCGGGCTGGGCCATCACCGGCTACCACCAGCTCAACGACGGCACCGTGGGCAGCTTCTTCGCGGGCGGCCGGCCCACGTCCCCCGGCCAGTCGCCGGAGGTGGTGCTGGACCTGCCCGAGGACGGCAGCCTCGCGCTGTGGTTCCAAATCACCAACATGTGGGGCTGCCGCGAGTGGGACTCGAACTACGGCAACAACCACCGCTTCGACGTGGGCAGCCCGCGCATCGTCTTCAGCGCCAACTGGACGACCACCGTGTACGGGACGCTGAGGAAGGGCGGCAACGTGGTGGTGGACTACGACATCACCCGGCTGCCCACCTGCCGCCAGACGTACAACGGCTACCAGACGTGGGGCGTCGAGGCGCAGTACCGCTTCGACGGGGGCACCGTGCAGGCGGCGCAGCTGACGCAGGTGGTGGGCACCTTCGGCCGCGAGCAGGTGCCGGCCGTCATCTCCACGCCCGCCAGCGCGAGCCACCTGGAGCTGTGGTTCCGCAACTCGGACCGCACCTCGTGCGTGACGTGGGACTCGGCCTACGGGCAGAACTACCACTTCACCCTGGTGCCGTGAGGTGACGCGCCGGGCCGCGGGGAAGCGTCCCCGCGGCCTGTGCGCGGGGCTACTCGTCGCCCTTCGAGCCGACGAACTGGTCCGACTTGTCCTTGAACAGGACGTTGAAGCTGGTGAGCGAGCCGTAGACGCGGGTGATGTAGCTCTGCATCTCCACCTTCTCCGCGTCCGACAGCTTGGGGTGCGCGTTGAGCTTCTGCTCCAGCACGCGCAGCCTGTCGCGCACCATGACGACCTTGTGGAACAGGTTGTCGATGGGCAGGTCCTTCGGCTGCAGCTCCGGGTTGGAGGGGACGAGGCGCACCGTGCCGCCCTCCCACTTGTTGGCCAGCGGCGGCGACTCGACCAGACCGGACGCCTCCCGGAAGATCTCCATCAGCTCTTCACGCGTCATGCTCAGCCCTTCCAGGTCCACTTCTTCTTGGGGGTCCACGCGGCGCCGCACCACCACCGGCGCCACGTTGCGCACGGCGCCGGACCGCGCGCGGACGGTGACAGGCAGCGCCAGGGGCGTGGCGCTGCCCTTGGGAACGAACTTGTCGCAGATGGGCGCGGAGGGCGGGAACATGCCCCGCCACGAGTGCAGCCGGCAGGTGCCCACCCAGCCCCGGCGCTCCTCGACGGAGTGCGGGCTGAACAGCTTGCAGTTGGCGCACACGCGCTCCTCCGGCTTGAAGACCGGCAGGGGCAGCGAGCCGTTCCCCGCGTCCGACATCAGCGCGTCTCCCGCACCACGGGCGGGCCCTTGCGCACGCCCAGCTCCCGCAGCAGCGCGTCCGCGTTCTCCACCTGGTCCAGCATCCAGAGGATGTAGCGCACGTCCACGCTGACGTTGCGGGCCACGTCCGGGTTGTAGCCGAAGTCGTTGGCGACGTTCTCCCAGACGCGGTCGAAGTTCACGCCGACCAGCTGCCCCTTGCCATTCACGGTGGGGCTGCCCGAGTTGCCGCCCGTGGTGTCCGCGTCCGACAGGAAGTTCACCGGCACGTCCTTGAGCTTCGGGTCCATCCACGTCCCGTAGCGCTTCGCCTCGGCGACCTTCGACACCTTCTCCGGCACGTCGAAGGGCTCCTCGCCGGTGTGCTTGGCCAGCAGGCCCGCCAGCGTCGTCTGGGGCGTGTACACGGCGCCGTCGCGCGGCGCGTAGCCCTGCACCTTGGCGAACGACACGCGCAGGGTGCCGTTGGCGTCGGGGGCCACCGGCTTGCCCGCGTGCGCCAGCACGGCCTTGCGCCACTCGGGCCGCAGCCGCAGCGCGGCGCCCTGGCGGCGGTCCTTCACCTCGTCCAGCGCGGTCAGCTCGCGCGCCAGGTCCAGGCCGAAGGCGAGCAGCGGGTCCTTGCGGGCCTCCAGCTGCGCCACCGTCTCGCCCGTCATCTTCATGCGCTCGGCGAGCGTGAGCACCTTCGTGCCGGCGTACATGGCGTCAATCTTCGCGGTGATGTCCTTGTCCGAGGCCTTCGCGCCGAAGTGCTTGTCCACGGAGGTGATGCGCTCCTCGGGGCCCAGCGCCTGCGCGCGCCGGACGAAGGCCAGGAGCAGGCGCTTGTCCGCGGGGGCGAAGAGGTTCTTCTGCTCGCGCTCCAGCCGGTCCTTGAGGCGCGGCATCTCGCGGTCCATGTACTCCGGGCGCCGCTCCAGGTCCGGCTTCGCGCGCTCCGCGGCGAGGCGCGACACCGTCGCCGCCAGGGCCGGTCCCCGGGCCAGCCGGATGACGGAGGACAGGAGGAACTCGCGCTCGAACACCTTCGCCGTGGCGGCCTGCTCGGCCAGCAGGGCCTCGCGGGCCTGGAGCGCGGGCGCCCACTTCTTGCTGTCCTTGCCCGCCCACGCGGCCACCGCGGCCTCCGACGCCTGCTGCTTCTCCACGATGTTGCCGCGCTTGAGCCCGGCCATCTGCCCGCCCGCGTTCTTGTGCACGTTGAGCAGGCTCTTGAGCTGCGAGGCGACGGCAATCTCCCCGGTGGGGTCCTTGTCGCCCTCCTCCTTGAGGATGCGGATGGCCTCGCCGTACACGTCGCGGATGCGCGGGTAGAGGCGGGAGTTGCGCTCCGCCATCTCCTCGGCGAGCAGCGCGCGGTAGGTGAGGCCCGGGTAGCCGAGCACCATGACGAAGTCGTTGGGCTTCACGCCCTCGGTGGCCAGGGGGAAGAAGAACTCGGCCTTGTAGGGCACGTTCTTCTCGCTGTACGGGGCCGCGCTGCCGTCCGGCGCGGTGTACGCGCGGAGGATGGCGAAGTCACCGGTGTGGCGCGGCCACATCCAGTTGTCCTCCTCGCCGCCGTACTCGCCCACCGCGCGGGGCGGGGCGTACACGAGCCGCACGTCGGCCAGCTCCACCGAGTCCATCAGCGTGTAGTTGAGGCCGCCGTCGAAGGTGGCCACCTGGCAGCGGGTGGCGGGGCGCTTCTCGCACTCGGCGACCAGCTCCTTCTGCTTGCGCTCGATGGCCTTGTAGCGCGCGAGGTCGTCAGCGCCCGCGGGCACCGCGGCGAGCACGTCCTTCGTCACGTCCTTGAAGCTGCGCGGCACCTGCACGCGCGAGCCCTTGCCGGGCAGCTCGTCCTCGCGCTTCGAGGCGAGGAAGCCGTCGGTGATGAGGTCTCGGGTGGGGGTGCTGTGCTCCTGGATGACGCCGAAGGCACAGTGGTGGTTGGTGATGACGAGGCCGGAGGGGGCGATGAAGGCGCCGGTGCAGCCGCCAACGTTGACCGCGCCCGCGAGCAGGCCGGTGCCACGCTGGGGGTCCCACAGCTTCTTGGGAGGCACCTGGAGGCCCTGGGCGCGAAGCCACGCCGGGTCCAGCTCCAGGACCTGCTGGGGAGTCCACTTGCCTTCTCCGGCCAGAGCCGGAGCCGCCACGAGCGACAGGAGGAGGAGCGTCTTCTTCATGGTGTCCCTTCCCTACCCCGTCCGGCGCCCGCAGGCGACTCCCCTTTCTTTCAACGCTCCGCGCCATGGACGGGGATTTTTCATGGAAGACGAACCCGACTTAAGTGTTGGGGTGTCCCAGGGGAGGGGTGCGAGCGATGAGGACCGCCAGCGGAGCACAGCTTGATTTCGGCCGGTTGGCCCTCCTCGTCCTGATGCTGGGGGTGGGGTGGTACTTCTGGGACTCGCCCGCCTTCTGGCCCCTCAAGGTGCTGGTGGTGATGATGCATGAGAGCGGGCATGCGCTGGCCACGCTGCTGGTGGGCGGCTCGGTGGACCGCATCCACCTGGCGGCCAACGAGTCCGGCTCCTGCCTGTCCCGCCTGCCGCCCGGCTTCCTGGGGCAGGTGGCCGTCTACTCGGGGGGCTACCTGGGCAGCGCGGTGGCGGGGGCGGGGCTGCTGGTGGCCACCTTCCGCTTCCGGCTCCGGCGCTGGGTGCTGGGCGCGGCGTGTGTGTGGCTGACGGTGATGGGGCTGATGTACGCGGGGGACGCCTTCACCCTGGCGTTCTGCCTGGGCACGGCGCTGGCCATGGGGCTGGGGGCGAAGTTCCTGCCCGACGGCGCGGTGGACGCGGTGAACCTCTTCATCGCGGCCTTCACCGCGCTCTACGCGGTGTTCGACTTGCGGGATGACTTGTGGAACAGCGCGGTGCGCTCGCGCAGTGATGCGGCGCTGCTGGCGGACCTGACGTGGGTGCCCGCGGTGGTGTGGGCCGCGCTGTGGACGCTGCTCGCCGTGAGCCTGCTGGGCGTGGCGGTGTACGTGGTCCATCGCGCGCCCGGCCGCGCGGCGGGCTGCAGATGCCGTCCGTGTCCGCCCGGGCGCGGCGGGTGTAGGCGGGCACGGCCCCTCACATCCGGCTTCACGCGGCTCCATTCTTCAGGATGGGTGGGATGGGCCAGGGCTCGTCCGGCCAGGCCTGGGGGGAGCCATGCACAAGGGATTCAACGGGAGCCGCGGGCCGCGAGGGCTGTGGCTGGCCACGCTGCTCGCCAGCCTGCCGCTGGCGGGCGTCGCGGAGGCGTCCGAGCACACCGCCCAGCAGAGCGCGGCCGCCATGCTGCTCGGGTTGATGTCGCAGGGGTACTCCCAGGTGCTGAAGGAGGACTCCGCCCGGCTGGGCCCCGAGGCCATGGCCCGCTACCAGGTGGTCCTCCAGGCGGAGGAGCAGTACGCCATCTTCTCCACCGGAGACGAGGGCGTCGCCGACCTGGACATCCTCGTCGTGGACGAGAACGGCAACGAGGTGGCCCGGGACGAGCAGGTCGACCCGAACCCCGTCGTCATCCTGACGCCCCGGTGGACCGGGAGCTTCGTCATCTACATCAAGAACGTGGGGCTCACTCCCGGGTGGAGCTACACGGCCATCGCCTTCTAGGCGCGGAAGAGAGAGGCAGCATGGAGGTGGGCGAGTTCCTCTTTCCCAACGGCAACCGGGCCGGGTGGGTCCGGGCCGCGCCCGGAGAGGAGGCTGCCCCACTGCTGCGAGCGCTCGGGCTCGAGCGGCCCCGAGCGCTCATGTTGCTGCTGGGCGGCGCGGACGCGATGCCCGCCGAGAGCGAGTCCCGGTTGCGGCAGCTGTTCAGCCGGGGGCTCGCGATGGCCGCCGTCGAGTCCGGCGCGCTCGTCATGGATGGGGGCACCCGCACGGGCATCATGGCGCTGATGGGCCAGGGCATGGCCGGCCGGGAGCGCCGCGCCGCGCTGCTGGGCGTGGTGCCGGAGGGGCGCATCACCTGGCCCGGGAGGCCGACGGGCAACGGAGAGCAGGCGCCGCTGGAGCCCAACCACTCCCACTTCGTGCTGGTGGACAGCGATGCGTGGGGCGGTGAGACGGGGATGATGTTCCGGCTCGCCACCGGGCTGGAGCGGGGCGCCCCGGTGGTGGTGGTGCTCATCAATGGCGGCCCCATTGCCCGGGACGAGCTGCTCCTGGCCGTGCGCCAGCACTGGCCCATCATCGTCGTCCAGGGGAGCGGGCGCCTCGCGGATGAGCTGGCGGGGCTGCTTCAACAACCCCTGCCCCGCATCTCCGACCCCGGGCTGGCGGAAATCGTTGCGGACGGGGACATCTGCCTGTTTCCACAGGAGGGCCCGCCCGACACCTTCAAGCGGCTCATCCTCCGGCAGCTCCGGCAGGACGAGGTGCTCATGCTGTCGTGGGAGCGCTTCGCCTACTACGACAGCAACGCCCGCCGGCAGCAGTCCGACTTCCGGAGGATACAGGCCTCCATCCTCCTGCTCGGGCTGATCAGCACCGCCATGGCGCTGCTGCGGGTGCACCTGGTGGCCGAGGGCGTGCTGCGAGAAGGCCAGCGCGTGACGACGTTCCTCCAGTATTGCGTCGTGGTGCTGGCGGCGGCGATGGCGGCCCTCGTGGCCGCGGCCACGCGCTTCAAGTCCGGCAACAAGTGGCTCCTCCTGCGCGCGCACGCGGAGTCCATCAAGCGGGAGCTCTTCCGGTACCGCTGCCACCTCTCCAGCCAGCGCCACCCCCTGCAGGCCCGGGCCGCGTGCGAGCAGCACCTCGCGTCGAGGATGAAGGTCATCAGCGCCCGGCTCATGCAGAGCGAGGCCAACGCGTCCTCGCTGCGCTCCTTCCGGGGCACGGTGCCCCCGCCCGGCGCGCTGGCGCCCGGAGACGACGGCCTGGGCCCGCTGAGCCCCGGCCAGTACCTGCGCTTCCGGCTGGAGGACCAGCTTCGGTTCTACCGCCGGAAGATTGACCTGCTGGACCGGCAGTTCCTCCTGGCGCAGTGGCTCATCGTGCTCGCGGGCGCGGCGGGCAGTGTCCTCGCGGCCCTGCGGTGGGACCTCTGGGTGCCCCTGACGACGGCGCTCGTCATGGCCATCACCTCGTACCTCACGTACCAGCAGGCGGAGGGCCGGCTCCTGCAATGCCACCGCGCGGCCACCGACCTGGACGACATCAAGGCCTGGTGGAGCGCCCTCTCCGTCGACGAGCAGGGCGAGCCGCGCAACTTCGACACGCTCGTCGACAGCACGGAGCTGGTGCTCCAGAGCGAGCTGACAGGCTGGCTCCAGGAGATGCGCGACGCGCTCGCGCGGCTTCATGCGCGGCAGGACAAATCCCCCCAGGAGGCCGGCTTGAAAGCCCCTCACCCTGTCCGGTGAGCCGGCACGGGAGCACATGTCATGGCGAAGATTTTCGTCAGCTATCGCAGGGATGACAGCCCCGGCCACTCGGGCCGGCTCTATGACCACCTGATTGCCCACTTCGGCGAGGAGCAGGTGTTTCGCGACATCGAGGACATCGAGCTCGGCGTGGACTTCGTCGCGGCCATCCAGGAGGCCGTCGGCTCCTGCGACATCCTGGTGGCCGTCATCGGCCGTGAGTGGCTCTCCATCCGTGGCAAGGACGGGCAGCGCCGGCTGGACAACCCGAAGGACTTCGTCCGGCTGGAGATTGCCACCGCGCTGGCGCGGGGCATCCGCGTGATTCCGGTGCTGGTCGCGGACGCCGCGATGCCCTCCGAGGAGGAGCTGCCCCCCGACCTCGTCACCCTGGCCCGGCGCAATGCCATCGAGGTTGACGACGCCCGGTTCCGCACGGACATCGACCGGCTGTTCCACTCCATCCAGCAGGTCGTTCCGGAGCTGCAGGCGATGAAGGCCCGGGCACCGGTCCAGGCCACCTTCGTCGCCGGCAGCACGGCGGAGCCCCCACGCCCGCCGCCTCCCGCGAAGCGCTCGCACAAGGGCCTCATCGTGGGCCTCGTGGCGGTCTTCGTGTTCCTGTTCCTCCTCCTGCTCGGCGGTCTCGCGGAGACTCCAGACCCGGTGGTGGAGCCCCCCGCGCCCGTCGCGACGGAGCCGTCCCCGGCGCCGGACACCGGCACGGGAGGCTCGGGAACCGCGGGCCAGGAGGCGCCAGTCCCCCCCCGCCCCGAGGTGAAGCCCACGCCTCCAGCCCCCGCGAAAGAGGAGGTTGTCAGCACTCCGCCCAGGCCGCGCCGTCAGTCCCAGCCCGCGGCACGCCCTGCGCCCACGCCCCTTCCCCGCGAGCCCGTGGAGCAGCCCCGCCCTCGCGAGGAGTCCTTCGAGGAGGAGATCATCTCCCCCTCCCCGGGCGCCCCGGGGTTCGAGGAGGAGGCCCTCCCGCCGGGCCAGGACCCCTCCTTCGATGAGGAGATCATCCAGTAGGCCCCGACCCCATTCGCGCTACGCGTGGCCGAAGTAATAGAAGTAGCCCATGCAGACGGCGAAGAAGCCGCCGAAGACCAGCACGATTCGGAGCACCACGCTGGAGAGGATTTTCAGCGTGCTCTCCGAGGACGGGGACACCGCCGGCTCGGGCGGCGCGGCGCGGGCCTCCGCCGCGAGCTCGCGCTCCAGGGCCACCTGCTCCGCCGGTGCGCCGCCGTGCTGGCGCCAGTAGTTCGCCTCCGCATCCCATCGCTCGCGCGACGTCTGCAACGTCGCCACCAGCAACTGCTCACACCCCGGGCAGCGCGCATCCGTGAGCCGGACGAGGTGGTTGCACTCGCTGTCCGAGCAATAGAAGTCCGGATGGCGCGCGCCCCACCACCAGCCCACGACGGGCAGCAGCAGGAGCCAGGAGGACTGGTAGAGGATGGCGGCGAGGGCCATCGTAATCAGCCCGAACACGCCGAAGAGCATCGCGCGCGACTCGGGCACCCGGAACGCAATGGCCCCCCGGCGCGCCTCCTCCACTTCGGACTCGCCCTCCTCCAGGTATGTGCGCTCAGCGGACGCTGCCTCTCGCGCCAGGTCGTCCGGAACAGCCACGGGCGGAGGAAGCGGCTCCCACTGCGTCGGCGGAGGAACGCCGAGCCGCGCGCTCAGCGCCTCGCGCTCCGGTTCGAGGAGGCGCAGCGCGGCACCGAAGGCCTCGGCCTGGGTGGGCCGGAGGTCCCGCTTGAGCATGCGGACCTCCTCGCGCTCACTGCCGCGGGCCACCACCTGCGCGGCCAACAGGAAGCTCATGACCTGAGGCGAGAGATAGCCCAGGCCGCCCACGCTCCAGCGGTGCACCGTGCCACTTCCGACCATCGCGCCGCTGGAGCGGGAGCGGAACGTGTTGTTGGTGGTGAGCAGGCCGAACCCCAGGAAGATGGTGGTGAGGTCCGTGAGCTGTTCCTCGTGCTGGCGGTCCTCCACCTCCAGGCCATGGATGTGGCGGTACGCATGGGCCACCTCGTGCGCGAGGCCTCCGGCGAGCTGCTCGGCGTCCTCCAGCTCCTCCTGGTCCACGCCGAAGAGACACGTGGCTCCGTCAAAGCCCGCGAACCAGGCCGCCGCGCCCTGCTTGTGCCGCGAGTAGCCCACGCCGCCCACGGACGCCGTGTGCTGCAGCTCGACCTCGTTCTCGTAGAGCGTGACGTGGACGTCGAACTCGCCGAGCCCGGCATACGTCATCAGCCGGCGCGCCATGGCACGCACGCCGTTGGCATCCGGGGACCAGACATCCGGGAAGTGCGACGGGTGGGGACGGAGGATGGGGGCGCGGACCAGCGTCGCATGGCCGCGCTGCGCGACCAGCTCGCCGAGCGCCTCCACGAGCTTCGTGCGCTCGTCCTCGACGGGGAGCAGATGTGACATGCGGCTCCAGCCTAGCCGATTGGCTATTAGATGCGTGGAGAGCCGTGGCCCGCGCCGCAGACGCCCCGGTAAAGCGCTAGTCCGGATAGCAGGTCTCCTGGCAGATCGTGAGGAACCTGGGCACCAAGACTTCGAGGTGGGCCCCTGTCCGGTCTCACCGCGTAGCAGCTCAGAAGCAGTTTCTGGCCACCGCATAGGCACGTCGACGCCAATGAGCACGTCGACCTCACTCTCGTATAGGAGCGAAGGCTTGGCCCTCACAGTGAAATGCGCCAGCAGCTCCAAGCTGATGAGTTCATGCTGTCGGGTCCAGAGCAGCACGCCGTGCCGTGCAACTAGCCCCTGGACTCGCGGGCCGAGCCGCGTTTCTACCCACTTCTTGAGCTAACAGTTCGGCGCGGGATGATGCCTTTCGGCCATGAGAGACGCAGTGGCCAAGCCGGCCAGCACTAAAGAACTATAACCATGGTCCGGTGAGCTGCGGGAATCGTCCGCACCGGTGCCGGCTGCCGGATTCGGCGGAGCAGCTTAACACCAAGCACCTCAGTGGGGCGCCGCCAAGTCCCAGTTCCGGCAACCCATGGAGAGAGACCTTAGCCGAGAGCGGGGGGGGGGATGGTCCCCTCCTGATGTCGACCTAGCAGTCAACGTCCAGCGTGTTGTGATTCGGTCTGGCCATCCTGACAGCTTGGTGGGATTTCCTTCACTTGGCTGAACTGCACGATGTGCGGCTTCGCGGAGGATTCTCGTGGCTCGTGACCCGAAAAACGGGAACAAGCCTTGAGCACGCTGCAGAAGAGCGGCTCAAACGCACCAAGGGCAACTTGGAAGTTGAAGTAGAGTGGAGCACAAGCAACGCCTCCGTGCTAACCGCGAAGCATATCCTACACCAGAAGCCAAAAAGCAGCGGCCCCATCATCCTTATCAGCCACTCAATGCGCGACACCTTCACCGGCTAAATCCTCGGAAACACCCAAACCCTCAGAGACATTCACGCTTTTTCTCTTTGGATACTCACCTCCATGCCCCAGCACGATTTTCGCTGCCTTTCACCCTACGATTTCGAATGCATAGTCCGCGATCTTCTCCAAGCAGAACTCCGCCTGACGCTTGAGACCTTTGCCTCCGGAAGAGACAATGGCATTGATCTTCGGCATTCGCGCAATTCCCCGGAAAACATAATCATCCAATGCAAACACTACGCCTCGACTGGATTCAGGAAACTACTCTCGCACCTCAAAACAAAAGAACTCCCCAAAATCAGAAAGCTTAACCCCACACGCTATCTACTAGCGACTTCCGTCGGGCTAACCCCCGGAAACAAAGAGGAAATACTACACGCGCTAAGCCCACATATAGCATCACCGCAAGACATATATGGCAGCGACGATCTAAACAACCTACTCGCGAAATTTCCAAGCATCGAGAACAATAACATCAAACTCTATATAACAAGCTGGGCCGCGCTCAGCCGAACCTTGCACAATGAAATCCACAGCCGCACGGAAGGGCTCCTCGAAGACATCGAACAAAAAGCCAAACTCTACGTACCCAATCGAAGATTCAAAGACGCGGCCAACATACTTGAAGAGAATCACATATGCATCATATCGGGAATCCCAGGCATCGGAAAGACAACGCTAGCCGAGATGCTAATACTCAAGTACGCAAACCAAGGCTACGAAGTCGTGGCCATTTCCGCAGACATCACAGAAGCAGAGAAGTTATACAATAAAAACATGAGACAGATATTCTACTACGACGATTTCCTGGGACAGGTCGCGCTAGACGACAAGCTACCCAAGAATGAAGATGCTCGACTTGTTAAGTTCCTTTCGCGAATATCCAAAGACCAAAATAAGCGAATAATTCTCACGACACGCGAATACCTCTTAAATCAGGCAACAATGCGCTACGAAAAACTGGAGCGCTATCCACTGGCGCCCCAGAAGATCACTATCGACCTCAAAGACTACACCAAGCTTGAGCGCGCAATGATTCTCTACAATCACTTATGCTTTTCAGAAATCCCCGCGGAGTGGAAAGGCATTTACGCGAAATCGAAAAGATTCCACGAGATCATCAACCACCCCAACTACATCCCACGCCTCATAGAAAGCGCACTTACTCTCTCTTCCAAAGAAGAACTTCGTCCAAGTGAGTTTGCAGATTTTATGGAGCGCACATTCGATAAACCCGACGAGCTTTGGAAACATCCATTTGAAAGGCAAATCTCTCAAGCGGCGAGAAAGATCATCCTGACGCTCGCAACATTCCCTACTGACGCCGTGGCCCCCGACCTCAAAGACGCCTGCGCGCCAATACTAAAATTTGCTCCGGATCAGTTTGAAACTGAGTTTCGAGATGCTCATAGATTGCTCGAAGGAAGCTTCATCAGAACCGACCTTCAAATAGTAAACGATCAATATGGAATACAAGTAATAAAACTCCACAACCCATCCATTAGAGATTTTTCAATAGCGCATCTCGAAGAGCACCCTGAACACATCAGGCTGATTCTCAAGAACGCAGTATTCTTTGACCAGTGCCGATCAATACTGGCGTACGCGGCCTCGCAGCCACCTGACAGTGAGCCTGGACTTCGAGCAATTCTTCAAAAGCAAAAGCAAGAACTTGGAGACGCACTTCAAAGAACGTTTTCCTCGCCGGCTTGCGAACTTAGATTCATCACGTACGCGGCGGACCGGGAAGCCCGAGCATTCAAGCGTCCCGCCTCATTCGAAGCCAGGCTCGCTCTTACGCTTCAAGCAAACAAGGAACTGAACCTCAACATTGACGCACACTGGTTCAAGGAAAGACTGTCGGCATTGACCTCCGAATGGGACGAAACAAAAAGGGAACCGGAGGATTGCGTCAGGCTACTCCGTGAACTGCAGCTACACTCGATATGGGAGCCACAGGAGATTACCGACATTGCCGTCAAAGCAGCGAACTGGATCGTCTCTCAGATGGACTTCGATTCAGTCCATTACGAGCAGTTTGTTGAGTTGACGGAACACTTCCCAGATGCCATTGAGCCTGAACACTTGGATATTGCCCAGGAGGCATTCCAGGCATGGTTTTACGGAGAAATTGAAGAATCAGTATTTCAAGCAATGGATGAAGAAGAAGTCGATGAGATAGTAGATTGGACCAGGAAGATTGCTGAGGCGGTCTCTTTTCAAATTGACTCTAATTGGCTTCTTCAAGCCGAGAAAAAGGCTGCCAGCCTAAGGTCCGCAGAACACGGACAGCGCATGCAGCGTGTGCTTCCAGGAATTATTCCAGAACCAGAAAATACCGAGGACTCAAGCACTAGCAACATTGACTCAATTTTCGCATCTCTCATTGACGACGCGCCATGATGCCGCCATCTAGATTGACCCATCGCATGTAACCACTAATAACAAGGAATCTTTGTTGCAGTGGGAGGACTGACAGCCCATCACCGTGCGCAAACCAAGAGCAGTGCATAGACCTACGTATCAACTAGCGTAATGGGCTTGCATCAAGCTGTTCGAGCAGCTTCACCAGGTCCGTGAGGTGACGGGCGCCGGTGAAGTGGGCGAGCACATGCTGGTGGGCCTGCGCGCCCATGCGCGCGGCGAGTTCGCTGTCACACAGCAGCGTGCGCACCGCGCCGGCGAACTCCGTCAGGTCCGTGGGGTCGTGGACCAGCAGGCCATTCACCCCGGAGTCCACCTGGTCCTGGATGCCGCCCACCGCGCTGGCCACCACGGGGCGCGACTTCCACATGGCCTCGGTGACGGTGAGCCCGAAGCCCTCCTGCAGGCTCTTCTGCACCACCACCGCCGCATGGCGCTGGAGCGCGTTGACGATGGCGGCGTTCTCCTCCAGGTCCGCCATGGGCAGACACGCCAGGTGGACGCGCTGCCTGAGCGCATGGGGCAGCTGCCACCACCGCGCGATGACCTCGTTGAACGTGGTCGCCGCCTCCGGGTCATCCGCCACGGACGCCACCGAGGGGCCCGCGAGGACCAGCTCCGCGCGCAGCCCCGGACTGGAGTGCATCAGCTGGGCGAAGCCGTTCAGCACGCCCACCGGGTCCTTCAGCGGGTCCCACCGCGACACCTGCACCACCAGCGGCGTGTCCCGCGCGGGCGCGCAGCCCAGCCGCACGAGGTCCGCGCCACGGGACACGCGGGCGGGCACTCCGTCGCCCCGGGTGAAGACGGGCTCGGGCGCATGGGCGTCCTCTCGCAGCAGGCCCGTGTGGGCGAGGATGGCGCACGCCACGTCCGGCGCCAGCGGCTGGTTCTTCACCGCGAAGATGTCGATGGAGGGCCGGACGATGAGCGCACGGTCCGCGCACTGGGGCGGCACATAGGCGGCGCGGGAGAAGATGGTGAGCTGCGCGGCGGCGAGCCCCGGGGCGAGGAAGGCCCACGCGCGCTCCACCTCGGCGTTGGAGGCGTCACGCCCCACGTGACAGCGCCACACGACGCGGGCGCCCATCTCGGCCAGCGCGGGGGCGAGGCCCGCGGTCTGCGGATCATGCAGCACCACCACGTCGCCCGGCCTCACCAGGGCGAGCAGCTCCTCCGCGTTGTCGCGCAGCACCTCGTCGTAGAGAGCGTACTCGGCGGGCCCCAGCGGCGAGCCGTCTCCTGGAGAGCCATGCAGCGCGTGGTGCAGCCGCTTCGTTATCCGGAAGAACTCGGGCGTCCCCTCCAGCACCATCCACCGCGCGTCCACGCCCGCCCCGCGCGCATAGGCGAGCAGCCGGGGGAGCATCTCCGCCACGCCTCCGCCCCGCGCGGTGGAGTTCACGTTCCACAAGGTGCGCCCCGCCATGAGGGTGCGGGCATGCGCGACGCGCGCCTGGAGGGCCCGCCAGCCCGCCTCGCCCAGCACCGGCGCGAAGCGTGAGAGGGCCTCCGCGGTGACGTGCACCTCCGAGGGCTTGAGCATGCCCGCCCCCGCTCCTGGGATGGCCGGGGCGCGTCCGGTGCCATGCCCTCCGAGAGGGGCCAGGGCTTCGGCTGCCGCGCGTGTCGTCCCGTCGTGCATGGTGGCCTGCCTTCCGCGTCCTTCGGGGGCCAGGGGGCCCCGTGAGGAGAAGGTGGGCTCACGCCAGGCAGGACGACACCGCGCCAACGGGCAGGCGGTGTGGGGCTCGCGCTCCCGTCCACGGGACGGCGGCGTCCCCCCGTGCGGCTACTTCCTCGGCCGCATGCGGAACGCCACGAACGAGGCCACGTCGTTGAAGGCGAAGTACGGGTTCTTCTGGCGCACGTCGCCCATGGACGTCACCGGCACGTCCGCGTAGTCGTGCCCCGGCCACAGCTTCGCGGTGTCCGGCACCTTCAGCAGCACCTGGGACAGCGAGCGGTACATCGCCTCCGGGTTGCCGCCGTTCATGTCGCACCGGCCGCAGCCGTTGATGAACACCGTGTCCCCGGACACCAGCGCATCCCCCGCCAGCAGGCAGTGCGAGCCCGGCGTGTGCCCCGGCGTGTGCAGCGCCTGGAAGGACTCCGGCCCCACCTTCACCACGTCCCCGGGCCCGACGGGACGCAGGGCGCCTCCCAGCTCGCGCAGCTCGGCGGAGAACTGCACCTCCTCGCGCTGGGCGTACACGGGGATGTCATGCCGCGTCAGCAAATCCGGCAGGCCGTTGATGTGGTCGAAGTGGCAGTGCGACACGAAGGCGCCCACCAGCTGCTTGCCCTCGTCCTTCACCACCTGCTCAATGGCCTCCACATCCCACGCGGGGTCCACCACCAGCACTTCGTTCGAGTGTGCCGGCCCCACCAGGTAGACGAAGTTGTCCATGGGGCCGAGCTTGAGCTGGCGAATGTATGGCTTGAGCATTCCGGTTCCTCCTCCGCGCGCCCCACTCTAACGTCGGGACTTGAAGCCGCGGGCCGCTTCCCACTTGAATACGCCCCTTTGCCCCCGAGGAGGTCCCCCCGTGAAGCGTCCGCTGCCGCTGCTGGTCTGCACCCTGCTTGCCGCCAGCACCAGCCTTGCCGCGAAGGAGAAGCCGACCTTCCGCTATACCGCTCCGCCGGATGGAGAGCGGCCCGTCGTCGTCGACGCCACGATTGGCCCCCAGGGCAGCGACTTCGCCATGCGCCTGCGCTTCGACCGCGTCCCCTGGGGCGACGCGTGCAAGAACCGCTGCGCCAACACCACCCTCCTGCTCGACACCGACGCCAGCAAGCAGACCGGCATGCGCCTGACGGGCGACGCTCCGGGCAATGGCGCCGACCTGGCCATCGTCATCCAGGGCGTCCGTGAGGCAGGCAAGGCGGACGGCGCTCCTCCGGAGAACTGGCTTCGCGTGAAGGTGCGCCTGCTCGCGGACAACGCCCGCTCCGCCGACGACGGCGAGCTGCTGGCCGAGCTCAACCACCGCCAGGACACCGAGCGGCTCCATGTGGACGCGGACACCGTCTACCTGCTGGTGGACGCCACCAGCCCCGCCATTCCGTCCGCCCGCAAGGTGCGCGTCGTCTACCAGCCCCCGGGCGGCAAGCCGGTCCAGGCCACCGTTCCGGGGATGATCGGCGGGGGCGCCACCAAGGGCGTGCGCATCTTCAAGGACGGCAACTGGGGCCGTACCCCCAACGTGGCGCCCAAGAAGTCCCGCCCGGCCGCCTCCCCTACCGGCGACAACGGGTAGTCCGGTACTCCCCACACCCACCGTCCCGTCCCCACAGCAACCAGTCAGGCCCACAACCTCGGAATTTCGCGGGGTTGGAGGAAGGTTCTACTGGAGCGCAGGACTGCACGGCTGTATAGGTGGGTGCGCCCGGAGCGGGCGCAACCCCCCGAATTCGTTCCCAATGTCAGGGGGCCATGGTAGTCCCGCCGCCCTGTTACATCCCTCCGCTATCCGAAAGTGAGGAGTGCGCGGACCGCGCGCCGCGTTCGGGTACGAGGCGTTCTCACCTGGATTGACGACCATGCTCGCAGAAGCCGAAACGAAAACGCGAAAGAAGCAGGGGGCCGGGGGTGGCGGCGGTGGCGGCACCGCGGCTGGCGCCGGCGGTGGGGGTGGGGAGAACTCCGTTCCGGCCTCGCTGGCCGACGAAGCACGTCGCCGGTACATCAACTACGCCCTGTCGGTCATCACCTCGCGCGCCCTGCCGGACGTGCGGGACGGCCTCAAGCCGGTGCAGCGCCGCATCCTCTTCGGCATGTACCACGACCACCGGCTGACGCATGAGGCCAAGTACCAGAAGTCCGCCAAGGTGGTGGGCAGCGTCATGGGCCAGTACCACCCCCATGGCGACGCCTCCATCTACGAGGCCCTGGTGCGCATGGCCCAGGACTTCTCCCTGCGCTACCCGCTGGTGGACGGCCACGGCAACTTCGGCTCCATGGACGGCGATGGCGCCGCGGCCATGCGCTACACCGAGTGCCGCCTGGCGGCCCTGTCCAGCGAGCTCTTGACGGAGCTGGGCAAGAAGACGGTGGCCTTCCGGCCCACCTATGACGGCTCGCTCCAGGAGCCCGTCGTCATCCCCGCCCGCGTGCCGCAGCTGTTGATGAACGGCACCACCGGCATCGCCGTGGGCATGGCCACCAACATCCCGCCCCACCACCTGGGCGAGCTGGTGGACGCCCTGGTGGCGCTCATCGAGAACCCCAACCTCGTCACCAAGGATTTGCTCAAGTGGGTCAAGGGGCCGGACTTCCCCACCGGCGCCCAGGTGCTCAACAGCAAGCCCGAGCTGCGTGAAATCTACGAGACGGGCCAGGGCAGCATCCGCATCCGCGGCGAGTACAAGCTGGAGGAGCTGAAGCGCGGCGGCCAGCTCATCATCATCACCTCCATCCCCTACACGGTGAACAAGTCCACCCTGGTGGCCAAGATTGGCGACCTGGTGCGCGAGCGGAAGATGCCGCTCATCACCGACGTGCGCGACGAGTCCACCAAGGAGGTGCGAATCGTCCTGGAGCTGAAGAAGGACGCCAACCCCGAGCTGGTGATGGCGTACCTCTACAAGCAGACGCCGCTCCAGACGAACTTCGGCGTCAACCTCACCTGCCTCGTCCCCAACGAGGACAACCCGGAGGTCTGCACCCCGCAGCGGTTGGACCTCAAGGCCATCCTCTGGCACTTCCTGCTCTTCCGGAACGAGGTCGTCCGGAAGCGCTTCGAGCACGAGCTGGGCGAGCTGCAGCGGCGCGTCCACATCCTCGAGGGCTTCGAGAAGGTCTACGACGCGCTCGACGAGATGATCAAAATCATCCGCGCGTCCGAGGGCAAGCAGGACGCGGCCAAGAAGCTCATCGCCCGCTTCAAGCTGGATGAGGTCCAGGTGGACGCCATCCTGGAGATGAAGCTCTACAAGCTGGCCCGCCTCGAAATCCTCGTCGTCGAGAAGGAGCTCAAGGAGAAGCGCGCGGAAATCAAGCGCATCGAGGGCATCCTCAAGGACAAGAAGAAGGTCTGGGGCACCGTCCGGGACGAGCTGCTCGAGCTGAAGACGCAGTACAGCGACAAGCGCCGCACCCGCATCGGCGGCGCGGGCTCCGAGGAGATGGAGTTCAGCGAGGAGGCCTTCATCGCCGACGAGGACGCCCACGTCGTCCTCACCCGCGATGGGTGGGTCAAGCGCGTGCGCGAGGTGAAGGACCCCGCCTCCACGCGCCTTCGCGAGGGCGACGCCGTCATGGCGGTGCTGGCCGGCAGCCTCAAGGCCAACCTGGTGCTGTTCAGCAACTTCGGCACCGCGTACGTCACCCGCTTCAACGACGTGCCCGCCTCCACGGGCTACGGCGAGCCGGTGCAGAAGTTCTTCAAGTTCGACGACGGCGAGCGGGTGGTGTCCGCCCTGTCGCTGGACCCGCGCCTGCCGAAGCACGAGAAGCTCATCGGCGTGACGAAGCACGGCCTGGGCATGCGCTTCCTGTTGGAGCCGCACCTGGAGGTCTCCACCCGCGCCGGCCGTCGCTACGCGAAGACGGGCGAGGGCGACGAAATCATCGGCGTGCAGCCGGTGGGCGAGAAGGACCTGCTGGCGGTGCTCACCCGCAAGACGAGCGCCCTGGTGTGCAAGGTGGCCGAGGTGAACGAGCTGGCGGGCCCCGGCAAGGGCGTCACCGTCATCAAGGTGGACGAGGGCGACGCGGTGGTGGACTTCCTCGCCGTCAAGCCGGGAGAGAAGGACGCGAAGCTGGAGTTCGAGACGCAGAAGGGCCGCCAGCTGCACCTGTCCCCCGCGAAGTACGAGGTGACGGGCCGCGGTGGCAAGGGCCACGAGATGTCGAAGCGCGACGCGGTGGAGAAGGTGGCGCGGCCCATCGCCTTCATCCCGTTGCCCGAGAAGAAGGAGTAGTCAGAGGACGCCATGGCGACGAAGAAGGAAAGCTACACAGGCGCGGACATCCAGGTCCTCGAGGGCCTGGAGCCGGTGCGCAAGCGCCCCGCGATGTACATCGGCGGCACCGACAGCACGGGCTATCACCACCTGCTGTGGGAAATCCTCGACAACTCGGTGGACGAGGTCATCAACGGCTTCGCGACCACCGTCGAGGTGACGCTCCACAAGGACGGCAAGAGCATCACCGTGGTGGACAACGGGCGCGGCATCCCCGTGGACATCATGCCCAAGCACAAGAAGCCGGCCGTGGAGGTCATCCTCACGACGCTTCACGCGGGCGGCAAGTTCGAGCAGGGCAACTACATCCACTCGGGCGGTCTGCACGGCGTGGGCAGCTCGGTGGTCAACGCCCTGGCGCGCAAGCTGGTGATTGAAATCAAGCGCGACGGCAAGCGGCACGTGCAGAACTACTCGCGCGGCCGGGCCACCACCCCGCTGAAGGTGGAGGGCCCCTGCCGCGGCACGGGCACGGCCGTCACCTTCGAGCCGGACCCCGACATCTTCGGCGAGAAGCTGAAGTTCGACGCGGAGCTGGTGCGCGAGCGGCTGGAGGCCAAGAGCTACCTGCACAAGGGCATGACGGTCGTCTGGAAGGACGAGACGGCCCACCCGCACACCACGGAGACGTACAAGCACGACGGCGGCATCGCCGAGTACCTCACCAAGGTGGTGGCCGAGCGGCAGAAGCCGATGGTGCCTCCGGCCAGCGTCGCCTTCTACCACTCGCGTGACAACGGGGTGCGGCTGGAGGCCTCGCTGGCGTGGACGGAGGCCACGGACGAGCACATACGCTCGTACGTCAACGGCATCCCCACCAACCTGGGCGGCACGCACGAGGCGGGCCTGCGCAGCGCCGTCGTCAAGGCGGTGCGCAACTACATCGAGACGCACAACCTGACGCCCAAGGGCGTGACGCTCACCGCGGAGGACATCCGCGAGGGCATGGTGGCGATTCTGTCCACCTACGTGGTGGAGCCGCAGTTCCAGGGGCAGACGAAGGGGCGCCTCAACAACCCCGAGGTGTCGGCCCAGGTGGACGGCGTGCTGCGCCCGGCGCTGGAGAAGTGGCTCAACGACAACAAGTCCGTCGCCGAGGCGGTGGTGGCCCGCATCATCCTCGCCGCCCGTGCGCGCGAGGCGAGCCGGGCCGCGTCGCAGGCCATCAGCCGCAAGTCGGCCGTCAGCCACCGGCTCAACCTGCCGGGCAAGCTGGCGGACTGCTCCTCGACCGACCCCGGGCTGAGCGAGCTGTTCATTGTCGAGGGTGACTCCGCAGGTGGCTCCGCGAAGCAGGGCCGCGACAGGCGCACCCAGGCCATCCTCCCGCTGCGCGGCAAGGTGCTCAACGCGGAGCAGGCGTCCACCGACAAGGTGACGACGAACAAGGAACTGCAGGACATCGTCTCCGCGCTGGGCTGCGGCATCGGCACGGACTTCGACATCACCAAGCTGCGCTACGGGCGCGTGTTCCTGCTGATGGACGCCGACAGCGACGGCCACCACATCGCCACGCTGCTGCTCACCTTCTTCTACCGGCACCTGCGCCCGCTCATCGAGAGCGGCGCCATCCACATCGCCCAGCCGCCCCTGTACCGGGTGGACATTGGCAAGGAGACGTACTGGGCGCTGGATGAGGCGCACAGAGACCGCATCATCCGGGAGAAGACCAAGGGCAACGCGAAGCCGAACATCATGCGCTTCAAGGGCCTGGGTGAGATGACGCCGGACGAGCTGAAGGAGACGACGCTGGACCCGAAGCAGCGGATGAGCCTGCGCGTCACCATCGACAACCCGCTGGACACGGACCGGCTCATCAACGACCTGATGGGTAAGGACGTGAGCGCCCGCTTCAAGTTCATCATGGAGCGAGCGAGCGAGGTCCAGGAGCTGGACGTCTAGCCCCCTCCTCCGCCGGAAACGGACCCGCGCCCTGCCGGCGCGGGTCCGTCCCCACCCGGTGGGGGCCCGGCGAAGGGGGCGGGACTTGTGAGGAAGCCCCCCTGCTCGGCTAGGCTCCGCGCCGTGAACACGTTCCGCCGACTCGCGCTGCTCGTCGCACTGCTCCTGGCCGTCCTCCCCGCGCACGCCCAGACCACCCGGAAGAAGGCCAGCAAGAAGAAGGCGGCCGTCACCAAGGTGGTGAAGAAGAAGAAGGCGCCGAAGAAGAAGGTGCCGGTGGGTGAGGAGACGGAGCCGACGGACGTGACGTCGCCCGAGCCGATGGTCTTCGGAGACCCCGAGGACAAGCCCGCCACCCCGCAGCAGACCGAGACGCCGGTGACGCCGCTGGACAAGCCGGCCACACCCGCGGTCGCCACCCCGGTGACGCCGAAGGCTCCGGCCGCCACGCCCCCCGGCGGTGAAGGACGCGCCGTCGCTCGCGCTGACGGC
>JBKGHK010000680.1:0-5432 GCA_046520375.1 Pyxidicoccus sp. 3LFB2
TCCGCGGAATGAACATTCCTTCCACCCGAACCTGTCTACCGGGCGGGTCTGACATGGGGCGCACCACGGGGGGATGCTCAGGGTTGTCCCGGCCGCGTTCGAGTCCTTCTCGCAGCCGTCGAGAGACGTTGGTTCTCAGAAGCCCTCATGGAGGGGGCCACGGGGGATGCTCCAGTTTCTCCTGCCGCGTGCGAATCCTTCCCGTGCCCGTCAGCGCCGGCGGATCTCAGTGGCCCAATCGGCGCGAGCTGGGGACGCTTGGGGGCCTAGGACGCAACACGCCGCGACATGCTCGGGTTGGAGCCCGGTCGCTGTCGCGAGCGTTCTGGCTCAGTCTCCGGTGCGGTTTCCCGCGACGCCTCGCACCGTATGCACCGCCGCGTCGACCTCCGCGAGGATGCGGCGTGCGTGAAGCAGGAAGGCTTCGCCCGCCGGCAGCAGGCGCATGCCGCGCCCGGTTCGCTCGAAAAGCGGAGCGCCGAGCTCGTCCTCGAGCGCGAGGATGTGCCGACTCAGCGGTGGCTGCGTCAGATGCAACCGCCGCGCGGCTCGACCGACGTGGCACTCCTCGGCCACGGCCACGAAGGACTGGATGTGCGTGAGGCTCACGACCTGGATTCTAACCTGCTCCGAGGCTCCGGTACACGTGAGGCCAACAGACACCCCGTGCTCCATGCTGCCGGTCCCCATGGAGCCAGCCGACATCCCGTCCTCCGTCTGGCCGATGACACGTAAGGTTGTCTGTCTCCCGTCCTGCCTCGGTCCGAGACACACGGAGGCGTCTTCCTCCCTTCCTTCGTCTGGCCGAGACACACGGAGGCGTCTGTCTCCCGACCCGCCTCTGTCCGAGACACGCCCTTCTGTTCGATTGCACGCGGGAGCATCGACCTGCCGTGCTCCGTCAGGCCGATACACGTGCGCTCGCCTGCTTCATCTCGACGCGGGGCCCCCTGTCATGCCGAAACAGCATTGGACGCCAGGCACGCGCAGACGCCACCTTGGCGGGCATGACGATTCCCCTGTTCAAGGGCTCCGAGGTGGAGCGCCTGCGCCGCGCGAGTCAGGCCGCGGCTGGCACGCTGGCCCATGTCGCGTCGCGGCTGGCGCCCGGCATCACGACGGCGGACATCGACGCGTGGGTGCGCGAGGACACGGCGCGTCGGGGAGGCAAGCCGAGCCAGCTGGGCTTCCACGGCTTCCCCGCCACGGTCTGCACCAGCCGCAACCAGGTTGTCTGCCACGGCATCCCCCGTCCGGACGAGCACCTCGCCCCGGGAGACATCATCAATGTGGACGTGACGACCTTCCTGGACGGTTTTCACGGAGACACCTCCGCCACGTTCCTCATCGGCGAGGTGTCCGCGGAAGCGCGGCATGTCGTGGACGTGGCGCGCCGCTGCCGCGACGCGGGCATCGCGGTGGTGCGCCATGGCGCGAAGCTCGGCGACATCGGCGCGGCCATCGAGGAGCTGGCTCGCAAGGAGGGCTGCAGCGTGGTGGAGGAGTTTGGCGGCCACGGCATTGGTCACCAGATGCACGGGCCTCCCGTCGTGCCCCACACCGGCCGGCGTGGCACGGGCATCAAGCTGCGCTCGGGCATGGTCATCACCATCGAGCCCATGGTGAACCTCGGACGCCCGGGCATCCGCATGATGCCGGACGGGTGGACCGTGGTGACGGCGGACGGAAGCCTCTCCGCCCAGTTCGAGCACACGCTGCTCGTCACTCCCGAGGGCTGCGAGGTGCTCACCGCGCAAGAGCTGTCCGTGGCCATTCCCATCCTCTCGGCTCCACGGTCTGCCGCGGAACCGGGCGCGGCTCACGGAGTCTGAGCGCGCCGCAGGGCCCTCCATGCTCCGGGGCCCTCCAGTGGCGTGTCTCGGGGCCATGGCGCGCCCTGGCTTCCCATTCCGTCTCCTTCTCAATCGCTCACACGGAGCCACCGGGGCTGTGAGTCCGTCCTCAACCCCCCAGACGCCAGGAGTGCAGGCAGGCAGCCGAGCCTGCCGTGGCTCAGTGAGGTGCCTACCCTTCAGCTTCGAATCCAGGAGGGCGGGCGATGAAGAGAGAGATGTTGCTGCATGAGCTGCACCCCTCGGTGGTCCACGCGCCACTGGCGCTGCTGCCCACGGCGGCGGTGGCGGACCTCATCGCGGTGACGACGGGGGACCAGGCCTGGGCGAAGGTGGCCCGCCGGGTCTGGGTGGCGGGCACGCTGAGCGGCGTATTCGCGGGCATCGCGGGCCTGGCGGCCAGCCAGGAGGTGCGGCTGGAGTCTCCGCGCGCCCGAGACATGACCTTCCTACATGGCCTGGGCAACAGCCTCGTGCTGCTGGGGGCCATCGGCGTGACGGGCTTCCGGCTGAAGCGCGAGCCCACCGTCACCACCGCGGTGCTGGGCCTGGCCGCGTGCGGGCTGGCGCTCTACACGGCGTCGCTCGGCGGGAAGATGGTCTACGAGCTGGGCGTGGGCATCAACCCCATGCCCGAGGACGCGCCGCAGGGCACGCTGAAGGGCCCGCCGCTGCTGTCCGCCCGGGCGCCGGTGGCCCTGGTGAAGGACGCGCTCCTGGGCGTGAAGTGGCTGGCGTCCCGAGCGCGCGAGCTGCTCACCGGTGCGCGGCCGCTGGCTCCCGGCGCCGAGGGCCTCCGCTCGGGTGAAGAGGCCACCCTGCCGCTGCCGCTCGACCTGTCCCAGACCGAGGGACACACGATGCCGCAGGCGTAGGCCGCGCCCCGAGCGTGTGCCCGGGAATGGGACAGCCGTTCCCACTTCCGGGCATGCCTCCCCAGCGTGCAGGGCGGCTCGGCTCCCGAGGGCGTCGAGGCGGTCGGTTGCGTCCGGGCGAGGGCGGTCATGGCATCCTTGTTGCTCGCGCACGGGAGGCCCCCCGCTTCCCCTCGAGCCTCGCTGCCCATGGCCTCACTCCTCCCGGAACTCCGCATCGCGGTCCGCTCGCTGCTGCGTGAGAAGTTCTTCACCGCCGTCGTCGTGACGACGCTGGCGCTCTCCATCGGCGCGACGACGTCCGTCTTCAGCGTCGTGTATCAGGTGCTCTGGCGGCCCCTGCCATACCCGGAGGCGTCGCGGCTCCACCGGCTCTTCCAGACGACGACGCCGGGCGCGGGAGCGGGGCCGCACCGGGACAGGGCGCGCGTCGTGCTGCCCGTGTGGAATGCGTGGCGCGAGGGCGCTCGAAGCTTCTCTGTGCTGGAGGGCTTCCAGGGCGGCCGGCAGCTGCTGAGCGGGACGGAGGTCGATGACCGGCTGACGGTGGGCCGGGCCTCCGCCGGGCTCCTGCCGATGCTCGGCGTCCAGCCCCTGCTGGGCCGGCTCTGGAGCGCGGAGCTCGAAGTCCCGGGGAGGGACCGCGAGGCCGTGCTCTCGCATTCGCTGTGGCAGCGGCGGTACGGGGCAGACGCCTCCATCCTCGGGCGGAGCCTCGTGCTGGACGACCAGGTCCACACCGTGGTCGGCGTGCTGCCCGCGGACTTCCAGTTCGAGCCCGAGGTGGAGCTCTGGAAGCCGCTGGCGTTGGACCCGGCCACCGAGCAGGGCAGCGCGCTGCGAGTCTATGGGCGGCTCCATCCAGACATCCCTCCCGAGCAGGCCCGCGCGGAGCTGGTGCAGCTCGCCCTGGGCGCGGCACGGGTGCCCGGCGTGGAAATCACCGGCGCGAGCCTGGAGCCGCTTCATCAGCTGTGGGTGGAGCAGTCGCGCACCCAGCTCCAGGTGGTGAGCGCGGTGGCGGCCCTGCTGCTGCTGCTCGGGTGCGCCAACCTGGCCAACCTGCTGCTGGCGCGGGGCAGCACGCGCATGCACGAGATGTCGGTGCGCCTCGCGCTGGGGGCGAGCCGGGCGCAGCTGATCCGGCTGGTGCTCGTCGAGAGCGCGGTCCGCGCGCTGCTCGGGGGCGCCCTCGGTCTGCTCATTGCGCTGTGGGGGAGGGACCTGCTGGCCACGCTCGTCCCGCCGCAGCTGAGGTCCGGCCCCGGCGTCGAGCCCTTCGTCCTGGTGATTGCTTCGGTGACGTCCCTGGCGACGGCGGTGCTGGTGGGCCTGCTGCCCGCGCTCCACGCCTCGCGCGGAGAGGACAGGGGAGCGCTGGCGCCCCTGACGCGGGGCACCCGGGCCACGTCGATGGGCGTCACCCGCTCGGTGCTCGTCGTCGTCCAGCTGGCGCTGGCGATGGTGCCGCTGGTGGGGGCCGGCCTCATGCTGCGCACGGTGTGGCGGCTGCAGAGCGTGCCGCTCGGCTTCGAGCCCCGGGGTGTCACCGTCGCCGAGCTCTTCCTGCCGCTGGAGAAGTACGCCGGTGAGGCGGCCGCAGCGGCCGTGGCCCGGGACTTCCTCACCCGCGTCGAGGCGATTCCCGGCGTGACGGCGGCGGGCCTCACGGTCAACCTGCCCTTCTCTGGAAGCGTCTGGCGGCAGACCACGGGCTTCCACGTCGTGGGCGCTCCGGAGCCCACCGGGGCCTCGCCCCAGGCCGGGTACGTGCCCGTCACGGACGGCTACTTCCAGGCGCTGGCCATTCCCCTGAAGGAGGGGCGCTATCCGGATGCGAGGGACACGGCCACCAGCCCCCGCGTGGTCGTCGTCACCGAGGCCTTCGTGCGGCGCTACCTGCCGGGACGGAGCGCGCTGGGCGTGCGCCTCCAACTGGACGTGGGGGAGGGCGCTCCGAGGGCCCATGAGGTCGTCGGCGTCGTCGGGGACGTGCCCATGGAGCGGCTCTCCGTGGAGCCCTCGGGGGATGTCTATGTGCCGCTGGCCCAGGACCTGCGCCAGGGGTTGAGCCTCGCGGTGAAGTCCACGCTGCCCGCCGGTCAGTTGATGCCGCTGCTGCACCAGCAGTTGCGCGCGGCGGACCCGAATCTCCGGATGCTGAAGGTCCGCCCGCTGGAGACGGTGGTGGAGGACAGCTACGCGCAGGTGCGCGTGGTGGGAGGGCTCCTGGGCGCCTTTGCGGTACTGGCGATGGTGCTGGCGGCAGTGGGGCTCTACGGCATCCTCGCCTTCTGGGTGGCCCAGCGCACCCGCGAGCTGGGGATTCGGAGCGCGCTGGGCGCGACGCCCGCGCGACTGCTGCGGATGGTGGTCGGGCAGGGGCTGCGGCTCGCCGCTGTCGGGCTCGCGGTGGGGCTGCTGGGAGCGGCGCTGGTGGCGCGGGCGCTCTCGGCGATGCTCTACGGTGTCTCCACGTATGACCCGCTCATCTTCATCGGCGCGCCCGCGGTGCTGCTCGTCACCGCGCTCGTGGCGAGCTGGCTCCCGGCGGCCTCCGCCATGCGCGTGGCGCCGAACGAGGCCCTCAAGGGCGACGCCTGATTCAAGTCGCTCGTCCGCGGAAGGGCTGCGTTCCGGGCGCCTGCTGAAGGACCCCCGGCTGTCGCTGCTGGTCATCGACTACCTCCAGCTGATGCACCAA
>JBKGHK010000681.1:0-3542 GCA_046520375.1 Pyxidicoccus sp. 3LFB2
AGGGCAACGGGGGTTCTCAAAAAGAATCCGGCAGCGACCTACTCTCCCGCGCGGTTTCCCGCGAAGTACCATCGGCTCTGGAGGGCTTAACTTCCGTGTTCGGGATGGGAACGGGTGGGACCCCTCCGACATAGCCACCGGAAAAACAGCGACAGTGCATACAAAGGGTAAGTTCAAAGCTTCTGCGAGTTTGAAGTGCTCGCTGCGCCGTAAATCAATTAGCGTCTTCCGGGCGAGTGCTATGACGCACTCGAGCCTCGGCCTTGGCCTCCGACTCCCTTACTCCCCTTGGGGGGGCGTGGAAGAGAACGGGGAAAGTAAGCCGCTCGACCAATTAGTACCGGTTAGCTCAACGTGTTACCACGCTTACACACCCGGCCTATCAACGTCGTAGTCTTCGACGGGTCTTCAGGGGCTTGCGCCCGGGATACCTGGTCTTGAGGTCGGTTTCCCGCTTAGATGCTTTCAGCGGTTATCCAATCGGCACATGGCTACCCAGCGATGCCTCTGGCGAGACAACTGGTACACCAGCGGTGCCTCCAACCCGGTCCTCTCGTACTAAGGTCAGAGCCTCTCAAGTATCCTACGCCCACAGCAGATAGGGACCAAACTGTCTCACGACGTTTTGAACCCAGCTCGCGTACCGCTTTAATTGGCGAACAGCCAAACCCTTGGGACCTGCTCCAGCCCCACAGGATGCGATGAGCCGACATCGAGGTGCCAAACCTCCCCCCGTCGATGTGAACTCTTGGGGGAGATAAGCCTGTTATCCCCCGGAGTACCTTTTATCCGTTGTGCGATGGCCCCCTTCCATTCAGGACCACCGGATCACTATGACCTGCTTTCGCACCTGCTCGACGTGTCCGTCTCGCAGTCAAGCTCCCTTATGCCATTGCACTCGCCGCCCGGTTTCCAATCGGGCTGAGGGAACCATCGCGCGCCTCCGTTACTTTTTGGGAGGCGACCGCCCCAGTCAAACTACCCACCAGACAGTGTCCCAGTCCCGGCTGACGGGACGTGGTTAGACACCAGAAATCAACAGGGTGGTATTTCACCGTTGCCTCCACCGAACCTAGCGGCCCGGCTTCAAAGGCTCCCACCTATCCTACACAGTCAATCCCTAGTGTCACTGTCAAGTTGTAGTAAAGGTTCACGGGGTCTTTCCGTCTTGCTGCGGGTAAACTGCATCGGCACAGCTATTTCAATTTCGCTGAGTCCCTCTCCGAGACAGCGCGGAAGTCGTTACTCCATTCGTGCAGGTCGGAACTTACCCGACAAGGAATTTCGCTACCTTAGGACCGTTATAGTTACGGCCGCCGTTTACTGGGGCTTCGGATCATCGCTTCACCTTGCGGCTGACGAATCCCCTTAACCTTCCAGCACCGGGCAGGAGTCAGACCCTATACGTCGGCTTGTCGCCTTCGCAGAGTCCTGTGTTTTTGGTAAACAGTCGCTACCGCCATTTCTCTGCAACCTCTCTCGGCTTCGGCTGTACGCCTACACCTACCAGAGGCCCACCTTCTTCCGAAGTTACGGTGGAAATTTGCCTAGTTCCTTGGAGGAGAGTTCTCTCAAGCGCCTTAGGATTTTCTCCTCACCCACCTGTGTCGGTTTACGGTACGGACACCCTGCAAGCTCCCTACGGGACTTTTCTTGGAAGCCGAGCATCAGCGACTTACCCCTGACGGGGCGCCATGGGGTCTCGGGGATGGCTGCCGCGCCTTTAATCGTACGCGACACCCCTACACCTTTAGACTGACACAACCACCGGTCAGCTCGCCTAGCTTTCTCCGTCCTCCCTTAGTTCAACGCTCACAAGATGGCGCAGGAATATTAACCTGCTTTCCATCATCTACGCCTTTCGGCCTCGACTTAGGTTCCGGCTAACCCTGGGAAGATTAACTTGACCCAGGAAACCTTGGGTTTACGGCGAGGGGGTTTCTCACCCCCTTTATCGCTACTCATTTCGGCATCAGCACTCCCAGTCGCTCCAGCCGCCTTTACAGTCGACCTTCGCTGCAACTGGGACGCTCCCCTACCGCCATGCGTTTTGCGCATGACCCGAAGCTTCGGCACTAGTCTTGAGCCCCGTTACATTTTCGGCGCGGCCTGTCTTGACCAGTGAGCTATTACGCTTTCTTTAAAGGATGGCTGCTTCTAAGCCAACCTCCTGGTTGTCAATGACCTGCCACATCCTTTCTAGTGTTCACTTAGACTAGATTTGGGGGCCTTAGCTGTCGGTCTGGGTTATTCCCCTCTTGCCAATGGACGTTATCACCCACTGACTGCGTCCCGGGATAACAATTGCCGGCATTCGGAGTTTGGTACGGTTTGGTAATCTGGTGAGACCCCTAGCCGTTCCAGTGCTCTACCTCCGGCATTGAATTGCCCGAGCCGATACCTAAATTATCTTTTCGGGGAGAAACCAGCTATCACGGAGTTTTGATTTGGCCTTTTCACCCCCTACACACAGCTCATCTCAGAAAATTTTTCAAACTTTTCATGAGTTCGGTCCTCCATGCGGTGTTACCCGCACTTCAACCTGGCCATGTGTAGATCACCCCGCTTCGGGTTATAATACACGCAACTGAATCGCCCTCTTAGGACTCGCTTTCGCTCCGGCTCCACCTAACGGCTTAGCCTCGCTACGTATATTAAGTCGCCGAATCATGATGCAAAAGGTACGCCCTCGCACTGGCTTGCGCCGTAGTGCTCGGACTGCTTGTAGACATGCGGTTTCAGGTTCTTTGGACTCCCCTTACCGGGGTTCTTTTCACCTTTCCCTCGCGGTACTAGTTCACTATCGGTCGCCAAGGAGTATTTAGCCTTACCGGATGGTCCCGGCGGATTCAGACAGGATTGCACGTGTCCCGTCTTACTTGGGTAACCCACTCAGCTCCAACCCGCTTTCGCGTACGCGACTATCACGCTCTTTGGTGTCCCTTTCCAGAGACTTCCGCTAGCCGGTCAAAGTCCTACCGTGGACCCACTACCCCGCGGCCACTTGCGTGGCAACGGTTTGGGCTGTTCCCATTTCGCTCGCCGCTACTTTGGGAATCACTCGTTGTTTTCTCTTCCTCAGGGTACTGAGATGTTTCACTTCCCCTGGTTAGCTCCTGCCAGCCTATGAATTCAGCTGGAGGTAACACCGCTATTCGCAGTGCTGGGTTTCCCCATTCGGACATCTCCGGATCAACGCTCGGTTGACAGCTCCCCGGAGCTTTTCGCAGCCACCCACGTCCTTCATCGCCTCTTGGCACCTAGGCATCCACCGCACGCCCTTAGTAGCTTACTTGCCCTGATCTCTTTCACACCCGCCTCCCGGCGGATTGTCGAAATTCGAAGACCAAGGCCCAGACCCCTGCTCTTCGCAGCAGGCCCGGAAGACTTCTAGTTTGATTCAACGCTTGATTGAGACTGCCTTGCTGTGTCGGAGTCGCAAAGCCTCTCGGCTTCACTTCCCCTAGCAAGTCAGCCTTCTGCGAGAACTTCTTACTCAGCAGAAATTGAACTTACCCTTCGTATGCACTTGTCAAAGAACG
>JBKGHK010000682.1:0-5401 GCA_046520375.1 Pyxidicoccus sp. 3LFB2
CGCGGCGCACGCGGACGGGCCGGGCGCGGCGAAGGCGCTGTGCACGGCCATCAAGCGCGGCCTCAAGCGCTGAAGTGGTGGACGGAGGGCGGGGTTCCCCTGCCCTCCTGTGTGTCCTCCAGAGGGCGGGCCCTCGGACGGGAGTGCGAGGGAATGCTGCGCAGCCCGGCGGCGCCCTCGTGTGACTCCAGGGGTGGACTGTCCACCTGCGTGCGCGGGAGGCCGGAATGCCGGGGACATCTTCGCGCCCTCTGGCACGATGCGCGCCATGAAGACACGCGGTCCTCAATTGGTACTGGTCCGGCACGGTGAGACGGAATGGAGCCGCAGTGGCCAGCACACGGGCCGCACGGACATTCCGCTGCTCGACGACGGGCGGAAGATGGGCGAGCTGCTCGCGGCGCCGCTGAAGGAATGGCGCTTCGCCGAGGTCTGGACGAGCCCGCTGAGCCGCGCGGCGGAGACGTGCGCGCTGGCCGGCTTTGGCGGCGTGGCGAAGAAGCGCCCGGACCTCATGGAGTGGAACTACGGCGACTACGAGGGCCGCACCGGGGATGACATCCGCTCGGCGCGCCCGGGCTGGTCGCTGTGGACCGACGGAGCGCCCAACGGAGAGACGGCGGCGCAGGTGGGCGCCCGCGTGGACCGCGTCATCGCGGACGCCCGGGCGGTGAAGGGGGACGTGCTCTGCTTCGCCCACGGGCACCTGCTGCGGGTGCTGGCGGCGCGGTGGCTGGGCCTGCCGCCGGACAACGGGCGGCTCTTCATGCTGGGCACCGCGTCCATCAGCGTCCTCAGCCTCGACGGCGACGGCACCCAGCCCGTCGTCGTCACCTGGAACGACACCACGCACCTGCGGCCCTGAGCGGGCGAGTACGGCAACCGCTTCATTCACGGCTGGAGCCTGCCTGCGTCGCTCCCCTGTCTCCGCCTCGGCAGACGCCAACCGCACAGGCCCCTACTGTCTGAGCGCCGCTCACTGAGCAGATTAGGCCGGACGGTGACTCAACCGGACGGGGCCCGTGCTCAACACCGAAAGCGAAGCTGACCAGGACGCGGAAGCCGAACGCTCGATAGTACGGGACGTCGGCGGAGCCCTCCTGTGGGAATCCGACGAGTGGGCCTCCCAGCTCTACTACGTGGGCCCCTCCGTCGAGCGGCTGCTGGGCTACTCGGCCGAGGAACTCAAGACGCAAGCAGGCGTCTTCAAAAGGCTCGTCCACCACGAGGACTGGCCCCGCGTGCTGGATGCCATCCATCGGGCGGCCTCGGAAGGGGGGGCGCACACGCGGGAGCACCGGATGGTCCGGCGCGACGGCGCGGTGGTGTGGATGCAGACCACGGTGAGCCGCAGTGGCAGGTCGAACGGCACGGTCCTGCTCTCGGGGCTGACGGTCGACGTCACGGGGGTGAAGTCGACGGAGCTGGAAGTCCGCAATGCCGAGGCGGACGCACGCCTGCTCATCGACAACCTGCGCGACTTCGGCGTCTTCGCCCTGACGGTGGACGGGAAGGTCGCGACCTGGAACTCGAGCGCGCGGCGGCTCAAGGGCTACACGGAGGAAGAGGCCCTCGGGTCGCCCATCGAGCGGTTCTTCCCGCTCGAAGCGGTCGAGCGCGACATCCCCAGGCGGATCATGGAGAGGGCGCAGGCGGATGGACGCGCGGAGTACGAAGGGTGGCTCGTCCGCAAGGGGGGCAACCGTTTCTGGGGCAACCTCATCATCACCTCCATCATCGACAGTCACGGGCGCCTGCGCGGCTTCTCGAACATCGCGCGAGACCTCACGGACCGGAAGAATGCCGAGGAAGCCCTCCGGCTGAGCGAGGAGCAGTTCCGGCTGCTCATCGAGAGCCAGGAGTATGCGGTCTTCCTGACGTCCTCCGACGGCGCCATCGAGAACTGGAACCGGGCCGCGCAGCGACTGGAGGGCTACCGGCCACACGAAATCATCGGCACCTCGTTCTCCCTGCTCTTTCCAGAGGAGGAGCTCGCGAGCCGCATCCCCGAGGACCTGATGCACGAAGCGGCGCGGATGGGGACGACGAACTACGAGGGCTGGCTGCTCCGCAAGGGCGGGACAAAGTTCTGGGGGCTGCTCACCGTCAGCGCCGTGGAGGACGAGTCCGGCCACCTGCGCGGCTTCTCGATGCTGGCGCGAGACGTCAGCGAGCGGAAGCGCACCGAGCAGGCCCTGCGGGAGAGCGAGGAGTACTTCCGCCTGCTCGTCGGGAGCATCCAGGACTACGGGATGTTCATGGTCTCTCCCGAGGGCATCGTCCAGAGCTGGAACCACGGTGCGCAGCGGCTCAAACGCTACCGGTCGCACGAGGTCGTCGGCGGCCCGATTCATCGCTTCTTTCCCCCGGAGGCCCAGGACAGCGCAGCCCGCCTCATCGAGGATGCCATCGTGAAGGGCACGGCCACCTACGAGGGCTGGCTGGTGCGCAAGGGCGGCGAGCGGTTCTGGGCCCTGTGCACGTTGAGCGCGGTGGAAGATGAGAGCGGCCACCTCCGTGGCCTGTCGAACGTCGCGAGAGACCTGACCGAGCGAAAGCGGACCGAGGACGCCCTGCGCGACAGCGAGGAGCGCCTGCGCCTGCTGGTGAACAGCGTGCAGGACTACGCCGTCTTCATGGTCTCGGCTTCCGGCGAGGTCATCAGCTGGAATGCAGGCGCCGAGCGGCTGCATGGCTTCAGCGCGCAGGAGGCCGTCGGGGCCGTCGTGGCGCGGCTGCTCGGGGCCTCCGAAGCCGACGCCGGAATGGCGGAGCGCCTGCTGCGGCGCGCGCGCGAAGTCGGGCGGGCCGAGTTCGAGGGCTGGCTGATGCGCAAGGGCGGCGCGACGTTCTGGGCCAGCGTCATCTTCAACGCCGTGCGCGACAGCGCGGGAAACCTGCACGGCTACTCGGTGGTCGCGCGGGACCTGACCGAGCGCATGCGCGCGGACCGGGCGCAGGCATTCCTGTCCGAGGTCGGAAGCCTGCTCGCGGGCTCACTCGACTACCAGACGACGCTGGACCGCGTCACCCGCCTCGCGACGCAGTCCATGGCGCAGTGGTGCGCGGTCGAGATTCTCGACGGGAACACGCTTCGTCCGGTGGCGCTCGCACATGTGAATTCCGACGAGGAGTCGGTGCTTCAACATGCGATGCACGACATCCCGTCGACACCGCGGACGACCCGGGGCGTCGCCCATGTCGTGCTGAGCGGGCTGCCGGAGCTCGAGCCGGACATCGTCGGCGTCTACTCGGTCGAGGAGGCGCTGGGAATGGATGCGCGCGACGGCTTCCGCGCCCTCGTGACAGGCTCGTACATCTGCGTCCCGCTGGCCGCTCGCGGGCGGACCTTTGGTGCCATGGTGTTGATGGCGGCGCCCGGCCGCCGCTACTCGCAGGACGACCTGCTGCTCGCCCAGGAGCTCTCGCGCCGCGCCTCACTCGCAATCGAGAGCGCCCGCCTGTATGAGCAGGCCCAGCGGGCCATCCGCATGAGGGAGGACGTGCTCGCCGTCGTCTCCCACGACCTGCGAAGCCCCCTGGGTGCCATCCGCACGAGCGCCGACCAGTTGAAGCTCCACGCCGGGCGCATGGATGGACACCCGGAGCAGGTGAGCCGGATTGCCGAGCGAATCCAGCGCGCGTCCCAGCGGATGATGCACATGATTCGCGACCTGCTGGACCTGTCGAACATCGAGGCGGGGCGCCTCTCCATCGAACCCGCCGACCACGACGCGAGCGAACTCGCGGAGGCCGCCGCCGACATGCTGAAGGAGGTCGCCGCCGAGAAGGGCCTCCGGCTGGAGGTGCTTCCGGCCAATAGTCGCACCCACGTGCGCTGCGACCGCGAGCGCATCCTCCAGGTGTTCTCGAACCTCATCGGCAACGCCATCAAGTTCTCGAACGAGGGCAGCTCCATCAACGTCGGCGTGCGCGACGAGCCCGGGCGCGTCGTCTTCTGCGTCGAGGACCGGGGGAGTGGAATCCCGGAGGACCAGCTCGCCCACGTCTTTGAACGCTACGTGCACCGGGAGCGCCGCGCGGGCGGAGGACTGGGCCTGGGGCTCGCCATCTCCAAGGCCATCATCGAGGCGCACGGCGGAGCCATCTGGGCCCGGAGCACCCTGGGAGAGGGCAGCACCTTCTGCTTCTCGCTGCCGCGCACCACGTGAGCAACAAGCTCCGGCCGCGTCGAGCATGACGCGGCCGGAAGGCCCCCGACAACGCGACGGGCTACAGCCGCCCGTCCAGGAAGTTGCGCACCAGCTTCGGCCCCTCCGGAGTGAGCACGCTCTCCGGATGGAACTGGAGCCCCACCACGGGCCGCGTGCGGTGGCGCAGCGCCATGATGAGGCCGTCCTGGCTCCACGCGGTGGCCTCCAGCTCCTCGGGCAGCGACGCCTTCTCCACGATGAGCGAGTGGTAGCGCGCCGCCGTGAAGCCCTGGCTCAGCCCGGTGAAGACCCCGGTGTTGCCATGCTGGATGTGGGCCGCCTTGCCATGCACGGGCTCCGGCGCGCGAATCACCTTCCCGCCGAACGCCGCGCCAATGGACTGGTGCCCCAGGCACACGCCCAGCACCGGCACGCGGGACTGGGCAATGGCCGCCACGCTGATGCCCGCCTCGTGCGGCGTGCAAGGGCCCGGCGAAATCACCAGGTGCGAGGCCCCCGACGCCGCCACCCCGGCGGCGTCCAGGTCGTCATTGCGCACCACCTTCACCTCGGCGCCCAGCGTGTAGAGCAGCTGCACGAGGTTGAAGGTGAACGAGTCGTAGTTGTCGATGACGAGAATCACCGGCCACCTCCTTCGCGCGCCATCCGCAGCGCGGCGGCCATGGCACCCGCCTTGGCCTCGGTCTCATCCGCTTCCTTGGACGGCACCGAGTCCGCCACCAGGCCCGCGCCCGCGGTCCACAGTGTCCGGTCTCCGTCCACGAAGAAGGTCCGCAGCGCAATCGCCACGTCCAGCGTGCCGCAGAAGGACAGGTAGCCCACCGCGCCCGCGTAGGGCCCGCGCCGCTGCGGCTCCAGCTCGTCGATGATTTGCATCGCGCGAATCTTCGGAGCGCCCGACACGGTGCCCGCGGGGAACGTGCTGGCCAGCGCGTCCAGCGCGTCGTACTTCGCGTCCAGCTTGCCGCGCACCTGCGAGACGATGTGCATCACGTGGCTGTAGCGCTCGATGACCTTCATGTCCTCGACGCGCACCGAGCCCGGCGCCGCCACCCGGCCCACGTCGTTGCGGCCCAGGTCCACCAGCATGACGTGCTCGGCCAGCTCCTTCTCGTCCGCGAGCAGCTCCTTCTCCAGCGCCAGGTCCTCGGCCTCCGTCGCGCCCCGGCGGCGGGTGCCCGCGAGGGGCCGCACCACCACGTCCCCGTCGCGCACCTGCACCAGCA
>JBKGHK010000683.1:0-5395 GCA_046520375.1 Pyxidicoccus sp. 3LFB2
CGCAGCTTGTCCGCCAGCGGGCCGTCCAGCTTCGCCGCCTCGCGGGCCTTGTCGCCGCCGCGCATGGCCTCGGCCACCACGCGGAAGGCCTGCACGCCGTACATGCCGAAGATGATGGTGAAGAGCATCGACCCCGTCTTCAGGCCGAACACGACGGCGGCCACGCACACCAGCAGGGCCAGCCCCTGCGCCAGGACGAAGCCCCGGCGCGGGCCGAAGATGCGGGACGCCAGGGTGGCGGTGATGTGCCCCCCATCCAGCGGCAGCACCGGCATCATGTTGAGCACGGCCCAGAAGAGGTTGGCCACCGTGAAGGTGAACAGGAAGAAGTCGAGCGCGGGCGAGCGGCCCTTGAGCAGGTAGTAGCCCACCCCGCACGCCACCCCCAGCATCAACCCGAAGAAGGGCCCGGCCGCGGTGATGACCAGGTTGCGCTTCCACGGCAGGGGGCCGGGCTCGTCGTTGGGCAGCGTGTGGCCGCCCATCCAGACCAGGGCAATGCTCGGCCGGTAGCCGAACAGCCGGCTGGCCAGGGCATGGCCCAGCTCGTGGATGAGCACGGACACGAAGACGATGAGCATCCACGACAGGATGTAGACCACCATCGCGCTGGCGTGGCCGAGCGCGGGGGCCCCCTCCACCTGGCGGAACGGCCAGCCTCCCTGGGCTCCAGTGATGGAGGTCCAGGCAATCATGGCGGACACCAGCAGGTGGCTGGGGTGGACTTCGATGGGAATGCTCCCAAGCCTGAAGCGGAACATGGCGACGGACCTTAACCGTTAGGCCCCTGTCGCGCAGGCTGTTGCGCACCGCCTGCAAGCTCCCGGTCAATCCGCTAGGTTCCCCGCCCTTCATGCCGCAGCTCGGTCCCTACTCCCTGCCGAACCCCTACATCCTCGCCCCCATGGCGGGGGTGAGCGAGATGCCCTTTCGCGTCATCGCCTTCCGCCTGGGCGCCGCCCTCTGCCCCACGGAGCTCGTCAGCTCCCAGGGCCTGATGCGGGCCAACCAGCGCACGCTGAAGTACCTGCGCTACGACGCCGAGGTGGAGCGCCCCTACTCGCTGCAAATCTACGGCGGCGAGCCGGAGGCCATGGCCCGCGCCGCCGAGGTGGGCAAGGCGTCGGGCGCGCAAATCATCGACATCAACATGGGCTGCCCGGTGAAGAAGGTGACGAAGAATGGCGCCGGCAGCGCGCTGCTCTGTGACGTGCCCCGCGCGGGCGACATCGTCCGGGCCATTCGCGAGGCCACCGGGCTGCCCGTCACCTGCAAGATTCGCTCGGGGTGGGACGCGAAGAATCGCAACTACCTCCAGATGGCCGGCGCCCTCCAGGAGGCCGGCTGCGCCGCGCTCGCCATCCACCCGCGCACCCGCGAGCAGGGCTACTCGGGCCAGGCGGACTGGAGCGTCATCGCCGACCTGAAGCGCCACTTCCCGGAGCTGCCCATCATCGGCAACGGCGACGTGAGGACGCCCGCGGACGCGCTGCGCATGCAGGCCACCACCGGCTGCGACTTCGTGATGATTGGCCGCGCCGCGCTGGGCAACCCGTGGATTTTCCGCGAGCTCTTGGGCGGCCCGCCCGCCACCCCACAGGAGCGCTGCGCCCTGGTGCTGGAGCACCTGCGCGCGCACCTGGACTTCATGGGAGACCCGCTGGGCGCCGTGCGCTCCTTCCGCAAGCAGCTGGCGTGGTACGCCCACGGGCTGTACGGCGCCGCCGCCTTCCGCGCCGAGGTGAACGCGTTGGAGATGCCCTCGGCCGTGGAGGACTGCGTGCGCCGCTTCTTCGCCGCCGCCAACACCGACCTCGCCGGCCCCGGCGAGGAGCAGGACGTGGACTACCGCGCGGCCCTGGGCTGAGCGCTTTGAAAAAACAGAAGGCGCGGCCCCTCTATAAGGAGGGGGCCGCGCCTTCACGCTTCAGACGGCTGAGACTTCGCCCGGGACTACAGGCTCGGCTTGTACGTGGAGACGGCCCACGCCATGCGCGCGACCTGGCCGGCGCTGAACGTGTTCATGCAGGCGTCGTCGGTGTAGTCCATGAAGTTGGTGATGGGGTCCGCGCCCGTGGTGGCGCAGGTGTCGCGGCCCGCCGGGCAGCCGTAGGCGGCGGAGGCCTCGGCCGGGGTGTCGGAGACCTCGTCGCCAGCGCCGGTGCAGCCGCCCTGGAACGTGTGGTACAGGCCGAGGTAGTGGCCGACCTCGTGCGTCGCCGTGTCGCCCAGGTTGTACGGGGCCGCGCTGCCGCCGGGCAGCGAGCTGTGCAGGAGCACCACGCCGTTCTGGAAGTGGCTCTCCGCGTAGGACCACGGGAACACCGCCCAGCCCAGCAGGCCCTGGCCGGGGCCCGCGGTGTAGATGTTCAGCGTGGTGGCCGGGCTCTTGGCCAGCGCCTGCTTGGCGTTCGTCTCGTTGCGCGAGCCGGGCGTCATGCTGAACCACTTGGAGTTGCTGGTCCGGTCGATGGACACCGTCTGGAACTGGAAGCCCTTGCCGGCATAGGCGGCGTTCAGCACCTGCAGCTGCTGCGCAATCTGCGCGTCCGTCACGTTGCCGGTGGTGCCGTTGGTGATGACGTGCCAGGCCACGTTCACCATGTTGTCGGCGGCGGCGCGCTTCTCGAACTTCTCGGCCTCCGCGGGCGTCGGGGCGCGGCGGGCGGCCTCGGGCCCGAAGTCCACCGTGGCGCACGCGCCGGTCTTGTTCTCGTCGAAGAACGCCTCGTCGATGACCTGACCCCCGATGATCTGGAAGTCGGAGGCCTCGGCGGCGGGCTTCGGCTCCTCACTCTGGCAGGCGGTGAGGCTCAGCGCGGTAGTCACGGCAACGACACTCGACCACATCTTCTTCATGGGATGGGTGCTCCTGGATGTGAGAGGCCGACCCCGGGATTCCCAAGAAAACGAGAGGCCCGTCCGGTTGGTCCCGCATCAAGCAGCTAATCGATTGATGAAGTCAAGATGGTGAGGGTGTAAATACCTCAATACTATTGTAATTCTATGGCGAATTAGCCCAAATCCGTCCTGATTTCGGGCATCTACTGGCCGGGTTTCGGCCAGGGGCGTCAGGACTGTCCCAATTCCGAACAGCGACTTCCGTCAGCCCGGGGAGCCCGGAGGAACGAGCCGGCGGCCGATCGCCACGCTCCGGAAGTAGTCACAGGCGGGGGTGGGGCGGCGCTCCAGGGTGTCGAAGTCGACGTGGTAGAGGCCGAAGCGCGGTCCCCAGCCCTCCAGCCACTCGAAGTTGTCGAGCAGGCTCCAGTAGAGGTAGCCGCGCACGTCCACGCCGAGCTGCCGCGCCGCCAGCACCTGGGCCAGGTGCGTATGGAGGTAGTGGGGCCGGCGCGTGCCGCTCCGGTCATCGATGCCGTTCTCGGTAATCCACACCGGCCGCCCGTAGCGCTTCACCTCGCGCAGTGACTGGAGGAAGCCCTCCGGCCAGTCCTCCCAGCCGATGTCGGTGAGGCCTCGGCCCTGCGTGTCGCGGTACTTGAACTCGATGAAGGGCGGGCGCGGCGCGAAGCGCAGGTGCGCGCGGGTGTAGTAGTTCACCCCGATGAACTCCACCGAGTCGCGCGCGGTGGGGATGTCCACGCGCGTGGAGGCCACGCCCGGCATGCTGACGCGCAGCTTCCCGGTGGACAGCGCTTCATGGAAGGCGTGGTTGTAGGCCTGCGCGCCCAGCCGCACGAGGGCGCGGTCCAGCGGGTGCCACCACCTGTCGGGCGCGAAGGCGAGCGTGTTCTGGGAGATGCCCAGCTCCACCCGCCCCAGCCGTGACAGCAGCTCCTCGCGCGCGGCCGCGTGCGCGCGCACCATGTTCTCCAGGGCCCTCATGGTGGTGGGCCCGTCCGCGAGCCCCGGGGGAATGGCGCCCTGGAGGAAGCCGCCCAGCAGCAGCACCATGGGCTCGTTGAAGGAGATGACCAGCGCGTCCAGCCCCTCCAGCAGCGCCGCGCACCGGCGCGAGTACTCGCGGAAGGCGTCCACGCTGGCCGGCTGGTGCCAGGGCGTCTCGCGGTGGAACCACGTCGGGTGGGTGAAGTGATGGAGCGTCACCACCGGCCGCAGCCCCCGGGCCTTCATCTTCAGCAGCCGCTCCCGGTACGCCTCGAGCACCGCGCCGTCGAAGCGCCCGCGCTCCGGTTCGATTCGCGCCCACTCCAGCGAGATTCGGAACGCGGTGGCGCCCACCGCCTGCGCCAGGCCGTAGTCCTCCTCGTAGCGGTGCCAGTGGTCCACCGCGCGGCCGCAGCGCGCGTGGGGCTCCTTCAATTTTCCGGCCCGCTCCCACTCGGCCCAGTCGTTCTCGATGCCGCCCTCCACCTGGTACGCCGAGGTGGCGACGCCGAAGGTGAAGTCCGCGGGGAAGGTCAGCGCGTCGGTGCTCATGGGCGCGCAACGTAGACCGCAGCCCGCGCCCCGCACCGCGCGAAAATGGCCGAAACGCGTCCGAGGCCGGAAAATCGGCCTCGCGCGCGCTTCATTCCCGCACCTCCGAGTGTCCGCGAGGCGTCGTTTGGGGCCTCCGAAAGCGCCCGATGCCTAAAAATCGGCCTTGAAGCGCGTTGCAATACATCACCATGCGTTGACACACGCGCATGGCGCCCGTACTCTTCACTTCAAGCACTCACTCCCATCAAGAAGAGTGCAGGGTCCTGGTTGACGGGGCCGAAATCACTGAACCCGGAGGTTCTGATGGCTGCCAAGAAGAAGACCGCCTCGAAGGCCGCGAAGGCGAAGAAGACCACCACCCGCAAGACCGCGGGCAAGACCGCCACCAAGAAGGCGGCGGCCAAGAAGGGCGCTGCCGCCCGTAAGGCCCCGGCCCGCAAGGCCGCTCGCAAGTCCACGCGCAAGGCGCCCGCGGCCCCGGCGACCCCGGAGTCCTGAGCAGCAAGTAGTCATGAACGGGCGTGAGTTGACGTCCGGTGAACGGCTCGGCGAAACCCGCCGGGCCGTTTTCATTTCTGGCGCAGGAGGGGCCCGTGTCGCTGCGTCCCGTGGAGCTGCAGCAGGTGGTGGCGGAGGTAGGAGCCGGCCTCACCGGCGCCGTGGCGCAGAAGGCCTGGTGCCCGCTCCCTCGCCTGGCGTACGTCGAGCTGCGAGTGCCTGGCCGCTCGGTCGTCCTGTGTCTGTGCGCCGAAGGTGACCTGGCGCGCGTGTCGGTGGCCGAGGAGCGCTTCCCTACGCCGGGTGAGCCCGCGCCCTTCCAGCGGTGGCTGCGGCACGAGCTGACGGGCTTCAAGCTCCAGGCGGCCCGCTACCGCGAGGCGGAGCGGGTGGTGGAGCTCGACTTCGAGCGCGAGGAACGCGCGCCGCCGCCTCGTGCGAGCTGGCCGACGGTGCGGCCGTCCATGTGCTCCAGCAGCGGGCTGGCCACCTT
>JBKGHK010000684.1:0-5389 GCA_046520375.1 Pyxidicoccus sp. 3LFB2
GCCGCGGGCGCTTGGGATTCGGGAGCCGGCGCCGCGCTATTCGCGTCCTGCGCCAGGGTTTCCAGCGAGAAGAGTGCGATAACGCACCCGGGGATCAACGCCCTTCTCAGCGTCATTCGGTCCTCACGTCTCTACGTTTGAACGGCCCCCCCTGAAGGATGCCGTGGGGTTGAATCGTCCCCGGGTGAACGCTGCCGAGTCAACGACATATCCGTATTGCCAAAATTACTTGCCCATGCAGACAGGCAGGAATTCTCCGTCCCGGCGCGAAACATCAGGGATGTATCAGGTGACGCGTCACGGCGGACCCGGGGAGTTGGCTCCGGTGCGGGCGGCGGGGCGGATGTCCTGCGGCGGTCCGTTCCGTGCAGTGCGCTGGCGGCGAGGCGTGGGGCTCGGGCGAGAATCCGCGCCTTTCGAGAAGGAGCGTCGCCCATGCAAGCCTGTCTCGCCCGTCCGTCGTGTCTGTGGGTCCTCGCGCTGATGCTGAGCGCATGCGGTGCCGAAGTCGAGGCACCGCGCGTGGAAGCCCCTCCCACCCCCGTCGCGTCGGTGGCGCAGCCCGCGCTCACCGGCCCGTGCGCGGGCAACACCGCCTTCCAGGTGGGGGCGGGCATCTACGACATCACCGGCCCCGCGGCGGAGCTGGGGATGATGGGCTACGCGATGCTGGAGCAGAAGACGGCGGGCATCCACCAGCGCCTGCGCTCGCGCGCGTTCGTCATCGCCTCGCCCTGCAACGGCCGGCGCGTGGCCTTCGTGAGCGCCGACGCGGCCTTCATCGCCCAGGGCGTCAAGCAGCAGGTGGTGGAGCGACTGCGGGCCACGTATGGCGCCACGTACTCGGATGAGAACGTGGTGCTGAGCGCCACGCACACGCACAGCGGGCCGGGCGGCTTCTCGCACTACGCGCTCTACAACCTCACCGTCCTCGGCTTCGACAAGCAGAACTTCGACGCCATCGTCGACGGCATCTACCAGTCCATCGTCCGCGCGCACGGCAACCTCACGGCGGGCAGCGTACGGCTGGCGTCGGGTGATTTGCTCGACACCAGCATCAACCGCTCGCCGGAGGCGTACCTGCGAAACCCCGCAGCGGAGCGCTCGCGGTTCGGCCACGACACGGACAAGCAGATGACGCTGCTGCGCCTGCAGGGCAGCGCCGGGCAGGAGGTGGGCCTCATCAACTGGTTCGCCGTCCACGCCACGTCCATGGGCAACGACAACCTGCTCATCAGCGGAGACAACAAGGGCTACGCGTCGTACCTCTTCGAGAAGCTCAAGGGTACGAACTACACGGCCGCGAGCACCTTCGTCGCCGCCTTCGCGCAGAGCAACGAGGGCGACGTGACGCCCAACATCTTCGGTGGGGAGAACGGGGGCGGCGCCAACGACTTCGAGAGCACGGAGCTGTCGGGCCGCAAGCAGTATGCCCTGGCCCGCGCGCTGTATGACGGCGCGGCGCAGCCGCTCACCGGCGCGGTGGATTACCGGCACGCGTACGTGAGCATGGACGCCGTGCAGGTGGCGCCCGCGTACACGGATGGCGTGGCGCGCGGCACCTGTGAGGCCGCCATCGGCATCTCCATGCTGGCCGGCGCCGAGGACGGCCCGGGCTATGGCAGCGAGGGCGCGACGTGCGAGGAGCTCCGCGACGTGTTTGGCGTCATCGCCTGCACGGCCACCACCACGCCGTGCCAGGGGGAGAAGCCCATCGTCCTGGAGATGGGCACCATGCAGCCCTACCCGTGGACGCCCGAGGTGCTACCGCTCCAGGTGGTGACGATTGGCAACCTCGCGCTGGTGGCGGTGCCCTTCGAGATGACCACCATGGCGGGCCGCCGGCTGCGCGGGACGGTGCAGACGCAGCTGGCGCCGCTGGGCGTGACGCACGTGGTGATTGCCGGCCTGTCCAACGCGTACGCGGGCTACCTCGTCACGCGCGAGGAGTACGCGAAGCAGGACTATGAGGGGGCGTCCACGCACTTCGGCCCGTGGCAGCTCGCGGCGGTGCAGCAGGAGGCGCAGAAGCTGGCGGCCGCGCTGCGCGACGGGGCCTCCGTGCCCTCGGGCCCCACGCCCCGGGACTTGCGCAACGCGCAGACGACGGTGCAGACGGGCGTGGTGTTCGACGACAAGCTGCTCACGGTGAGCTTCGGCGGCGTCGTGACGAATGCGCTCGCCGCGTACCCTCGGGGCGCGACGGTGAGCGTGAAGTTCTGGGGCGGCCACCCCAAGAACAACCTGCGGCGGCAGGGCAGCTTCCTCCAGGTGCAGCGCAAGGCGGGCACGTCCTGGGTGACGGTGGCCCACGACTGGGACTGGGAGACGAAGTACCGCTGGGAGCGCAACAACTGTGTGCCCACGATGGCGTGCTCGCACGTCACGGTGGAGTGGAGGATTCCGGCGGACACCCTGCCGGGCACCTACCGCATCCGCCATGACGGCGACTGGAAGTCCGGCTGGGACGGGCTCATCCGCCCGTACACGGGCTACTCGCGCGAGTTCACCGTCAACTGACCCGCCGGGCTCCGGCGCTGGCCGCCGGAAGGGGAGGGTGGGCCGGAGCGGCGCCGGCCCACGGCCCTCCGCCCGCCGGGTGACGGAGCGGGCTCACCGGGGGCGGGGCACGACACAAGTGCCCGCCGCCCGGGGTTTTCCCGGGTCAGCCGGTGTTTTCCGGCCCCGTCCGCCCCTGAAAGGGCCACTCCGCCACGTCGGTGTTGCCCCCGGGCCCGGCCCTCCCATAAGAGACCCCTCGGACATGGCGATGAACGAGCGTTACGAGCCGCAGGCGATTGAAGGCAAGTGGCAGACCCGCTGGGACGAGGCGGGCATCTTCCGGGCGGGCAAGCGCCCGGGCGCACCCAAGAAGTACATCCTCGAGATGCTGCCGTACCCCAGCGGGAAGATGCACATGGGGCACGTGCGCAACTACCTCATCGGGGACGTGTACGCGCGCTACTTCCTGATGCGTGGGCATGACGTGCTGCACCCCATGGGCTGGGACGCCTTCGGCCTGCCCGCGGAGAACGCCGCCATCAAGGACGGCGTGCACCCGGCGGTGCGCACCGAGGAGAACATCGCCTCCTTCAAGAAGGAGATGAAGAGCCTCGGCTACAGCTACGACTGGGACCGCGAGGTCAACACCAGCAAGCCCGAGTACTACCGCTGGAACCAGTGGTTCTTCATCCAGATGCTGGAGCGCGGGCTCGTCTATCGCCGCTTCAGCCGGGTGAACTGGTGCACCGGCTGCCTCACCGTCATCGCCAACGAGCAGGTGAAGGACGGCGTCTGCGAGCGCTGCGACTCGCCCGTGGTGGACAAGGAGATGCCCGAGTGGGCGTTCCGCATCACCCGCTACTCGCAGGACCTGCTGGACGCGCTGGACACGCTGAAGGAGTGGCCGGACCGCATCACCTCCATGCAGCGCAACTGGATTGGCCGCTCGGACGGTGCCGAGGCCGACTTCCGCGTGCAGGGGCATGACGCCACCATCCGCGTCTTCACCACCCGCGTGGACACCATCTTCGGCTGCACCTACGTGGTGCTCGCGCCGGACCACAAGCTGGTGGCGCAGGTGACGTCCCCCGAGCGCCGCGCGGACGTGGAGGCCTTCGCGAAGCGCATGGCCGCCCAGTCCAAGACGGAGCGCCTGGGCGAGGACGCGGAGAAGGAGGGCGTCTTCACCGGCGCCCACGCGCTCAACCCCTTCACCGGCCAGCCGGTGCCCATCTGGATCGCCAACTTCGTGGTGAGCGACTACGGCACCGGCGCGGTGATGAGCGTGCCCGCGCACGACGCGCGCGACTTCGCCTTCGCGCGCAAGTACAGCCTGCCGGTGAAGGTCGTCATCCAGCCGGCCACGGGCGACAAGCTCCCGGCCGGCGAGCAGCTGGAGGCGGCGTATACAGAGTACGGCGTGCTGGTGGACTCGGGGGAGTACACGGGCCAGACGTCCGAGGCGGCGCGCCAGGCCATGGCCGCGAAGCTGGAGAAGGACGGCCAGGGCCGCGCCACGGTGACGTACCGCCAGAAGGACTGGGGCTTCAGCCGCCAGCGCTACTGGGGCACGCCCATCCCCATCGTCTACTGCGAGAAGTGCGACCCGCAGCGCCACGGCATCCCCGTGCCGGTGGACCAGCTGCCCGTGCGCCTGCCGGAAATCGACACCCAGGAGGTGCTCACCGGCAAGGGCGAGCCGCCGCTGGCCAAGGTGGCCTCGTGGGTGAACACCACGTGCCCCAAGTGCGGCGGGCCCGCCAGGCGCGAGGCGGAGACGATGGACACCTTCGTCGACTCCTGCTGGTACTTCGCGCGCTACCTGTCGCCGGGCTACGACGCCGCGCCGTTCGACCCGAAGGAGGCCCAGCGCTTCCTCCCCGTGGACATCTACGTGGGCGGTCCCGAGCACGCGGTGATGCACCTGCTCTACTTCCGGTTCTGGACCCGGGTGATGAAGCTGGTGGGCCTCAGCCCGGTGGACGAGCCGGTGAAGCGGCTGATTACGCAGGGCATCGTCAACGGCCCCGACGGCCGGAAGATGTCCAAGCGCTGGGGCAACTCGGTGGCGCCCGCCTCCATCGTCCAGAAGTACGGGGCGGACACGGCGCGCGCGTACGTGCTCTTCGCCGGCCCGCCGGAGCGGGACTTCGACTGGTCCGACGACCAGGTGGAGGGCGTGTTCCGCTTCCTCAAGCGCGTCTGGACGCTGGCCTCCACGCACCATGCGGCGGTGGCCGGGGCCACGCACGACGGCCCGTACGAGGGCAAGGCGCTGGAGACGCGACGCGCCGCGCACAAGTGCCTCAAGCGAGTGGGGGAGGCGATTGAGCGCCTGTCCTTCAACACCGCCATCGCCGGCATCATGGAGTGCGTCAACGCGCTCTACGCCGTCGGCACGCCGGAGACGCCCGCGGAGAAGGCCGCCATGGCCGAGGCCGTGCGGCTGCTCGCGGTGGTGCTCACCCCCTTCGCGCCGCACATCGCGGACGAGGTGGCGGAGGCCTACGGCGGCAAGGCGCTCACCGTCTCGGAGCCGTGGCCGGACTTCGACCCGGCGCTGGTGGTGGATGACGTCATCCCCTACGCCGTCCAGGTGAACGGCAAGCTGCGCGCGGAGATTCGCGTGGCGCCGACGCGGGCGAGGCGGACGTGCGCGCGGCGGCGGAGGCGGACGACAAGGTGCAGGCCGCCATGGCGGGCAAGACGCTGCGCAAGTTCGTCTTCGTGCCCAAGCGGCTGGTGAACTTCGTCGTCGGCTGAATGGGGCCCCGGTGCCGGTAGAAGTCCTCGTCATGTGTGGTGCGTGTGGGCGGCCCCAGCCGGCGGGCGGCCCGCACTGCATTGCCTGCGGGGCCCCGCTGCCGGAGGCGCCCCTGCCCTCGGC
>JBKGHK010000685.1:0-5374 GCA_046520375.1 Pyxidicoccus sp. 3LFB2
CCACCACGGAGGCGCCGAAGGCCGAGCCCGTCGACGCGGGCACCGCGACCGCGGAGGCCGCCCCTCCGGTGGACCCCGAGGTCGAGTACGCCAACCTCGTGAAGCAGGCGAAGGCGGCCATCGTCGGCGGCCGTCACAAGTCCGCCGCCATCAGCTACCGCAAGGCGCTGGCCCTCAAGCCCGCGGCCACCGAGGCCAAGGCCGGCCTGGGCATCGCCCTGGTCAACGGCTCCACGTCGGACTCGGCGTACCGCGAGGCCGCGAAGCTCCTGCAGGAGGTCGTCCGGGAAGAGGACAGGAATGCACGCGCCTGGCTGTCGCTCGGCATGGCGCTGCAGTTCACCGGTCGGAATTCCCAGGCGGCCGACGCCTACAAGAGGTACTTGTTCCTGGAACCGACGGGAGCCTCCGCCAACGAGGTCCGCTCGCTGCTCAAGGGACTGGGCAACTGAGCGGGCTGGCGGCCACTCCCACTGACTTCGGAGAAGTGAGCCGCCTTGCTCGTCCTCGGACTGGAAACCTCCTGTGATGAGACCGCCGCCGCCGTCGTCGCCGACGGCCGCCGCGTGCTGTCCGACGTCGTGTCCACCCAGGTGGACATCCACCGGCGCTGGGGCGGAGTGGTGCCGGAGCTGGCCAGCCGCAACCACATCGTCCAGGTGATGCCCGTCGTCCACGAGGCCCTCACCCGCGCGGAGAAGACGCTCGACGACGTGGACCTCATCGCCGTCACCTCCGGCCCGGGCCTCATCGGCGCGCTGCTGGTGGGCGTGCAGGTGGCCAAGGGGCTCAGCCTCGCCACGGGCAAGCCCTTCGTCGGCGCCAACCACCTGGAGGGCCACCTGCTGGCCATCCGCCTCATCGAGGAGGCCCCCGAGCCGCCGTTCCTCGGGCTCGTCGTCTCCGGGGGCCATACCAGCCTCTATGACGTGCAGGCCTACGGCAGCTACCGGCTGGTGGGCAGCACCCGCGACGACGCGGCCGGCGAGGCATACGACAAGACGGCGCGCATCCTCGGGCTGCCGTACCCGGGCGGGCTGCCCATCGACCAGCTCGCGCAGAAGGGAAACCCGGAGGCCATCCGCTTCCCGCGCGCGCTGCCCGGCGACAACTTCGACGTGTCCTTCTCCGGCCTGAAGACGGCGGTGCTGCACCACGTGCAGAAGCACGGCGTGCCGGAAGGGCAGGCGCTGTCGGATTTGTGCGCGTCCTTCCAGGAGGCGGTGGCGGACGTGCTGTCGAAGAAGCTGGTGGCCGCCGCGCGCCGGCTGGGCCACAAGCACCTGGTGCTGTGCGGCGGCGTGGCGGCCAACTCGCGGCTGCGCGCGCTGTGCAAGGCGCGGGCGGAGGAGCGGGGGCTGAACATGTTCCTGCCGCCGGTGCGGTTGTGCACGGACAATGGGGCGATGATTGCGGTGGCGGGGTATGAGGCATACCGCCGCGGCCTGCGCGGAGACTTCCGCCTGGCGGCGGACCCCGCCTGGCGCATGTAGACACAAGGAGTTTGGGTGGAATCGCCGCGAGAAATCCTCAGACGTCATGGCCTGCGCCCCAAGCACAGCTGGGGGCAGAACTTCCTCGGTGATGAGGAGGCCCTGGAGGCCATCGCCGACGCGGCGAACCTGCGCGAGGGCGAGCCGGTGGTGGAGCTGGGCCCAGGCCTCGGTCACCTCACGCGCTTCCTCGCCGCCACCGGCGCCCGCGTCACCGCCGTGGAGCGGGACCGCGACATGTTGACGGTGCTGGAGAAGGAGGCCATCCCCGGCGTGCGCGTGGTGGCCGGCAACGCCGCCACGGTGGACTTCGCCGAGGTGGCCGGCGCCCCCGACGTGGCCGTGGTGGGCAACCTCCCGTACCACCTGTCCAGCCAGATTCTCTTCCGCGTCCTGGAGCAGCGCTCCCGCGTCTCGCGCGCCGTCTTCACGCTCCAGAAGGAAGTGGTGGAGCGGCTCGCCGCGGTGCCTGGCAACCGCGACTACGGCCTGCTCACCGTGCTGCTCGGCCTGCACTACGACGCGGAGAACATCCTCACGCTGGAGTCCTGGCGCTTCCATCCGCCACCGAAGGTGGACTCCGCCGTGCTGCGCCTCACGCGCCGCAAGGCCCCGCGCGCGCCCATCATCGACGAGGCCCGCTTCACCCGCGTGGTGAAGGCGTCCTTCGCCCACCGGCGCAAGACGCTGCTCAACTCCATCAAGTCGGACCCGACGCTGGGCTCGCCGGAGGTGCTCGTCGCCGCGATGCAGGCGGCCGGCGTGGACCCGCAGCGCCGCGCGGAGACGCTCGCGCCCGAGGAGTTCGCCGCGATTGAGCGCGCGCTCGGCCCGGTGGTGGAGCCCGTCTCCGCGCCGAAGCTCGACGAGGAGTAGGGCAGGGGCGTTCAGCGCTCCCGCATCCCCAGCGCCTGGAGCAGGCCGCCCTGCTGCTCCAGGTACGCGAAGAACTCGGCCTCGGGAATGCGCATGCGCGCCAGCACGCTGCGGAGGATTTCCTCCACCGTGCCGTCCTGCCGCCGCTTCAATTCCAGGGCCGTCTTCAGCAGCACCACGCCGTAGAGCGGATCCGGCTCCACCGGGGGTGCGGGTGTGGACTTGGGGGTGGGGCTCTGACGGGCCTCCTCCAGCAACACCACCGTCTTCACCCGCTGCCTGCCGCCACTCATGTCCGGAGACCGTCCCGCGCACACGCCATGAAGTCGCGCGGACCGTAGGGGATGGCTTCCGGAGCGTCAAGGGAGTGAAGACGCCGTGAAGCCGGAGTCCTGCCGGGCGCGAAGCCAGGCGCGCAGGCGTCCCGGACGCGCCGTGCGGCCGTGGAAAATTGCCGGATTCAGGTGGCCGTGTTGTGTTATCCGCCCGGATGCGTGGCCGTGCCCTCGCGCGAGCAGGGCGCGCGGCCGTGAGTGGCGCATTCCGCGGTCGGGAGGCCTCGGCGGATGGACTACCGGTACATCGTGGTCGAGGGGCCCATTGGCGTGGGCAAGACGAGTCTCTCCAACATCCTGGCCGAGCGCCTGTCGGGCCGGCGCATCCTGGAGGTGGTGGAGGAGAACCCCTTCCTCTCCAGCTTCTACACGGACCGGCAGAAGTTCGCGTTCCAGACGCAGATCTTCTTCCTCCTGTCGCGCTTCCGGCAGCAGCAGGACCTGTTCCAGCAGGACCTCTTCAGCAGCATGACGGTCAGCGACTACCTGTTCGCCAAGGACCGCATCTTCGCGCACCTCAACCTGGACGCCCACGAGCTGGCCCTCTACGAGCGCGTCTTCGAGGCGCTCGGGCCCCGCGTGGCCAAGCCGGACCTCGTCATCTACCTCCAGGCCCGCCTGGACGTGTTGCTGCAACGCATCAAGAAGCGGGGCCGCGAGTTCGAGCGCAAGTTCGACTCCGGGTACCTGGAGGGGCTCGTCCACTCCTACAACACCTTCTTCTTCCACTACACGGAGACGCCACTGTTGGTGGTGGACACCTCGGACATCGACTTCGTCAACAACGAGGCGGACCGGGAGGACCTGCTGGCCACCATCCGGAAGGCGAAGCCGGGCACCCAGCATTACCTTCCGAAGGCTTCCCGGCGGGCCTGAAACCCAGGCTCCCGGCGGGACGCTCGCCCTCCAGGCCCCCACGGCCGCCCGGAGGGCGTTAGAGTGCGGTGAGGACCCAGGGCTTCCGGCGATTCCGCAAGGAACGGCGAGGGGCGAAAGGGTCCGAAACGGCCGTTCAACCCGTGGACACCAAGGAGGTGAACCGTGAAGGACAAGGTCACCATCCATACGCTGAAGCGCTTCAAGCAGATCGGCCAGAAGATCTGCATGGTTACCGCCTACGACGCCACGTTCGCCCACATCCTCGACCAGGCGGGCGCGGACGTGCTGCTGGTGGGTGACTCCCTGGGCATGGTCGTCCAGGGGCATGAGTCCACGCTGCCGGTGACGATGGACCAGATGGTCTACCACTGCGCCGCCGTGACGCGCGGTGCGCGCCGGGCCCATGTGGTGGGCGACCTTCCCTTCATGAGCTACCAGGTGTCCCCCCAGGACGCGGTGCGCAACGCCGGCCGCCTGGTCTCCGAGGGAGGCGTGGGCAGCATCAAGCTGGAGGGCGGCGCCGAGTTCGCGGAGACGGTGCGCGCGATTACCCGCGCCAGCATCCCCGTCATGGGCCACCTGGGGCTGACGCCGCAGTCGGTCCACAAGATGGGCGGCTATGTCGTCCAGGGCCGCGACGAGGAGCAGGCCCGCAAGATTCTCGATGACGCGCTGGCGCTGGAGCAGGCCGGGGCCTACGCGCTGGTGCTGGAGGGCGTGCCCCTGGAGCTGGCGCGCACGGTGACGCAGAGCCTGTCCATCCCCACCATCGGCATCGGCGCCGGCATCGACTGTGATGGCCAGGTGCTCGTTTGTTACGACCTGTTGGGGATGAACCCGGACTTCAAGCCCAAGTTCGTCAAGCGCTACGCGAACCTGCACGGCTCGATTACCGAGGCCGCCGGCGCCTTCTTCTCCGAGGTCCGCCAGGGCGCGTTCCCGGACGAGGACCACTCCTTCAAGTCCAGCAAGAACATCCGCCTCGTGGCCGGCAGCCCCACGCCCCGCGTGGAGTCGCCCGGCACCACCGCCGAGGGCGGGGAGAAGATTGGCCCTGTCTACGGAGTGCCGGTCTAGCCATGCCCACCGCAGTCCTGCGCACCGTGGAGGAAGTGAAGACGTGGGTGGCGGGGCTGCGCCGTGAAGGGCGCCGGCTCGCGCTGGTGCCCACCATGGGGTTTCTGCACGAGGGGCACCTCTCGCTGATGCGCGAGGGGCGCTCCCGCGCCGACGTGGTGGCCACGTCCATCTTCGTCAACCCCACCCAGTTCGGGCCGAAGGAAGACCTGTCCCGCTACCCGCGAGACCTCTCCGGGGACGTGGCGAAGTGCGCCAGCGCGGGCGTGGACATGGTCTTCGCCCCGGAAGACCCCAAGGCGATGTACCCACCGGGGTACCAGACCTACGTGGACGTCACGGAGGTCAGCCAGGGGCTGTGCGGTGAGCGGCGCCCGGGCCACTTCCGTGGCGTGGCCACCATTGTCACCCAGTTGCTGTGTCTGTTCCGGCCGGAGGTGGCGCTCTTCGGGGAGAAGGACTACCAGCAGCTGCAGGTCATCCGGGCGCTGAACCGGGACTTGCACCTGGGCGTGGACATCGTCGGCATGCCGACGGTGCGCGAGGCGGACGGGCTGGCCATGAGCAGCCGCAATGCCTACCTGTCCCCGGAGGAGCGGCAGCGGGCGCTGTCCCTCTCGCGGGGGCTGAAGGCCGCCCAGGCGCTGCTGCGCGAGGGCACCCGGGAGGCGGGGGCGCTGGTGGGCGCCGTCCGGCGCGAGCTGGAGGCGGCGG
>JBKGHK010000686.1:0-5361 GCA_046520375.1 Pyxidicoccus sp. 3LFB2
TCACCCGCGCCGCGCGCCGGGTGCTGGGCGTGAGCGCGGCCTGCGTGGTGGCCTGGCTGTCCGAGCCCCTGCATGGCGTGTCCGCGCCGGTGGTGGCGCTGGGAGCCACCGCGCTCTTGTTCGGCAGCGGTCTGCTGAAGCGCGAGGACCTGGGCCGGCTGGACTGGTCCACCCTGCTGCTCATCGCCGGGGGCATCTCCCTGGGGCGGCTGATGGAGCACTCGGGGCTGGTGGCGCGGGCGCTCGCGGGCTCCGACCTGGGCGGCTGGCCCGTCCCGGTGCAGCTTGGCGCGCTGGTGGTGGTGGCGGCGGTGCTGTCCGCGGTGATGAGCAACACCGGCACGGCGGCGCTCCTCCTCCCCCTGGCCCTGCAGCTCCACCCCACGGCGTCCACCCCCATCCTGGTGGCGCTGGGGTGCTCCTTCGGCATCCCCTTCGTCATTAGCACCCCGCCCAACGCCATGGCCGCGGGCGAGGGGCTCGACTCCACCGAGCTGCTGCGGCTGGGCCTGCCGTTGATGCTGGCGGGCTGCCTGCTGGTCAGCCTGACCGGCCCCGCGGTGCTACGTCTCTTCGGGCTCCCATGAGCTACCTTCAACCGCGCCCCCTGTACCGCGGGACTAGAGGGGCTTGCCAGCCGAGTCACAAGGGTTGTGAGGGCATTGCCCATCCCGGGCAGTGTGGAGGTAGGCCCATGACGTCCGTGAACATCACCGAATTCGAGACGCGTCTCTTCTGGCAGGGCGAGCGCGGTGCTGTCCTGACGAGCGACCAGGCGCCGCCCGTCCCCATCGGCCGGCCGCTGGTCGAGCCGGCCCCGGTGGAAGACGGCTGGGTGCCCGAGTCGCTGCTGGTGGGCGCGGTGGAGGGGCGCACGCTGCTGGCCTTCCTGGACCGGGCGCGCGAGGCGGACGTGCCGGTGCTCTTCTACCAGAGCTCCGCGATGGCTCGCATGGTGGCCTCCCCGGGCCGGCCCCCGCACTTCACCGACCTCATCGTCCGCCCCCACGTCGCCGTGCCCACCGAGGCGGACGCGGAGGCCGCGCGCCTCATCTTCGCCAGCCTGCCCCAGCACTGTTTCCCCAGCTCCATCCTCCAGCTGACCCCTCGCATCGAGCCCGTGGTGGAGACGTGGCACGCCCACCCCGGCACCGGTCGTGACACGCGGGCGGCGTCCTCCGCGAGTCCTCCCGCTTCCTGAGCCGAAAGCCCCACTCCATGTCCCTACAGCGAATCCTGGTCGTCGATGATGAGGCCAACGCCCGCCGGGCGATTGCCACCATCCTCCAAGAGGAGGGCTACGAGGTCGCCGAGGCCGCCAATGGCGCCGAGGCCCTGGCCCGCATCGCCGAGTTCTCCCCCGCAGTGGTGCTCACCGACGTGCGCATGCCGCAGATGGACGGCCTGACGCTGCTCAAGACGGCGCGCGAGCAGGGCAGTGACTCGACGTTCATCATGATGACCGCGTTCGCCAGCGTGGAGACCGCCGTCGAGGCGATGAAGTCCGGCGCGGACAACTTCCTGCTCAAGCCGCTGGACGCGGAGCAGGTGCTGGTCATCCTGGGCAAGGCGCTGGAGAAGCGCAGCCTGCGGCAGGAGGCGGAGCAGCTGCGGGACCAGGTGCGCTCGCGGGTGCGGCGCTTCCACGACATCATCGGTGAGTCCCCGCCGCTGCAGGGCATCTACGACGTGGTGCGCCGCGCGGCCAGCACGCGCGCCACGGTGCTCATCCTGGGCGAGTCCGGCACGGGCAAGGAGCTGATTGCCCAGGCGCTGCACCAGGAGTCCCCGCGCAAGGACAAGCCCTTCATCCGGGTGCACTGCGCGGCCCTGTCGGAGAACCTGCTGGAGAGCGAGCTGTTCGGCCATGAGAAGGGCTCGTTCACCGGGGCGCTGGCGCGCAAGGAGGGCCGCTTCGAGCTGGCGGACGGTGGCACGCTGTTCCTGGACGAGATTGGCGAAATCTCGCCGACGGTGCAGGTGAAGCTGCTGCGCGTGTTGCAGTCTCGCGAGTTCGAGCGCGTGGGCGGGACGCAGACGCTGAAGGTGGACGTGCGCATCGTCGCGGCGACGCACCGGGATTTGGTGGCGGAGGTGAAGGCGGGCCGCTTCCGCGAGGACCTCTACTACCGGCTCAACGTGGTGAGCGTGACGCTGCCGCCGCTGAGAGACCGCAAGAGCGACATCCCCGCGCTGGTGAACCACTTCCTGGAGAAGTACGGCGAGTCGTACGGCAAGGAGGTGCTGGGGCTGGCGCCGGGCACGCTCCAGGCGCTGCTGTCCCATGACTGGCCGGGCAACATCCGCGAGCTGGAGAATGCGATTGAGCGCGCGGTGGTGCTGGCCCAGGGGCAGGAGCTGACGACGGACGACCTGCCGCCCGTGCTGCGCGGGCCGCGTCCGGCGGGCACGGCGACGGGCTCGCTCATCCCCGGGGCGACGCTGGCGGCGATTGAGCGGGAGGCCATCCTCCGCACGCTGGAGATGGTGCAGGGCTCCACGTCGCGAGCCGCGGAGGTGCTGGGCATCAGCGTGCGGAAGATTCAGTACCGCCTCAAGGAGTACGGCATGCAGGGCGGAGCACCGCTGAAGGCCGTGCCGGACGAGGACGAGGACCTGGCCGCGGAGACGTAGCGGTGAGGAAGGGCCCCGGCGACTGGTAGAGTCCCGCGGATGCGTCGGAACCGCCGGTCGTCCCGTGGCAGCGTGGTGCGTGTCCTGGTGTTCATCGTGAGCAGCCTCCTCCTGCTCGCGGTCATCGCCGTGGCGGGCGCCGATGTGTGGCTGCGCAGGCAGTACGAGCCCACGCTCGATGCGTTCCGCGAGGACCTCGCCGCGAACGTGGACCTGTTCTGCGAGCAGCAGACACAGCTCGCCGCGGACCCGTGGTTCCACGAGCCTCGCACCGGGGGCGACGCCGGGCCCCTGCTCAATGCGTGGCTGGGGTGGGACCCGGCACCGAAGATGCCGGAGGACTCGCCCCTCCAGGTTCCCGCCTCGCTGGCGGAGAAGAAGGAGTGGGACGCGCTGCTCGCCTCGGAGGTGGACTTCTCCACCCTGGACTTCAGCTGGATGCGCCAGCTCCACGCGTTCGACCGCTGGGACACGCTCGCCAACAGCCCCACCCCCATCCAGCAGCCGTTCTCGTACATGACGGCCGCCATCCCGAACTTCATCCCCCTGCAGCAGTGGGCGAAGTACCGGCTCATCCATGGCATCCGGACCGGACAGCCCGTGGAGGCCGCCCGGGACGTGCGCCACCTCGCGTGGCTCGCCTATCGCTCCGACACCCTGCTGGGCGCGATGATTGCCACCGCGCTGCTCGGCATCGAGCGCAAGGCCCATGAGTCGATGAAGGCGCCTCCTCCGGAGTGGCGGCCGATGAGCCTCGAACAGCAGGAGCGCCTGCGCGCCGTCATGTGGGCCAGCATGTCCTTCTCCAGCGTCGCCGCCCCCACCGAGGTGGCCAGGAAGGCGCGGCACTGCGGCTCGGCCATCAGCCGCTGCATCGGGCTGACGGAGGCCACCCTCTTTGCCCGGTACCTCAGACCCTTCGCCGAGGCCCCCTACCGCTCCGCCTACGAGGCCCTCGACGCGGAGCTCGCTTCGGCGCCCTGCCCCACCTCCCTCGCGCGGATCCTCTGGGAGCGCGGCGCCACCCTGACCGATTCGTCGGACCTTGGCACCGAGATGACCGACGAGCTCCGGTGGATGCGCCGGCTGCCGGGTGGCTATGCCCGGAAGCACATCGCCGGCATCCTGCTGTCCGTCGGCGCGCAGAACATCAGCCTCCTCAAGAAGCTCCCGACCGCAACCGCCCCGCCGGCCGCCGCCGACGCCACGCCCTGACGGAACGAGGAACCGCGGCCCGGCATGACGCACGCCGAGCCGGCGCTCCGCCCTGCGCCCGCTGGAGTCCGGCCCACGCTCAGGCCCTGTGCCGCGCACGGTCCTTCCGTGGACATCTACGACGCGCGTCGTTGACAGATACGACGGACATCGTAATAGTTTCCCTCATGACTCCCGTTCCGCCGCAGCCCACGCGTGCCGAGCTGGCCATCCTCCGGGTCCTCTGGAAGCTGGGGCCCTGCACGGTGCGACAGGTGCACGAGTCGCTCCGTGACACGCAGGACAAGGACACCGGCTACACCACGGTCCTCAAGCTCCTCCAGAACATGACGGAGAAGGGCATCGTGAAGCGCGACGAGAGCGAGCGCACCCACGTCTATGAGCCCGCCATCAGCGAGAAGCGCACCCAGCGCGACCTGCTCCGGGACCTCATGGACCGGGCCTTCGGCGGCTCGGCCACCACCCTGGTGGCGCAGGCCCTCTCCATGAAGCGGGCGTCCGCCGAGGAGCTGGCGGAGATCCGCAAGCTGCTGGACGAGCACGAGAAGCGGGGAAAGTGAATGGACGCACTGCACGCGCTATCGCAGCAGCCTGTCTTCCTCGCCCTGGAGCAGGCCCTGCTCGGCTTCCTGTGGCAGGGCGCCGCCGTGGCCCTCGTCGTCGCGGGGCTGCTGGCCCTCCTCCCCGAGCGCGCGTCACGCGCCCGCTATGCCACCGCCTGTCTGGGGCTGCTGGCCATGGCCGTGCTCCCGGCGGTCTCCTTCTTCTCCACGCTCGTCGAGGCGGCCCGCTTCGTCTTCGCGCAGTCCGCCGCCCCCGGCGCCACGGAGGCCCCATTCTCCGCCGACGCCACCTCCATGGTGATGACGGTGTCCGCGCCATTGGGAGACCCGGCCTTCCTGGACACGCTGCGGCCGTGGCTGCTGCCGGCCTGGTGCTGCGGCGTGCTGCTGCTCTCCGCGCGCACCCTGCTGGCCTGGGTCCTGACGCAGCGGCTGTCGCGGCAGCAGACGGTGGAGGCCGGCAGCCCCTGGCATGACGCCCTCACCCGGGCCCTGGCCCGCATGCGCATGACGGCTCCGGTGCGCCTGCTGGCGTCCGCCCGCGTCGACGTCCCCATGGTCATCGGCCTGTGGCGCCCGCTCATCCTCGTGCCCGCCAGCGCCATGACGGGGCTGAGTGCCTCGCAGCTGGAGGCCATCCTCGCCCACGAGCTGGCACACATCCGGCGCCACGACTACCTCGTCAACCTGCTGCAGTCGTTCGTCGAAACCCTCCTCTTCTACCACCCGGCCGTCTGGTGGCTGTCGCACCGCATCCGCGAGGAGCGCGAGCACTGCGCCGATGACCTGGCCGTGCAGTGCTGCGGCGACGCGTACCTCTATGCGCGCGCCCTGGCCCACATCGAGCAGTTGCGTGTGCAGCCCCTGCCCCAGCCGGCGCTGGGCGCGGACGGTGGCTCGCTGCTGCTGCGCGTGCGCCGGCTGCTCGTCGCCTCCGAGCCCGGGCCCC
>JBKGHK010000687.1:0-5359 GCA_046520375.1 Pyxidicoccus sp. 3LFB2
AGCTCTTCAAGCTGTCCGGGAAGATGCCGCTGGACGCCACCACCGACCACCTCGGCGAGGCGCTCATGCTGGCGAAGTCTCCGGGGGACCTCGACAAGCTCCTCACCTCGCTCGACGGAGTGGACGCGGCCGACGCCAACAAGCTCGCCAAGAGCCTGAAGGGGTTGGACGCCTCCGAGTTCAGCAAGCTCGTCAACACGGACGGCGCGCTGGACGACCTGGCCAAGACGTTGAAGCACCTGGACGGCCAGGACCTCGACACCTTCGTGAAGCTCACGAAGAACATGGACGCGGACGGCATCGCCAGACTGGCGAAGTTCGCGGGCAAGGCCGACCCCTCCATCATCAACGATGTGCTGAAGGCGGCGGGCCCGGCCCTCGAGCACCTGGACGGCCGCGTCATCGGCCAGCTTGGCAAGGCGCTCTCGCAGGGCCTCGACATGATGACGAGCCTGCTCGGGAGGATGGGCGTCACCGTCACGGGTGACGTCGCCGGCAAGGTCCTGAAGAACCTGGCCAAGATCGTCCCGGGCCTGGGCGCGGTGCCGGGCCTGTACGACGCGGCGAAGCTCACCAAGGAGGGCTTCGACCTCAAGTCGAAGGACAAGGACCTGAGCTTCCTGGCCTTCACCGGCGCCAAGCTCAACGCGCTGGACGCGGTGGGCGGCCTCATCCTCGACGCGACGGGTGTCGGCATCGGCGTGGACCTGGCGGCCGGCGCGCTGCTCGGCGTGGCGGAGCTCGCCGTCGACATCGGCCTGAGCTCCGAGAAGGCCAAGATGGAGCAGGCCGAGCAGCAGGGCCTGGAGTACGAGGCCCCCGACTGGGTGAAGGCCGTCAACCTCGTCGGCGCGGTCGCCGGCGGTCCGCTGGGCATCGCCCACATGGTCGAGCACTACGGCCCGAAGGAATCCCTCGAGATGGCCAAGTGGGGCCTCGAGCAGGGCGGGGAGATTGCCAAGAAGGCCTGGGAGGCCATGAAGGAGCTCGGCGGGAAGTTCGTCGAGCTCGCCGGCGAGGCCGTCGAGGCGCTGAAGGACCTCGGCGAGGCGGGCGTGGAGAAGCTGGAGGAGCTGGCCGCGGGCACCGGCAAGCTCGCGGAGGCCGCGGCGGAGCAGGCCCAGGAAGCGCTGAAGGACCTGGCGCGGGGCACCGGCGAGGCGGCGAAGAAGGCGGCCGAGGCCATCGCCCGCGGGGTCTACGCCGGAGTGGACTGGGCGAAGGACGCCGCCACCGAGCTGCTCTCCGAGGGCGTCGACGCCATGAAGGACGTGGCGAAGGCCTGGGCCGACGGGCTGTCCGACGGCGCGAAGGCCGTCATCGACGGCCTGGAGAACCTGGAGGATGCCGGTGTCGAGGCGCTACAGGGCCTGGCCGAAGCGGGCGGGGACCTGGCGGAGTACTCCGTGGACAAGCTGAAGAACCTCGCGGATGCGGGCATCGGCGCGGCGGAGGACGCGCTCGGCGCGCTGGAGGACTTCGGTGGCGCGGTCGGAGACCTGGCCAAGGGCGCGCTGGGAGGCATCGGCAAGGTCCTCGGGATTGGCTAGGCCCCGGACTCAGGTTGCCGCTGGGCACACGCCCAGCGGTTACACTGCGGGCCATGCAAGCCTCGTGGAAGCGCAACACGTCCCTGTTCCTGGGAAGCCAGGCCCTCTCGCTGCTCGGCTCCTCCCTGGTGCAGTACGCGCTCCTGTGGCAGGTGACGCTGCAGACGCGCTCGAGCGTCATGATGACGCTCTACATCGTGGCCGGCTTCCTGCCCACGTTCCTCCTCTCGCCCTTCGCGGGCGTGTGGGCCGACCGGTATGACCGCCGCAAGCTCATCGTCCTCGCCGACGCGATGATTGCGCTGGTGACCCTGGCGCTGGCCGTGGTGTTCACCCTGCGCGGCACGGAGCTGTGGCTCTTCTTCCTGGCCGCGGCGGCCCGCTCCGTGGGCACGGCCATTCAGCAGCCGGCGGTGGGCGCGCTGCTGCCGCAGATGGTGCCCGAGGACCAGCTGATGCGGGTCAACGGCATCCAGAGCACGCTCCACTCGGTCAACATGCTGGGGGCGCCCGCGCTCGCCGGCTTCCTCATGTCCGTGGCGCCCCTGCAGGTGCTCTTCTACGTCGACCTGGTGACGGCGGCCCTGGCCATCACCCTCCTGACGCTCTTCGTCCGGGTGGAGGCACGCCCCGTCGCGCCGGTGCAGGCGGGGGCCTCGCAGCTGAGGGAGATTCGCGACGGCTTCCGGTACATCCGCGGCCACGCGCACCTGATGCCGTTCTTCGGCTTCCTGGGGTTCATCCTGGTGCTCATCTCCCCGGCCGCATTCCTCACCCCGCTCCAGACGGCGCGGAGCTTCGGAGGCGAGGTGTGGCGGCTGACGGCCATCGAGATGGTCTTCTCGGTGGGCATGATGGCGGGAGGGGCCGTGCTCGCCGTGCGCAGCAGCTCCGGCAACCGCATGCGGACGATGGTCGCCTCCACCCTCATGATGGGGGCGTGCACCGCGGCCCTCGGCGTGGTGCCCCACTTCGGGGTGTACCTGGCGTTCATGGGGCTCTTCGGCGTGGCGCTGCCGTTCTACAACACGCCCGCCACGGTGATGCTCCAGGAGCGCGTGGAGCCGGCCTACCTGGGCCGTGTCTTCGGCGTGATGACCATGCTCTCCACCGCGCTGATGCCCCTGTCCATGCTGCTCTTCGGGCCCCTGGCGGAGGTGGTCTCCATCGAGCGGATCCTGCAGGTCACCGGCGTGCTGGTGCTCCTCTTCGGACTGCTCGCGCTGCTGCACCGCCGGCTGATGTCCTTCGGCGAGCCCAAGCGTCCTCCTGCCGAGTCCCAGGACCCGGCCCGGCTGACGACTTGAGGGAACAAAAGGAGAGCGCCGCGACGACCGAAGGCCGCCGCGGCGCTCTTTCCGACAAGCCTGCGTGATGCGCGAGGCCGACGAAGCGACGAACTACTCCGAGTAGTCGTACCGGTAGACGAGGCGCCAGTTGCGGTTGTAGACGTGGCTCATGGTGAACCAGCCGCTGTGGCAGCTGCCGGTGTTGCTGGCGCGGTAGCCGTAGACGAACCCGTTGCGGACGAGGGCCACGAGGCTCGGCGAGCCGGGGTTCTCGCAGGGCTGGGTGACGCGGACGGCCTGGTAGGCGGCCTCGGCGTTCACTTCCTCCTGACCGTCGAAGTCATAGCGGGAGTGGACGTCGATGGCGGTGGCGGTGCCGAGCACGCTGGCCTGCTGGCTGTCGGTCTGCGTGAGGAAGGTCTTCAGGTGGGTCAGGGTGGCGGCCTCGGAGGTCACCGGGCCGGCCAGCCGGTGAACGGCGCCGTCGGTGTCGGACAGCGCGGCGCGGATGGAGGCGATGCCGGCCGTGCCCTGGTAGACGGTGGTGGCGCCCCAGGTGAAGCTGAGGGCGGTACCGGCCGAGTAGGCCTTGAGCGCGCACGTGCCGCCAGCGGCAACGGACTCGACGAGGATGACCTTGCGGAGCCGGTGCTCGGGGTTCAGGAGGGCGATGCACTCATTGCCGGCGACGCCGTCGTAGTTGGCGGCCGGGAGCACGGCCTCGACGATGTTGTAGACGCGGAACGCCGGGTCCGTGGCCTGCTGCTCGGTGGCCTGGAGCGTCTCGGTGTCCGTCTCGGTGTCCGTCTCGGGGCCGAGACAGCCGGCGAGGAGGGAGGAGGCAAGGAGGAGGGAGGTGAGTCGGGGGGAGATGTGCATGGCCGCGGAAGCTAGCACGCCACCTCCCCGGCGCACCGCATTCGAAACGTACCGCGATTGCATTAGCCGACACCCACGCGGCACGGCTCAGGGCCCTTGTTTCAGGTACTCCCGGATGCGGGCGGGCCGCGTGTGGATGAACTCGAGCGTCTCGCGCACGGCCTGGTCGAACTCGCTGTTGGACGTCTCCTTGCGCGGATCCGCGTAGACGCCCTCGGCGAGCTGGCTCCGGGTGCGCTGCACGCGGGCGTCCAGCCCGGCCTCCTCGAAGACCCGGGTCACCTGCTCCAGGCGCACCGCGAAGGCGGCCTGACAGTCCGCTTCCTCCAGGCAGCGCTTTGCCAGCAGCCCCGACACCTCCCAGGGACTGCGCAGCCCCGAGCGCGAGCCCTCGCGGTGGCCGAAGGTCTGGTCAATCCCTCCCGGGAGCATCGTCCAGCGGCCCGTCGCGGGGTCCTGATACACGCGGTAGTTGTTGAGGGTCTCGAACAGGTACCCATCCCAGTGCGACAGGAGGCTGTCGGCCGCCCACATCGTGAGGAACCGGTCGTAGTCGAAGAACGCCGAGACCTCCGGATAGAAGCCGCCCCTGGGCAGGGCCTGCAGGCGCTGGGTGAGCTCGCGCAGTGGCGCGAAGGCGTCGGCCCCCTCCCCTCCTCCGCTCTCCCCACAGTCCCCGCCGTCCAGCTTGCGCTCCAGGCAGAAGCCCTGGGCGCTCTCGCCCGCGTCGGGGACATTCTCGGGCAGCAGGTCACACCAGTAGGAGCCCTCGTAGAGCACCCCGTCCTTGTCCTCGAACCAGCGCCACAGGAAGCGCCGGTCGAATGTCTCGACGTGGGTGTAGAGCCCCCAGGGCTTGCCGTTGACGAACAGCTTCACCGTCGCCGCGCGGGGCGCCGGCACCCCCAGCGCCCGGTAGAGCGGATAGCCCAGCCGCTCGTTCATGAAGCTCGGGTCCTGGATGGTGTTGTTGAACGTGAGCTTCTTGCGGCCGAGCAGCTCCCGCTCGGCCGGGCAGGCCTCCACGGCCGGGTCATCCCACTCCAGGTCCACCTTGAACGAGGCCTTGCCCTCGAGCGTCCGGGCCGAGCCGCAGCCGCCCTTCACCTGGAGCCCCACCCCTTCGAATACCTGGTCCCGGAAGCGCAGCGTGGCCCGGTGGGACTGACGCTCATGCGGGACGCAGTCGGGCGGAAGGGCCTCCGCGTTGATGGCGTCCCAGGACTCCGGGGGGATGTCGAGGTGGAACTCGAGCACCTTCGTCTCGTCGAACAGCTCCCCGGAGGCATCGTCCGTCCGGAAGAAGCGCGGCTCGCTCCACTCGCCCCACGTCTCTGAGCACCCGGACCGCGCCAGGCCATGACGCACGCGCACCGCGTACCGCTTGCGCTCCTCGAGCCGGGCACCCTCGACCTCGAAGCGCCCATCCGCAAGCCGCACCTCGCGCAGCTTCTCCGGCGCCTCCACCGTCGTGGACCAGACGCGTGTGCCGAGTCGCCCCTGGCTCTTCACCGACCAGAGCTCGAACCCGGCGCGGGCCGAGGCTCCACCCTCCCCGCCCGGAGCGCCCGTCGTCCGCAGGACGAGCGCGTCGAGGGTGGTCAGCGCCTCGGCGGCAGGACTCTCGACCTGGGGGCGTCG
>JBKGHK010000688.1:0-5351 GCA_046520375.1 Pyxidicoccus sp. 3LFB2
GCCGGTCCCCCGGCCCTCGGCCTGCACCGTGAGCCCCGCGCCACGCGCCGCAAGCACTGGGTGGGCGGCAGGCCGCGCGGGTAGATGGAGCAGAAGCCCTCCGCCGAGCCCGGGTCGATGATGCGCTTGCCCGTCTCCCCCGGCGGCGCGGTGGCCTCCATGGTGGCGCCCGGGTTGAACACGTGGTCCAGCCCCACCACGTGGCCAATCTCGTGCGTCATGGTGTTCTGCAGGTCCGTGGCCACGCAGTCGGTGGCCGGCGCCACCGGATCACACACCGGCGAGTCCACGGTGGTGAAGAGGAAGCCCGGGCCGCCGCCGTACTGCGACGCGTTCAGCTCGATGTCCGAGTCCAGCACCCGCCCGTCCCGGAAGCTGAACGTGGAGGTGGTCAGGCCGATGGTGCCCGAGCCGTGCTCCCAGCAGCGGTACGCGTTGCCGCACGCCTCGTCCGCCCAGCACGGGTCCTCCGCGGAAACGACGTCCGGGCAGGACACCTCGCGGAACGTGACGATGTTGTAGTTGTTATACGGTTTCTCCTGGTCGTAGCCGACCGCCACCGGCAGGCTCCAGTCCTCGCCCCGGCGGAAGTTGTAGTCGCTGCACGTGCCGGACAGCGTGCGCCAGGACGCGAAGGAGGCCTCGATGGCGGCCACCTCGGTGGTGCCCGGCGTGCGCGCGCTGCCGGCCGCGTCCAGGTGGTACACGTAGTCGCGGCCCGGCCACATGAGGCACAGCGGCCGCCCCGGCACCACGGTGCGCCGGTAGGGCATATCCTCCCCCTCTTGAGCGAGCGAGGGGGAAGACCCGAGCAGCGCGGCCGTGAGCACCAGGAGCGGCGTCTTCACCGACGGCCCTCCTGGCGACGGCGGCGCGCCAGGCCCAGCGCCCACGCGGCCAGCGCGGGGAGCACGGCGACCGGGCCGAAGCCGGTGGCGGCGCAGCCCGTGCTGCCCTTGGGCCCCAGCTCGTCGTCGATTTCGGGGTGCAGGCACGCCTGGCTCTCGCTGCCCTTGGGGTACACCGCGCAGACGAAGTCGCGCGAGCCCGTGTCGACGGTGCGCTTGGACAGCTCGCCGGGCGGGGCGCTCGGGTTCATGGTGGAGCCCTGCGCGCGCGTGTGGTCCAGGCCGATGAAGTGGCCAATCTCGTGCGTGGCCGTGTTCTGCACGTCCGTGGCCACGCAGTTGGTCGTCACCGGCGGGAAGCAGGTGCCTCCGTTCGCCGTGGTGAAGGAGAAGCGCGCCGCGTTGAAGGAGATGTCCGAGTCGTAGATGATGCCCGAGCGCTCGTCGTACGTGGTGAGGGTGATGGCGATGGTGTTGTCGTCATCCTCCCAGCAGTCGTACTCGTTGGCGCACGTCTCCTCTTCCCAGCACGCGTCCGTCGCCGGCACCACCGTGTTGCAGTCCCTGTCGCGGAAGAGCACCAGGTTGAGGTTGTCGCCCTCGCGCTTGTAGCCCACGTCGCGCTCGTCCACGCGCGGGCCCTCCACCAGCGTGAGGTTGCCGCACTGGGCGAAGATGTCCTGCCAGCTCTTGAAGGAGTTGCGCATCGCCACGAACTCCGAGTCCCCTTCGGTGTCCGGGTTGCCGTAGGTGCTCTGGTTCCAGGTGACGGTCGGCGTCGTCCAGAAGAGGCACTGGGTGCGCGTGTCGCCCGCGTCCACGCGGCTGCGCACGTACGGGTCCGACTGGCCCAGCGTCAGGGCCATCATCAACGGGGCGAGTGCAATCACGGCGTCTGCCCCTTCTGCGCGGGCGCGGACTGGAGCGCGGCGTGGACGGCCGCCTTCAGCTGCTCCAGCGTCAGCGGCTTGAGGGCGCTGGCGCTCGGCTTGCGGGTGACGGGGTCCAGCAGCAGCGCCTCCGAGGCCTCCGGCACCGCCAGGGCCGCCTTGCCGCCCGCATCACGCTTCACCTGGTACTTGCCCTGCGCCATGGAGGACACGCGGAAGGCGCGCGCGCCGCGCTTCTCCAGGAACACCACCACCTCCTCGCCCGTGGCGAAGGAGGCCAGGCCGTGCACCACCTGGCCCACGTCCCCCACCCGGCCTCCGGGCTGGGTGACGAGCACCGTGCCGCCTGGCTGCCCCTTGAGGGACTCGGTCACCTGGATTTCCACGTCGGTGATGATGCGCATCTTGTCACCGCTCCAGCGGCTCTCCACCCGCCGGACGACGCCATGGACGACGGCATCGGCGCCCCGGGCCAGCCCGGAGAGGTCGACGGCAAGCTGGGTGGTGGCGCTCGCCGGCAGGGCCCCCAGAAGGGCCGCCAGCAGCAACGTGCGAACTACCTGACGAATGGACATACGCGTTCTCCCTGGGCCCCGAGCCTACCCCAACGGACCGCCGCCGCATGTCTTCCAGAACGGCTGACTGCGTTGACCCCCTACCCTCTCCCTGCTAATCCGCGCGCCTGTATGCCCTCCGCCCTTCGCGTCCGCTTCGCTCCCTCGCCCACTGGCTTCCTCCACATCGGTGGCGCCCGTACGGCGCTGATGAACTACCTCCAGGCCCGGCGCCAGGGCGGCACCTTCATCCTCCGCATCGAGGACACGGACCAGGGACGCTCCACGCCCGAGTCGGTGCAGGCCATCCTGGACGCGCTGAACTGGCTGGGAATCGATTGGGACGAGGGCCCCGGCAAGGAAGGCCCGCACGCCCCCTACTTCCAGATGCAGCGGCTGGACACCTACCGCGAGCACGCGGACCGGCTGCTCGCCGAGGGCAAGGCCTACCACTGCTACTGCGCCCGCGACGAGCTGAAGGCCCAGCGCGAGGCCGCGGAGAAGGCGGGCGGCGCCTTCAAGTACCCGGGCACCTGCCGCGAGCTGAAGGGGCCGCCTCCGGGCAAGCGCGCGGAGGACGCGGTCATCCGCTTCAAGATGCCGTCGGGCGAGGGCTCCGTCTCCTTCGACGACAAGGCGCTGGGGGTCATCACCAAGCCGTACTCGGACCTGGATGACTGGGTCATGCTGCGCGCGGACGGCATCCCCCTCTACAACTACGGCTGCGTCATCGATGACCACCTGATGGACATCACCCTGGTCGCGCGCGGCCAGGAGCACGTCAACTCCACCTTCCCGCAGCTGATGCTGTACCAGGCGCTGGGCTGGCAGCCGCCGGACTTCGCCCACCTGCCGCTCATCCTCGCGTCGGACCGCAAGAAGCTCTCCAAGCGGTATCACCCCGAAGCGGACGTGATGGAGCACAAGAAGGACGGCATCCTTCCGGAGGCGCTGCTCAACTACGTCATCCGCCTGGGCTGGAGCCACGGCGACGACGAGGTCATCTCCCGCGAGCAGATGGTGGAGTGGTTCGACTTCACCGGCGTGGGCAGCACCTCGGGCGTGTGGGACCCGAAGAAGCTGCTGTGGCTCAACCAGCAGTGGATGAAGCTGCTCCCCGAGGCCACCGTCGCCGAGCGGCTCCTGCCCTTCCTGGAGGCCCAGGGCATCCAGGCGAAGGGGGACGCGCGCCTGGTGCCGCTGGTCCGCGCGCTGCGCGAGCGCTCCAACACGCTCGTGGAGATGGCCACCACCGCCGCCAACGTCTACTTCCGCTCCGGCGTCACCCTGGACGAGAAGGCCGCGGCCAAGCACCTCACCGGGGACTCGCTCGGCCTGCTGCGCAAGGTGCGCGAGGCGCTCACCGCCCTGCCCGAGTGGAACGTGGAGGTGCTGGACGGCGTGGTGAAGACGGTGAGCGAGGCGTCCAGCGTGGGCATGGGCAAGGTGGCGCAGCCGGTACGCGTGGCGCTCACCGGTAACACCACCAGTCCGGGCATCGGCGAGACGCTGCTGCTGGTGGGCCGGGACGAGGCCCTGCGCCGCATCGACGCGGCGCTCGCCCGGGGCTGAACGTCAGGCGCAGGTAGCGGTGGACGTCAGAGGATGCGGCACCTATCTTTCGGAGCCATGATGCGAGCGCTTGACAGCCTGAATCGCCATTTCTATAAGGCGCGCCCGCTCGGGGCGGCGCTGTTCACGCTCTGGGCCACGGTGGCGGGTGCCGAGGTGGTGAGCGGCGCGCAGCTCCCGGACGGCTCGCAGAAGGTTGGCGAGAACCGCTACCGGGCGCCCCGGGACTTCGAGGCCACGCTCGAGTACTACCGGGCGGTGTACTCGACGTCGAACTACCCTCGCCGGCAGATCGTCAACCAGCCGGGCGTGAAGGCAGTCCACATCACCAATCCCTCGGGGAAGAACTTCGCGGGCTTGAACATTTACGAGGCGAACGACGAGGTTCGCATCTACATCGTGCCGACCCAGCAGGCAGCCAGGCCGGCGAAGAAGCCTGAAACCAAGGCTCCGAAGAAGAAGTAGCAGCAGGCAGAAAGCAGCGGGCTGGAAGAAGGAAACGCCCCCTCGAAGTTGTTGCAGTCCCGAGGCGGTGTTGGTAGAGAAGCGCCGCAGTTCTTGGGGAATCGTCTAACGGCAGGACAGCAGACTCTGACTCTGCTTATCTAGGTTCGAATCCTAGTTCCCCAGCTCGCAGCAACCGGCGGTCCGAAGCAACCAGCAGCACGAAGGAATGGTTGACGAGGGGCGACGGAAAATGTAGGAAGCAGCGGCAGTTAGCACCGGTTGAAACAGTATCGGCCCTGTCGTCTAGTGGTTAGGACGGAGCCCTCTCACGGCTCAAACTCGGGTTCGAATCCCGGCAGGGTCACTCAGACGCCCACCTTCTGAAAAGAAGGTGGGCGTTCTGCTTTGCGGGCTCCGCAACCCCGGCCGTGCGGGCACACGCCCCGGTACTCGGGGCGGCGCGAGGCGCGGCTGTCTGGCAGGGTCTGCGGGCAGAGCCTGCCCGCTCCCCTCCTCTCAGGCCGGCGGTACGGGGATGCTCTGACGGAAGGTCGCGAGCGCGGTGGCCAGCCGGTCCTGCGCCTTCTGCACGCCCCGGCGCAGCAGCAGCATCCGCACCTTCTCCGGCAGCGCGCTGGCGCCCTGGGTGCTGCCAAAGCCGACGAGGTCCATGCGGAGCGTAATCGCCTCCAGCAGGTCCCCGAGGTCCGCCTGCGGGTTGGCCAGGAGCAGCACGTCCGGCGGCTGGCGCTGGAGCCGCTCGGCGAGGGTGCGCCACTGCGGGTCGCCCGTCTCCACCACCACGACGTCCACGCCTTCCAACTCGGGGGCATAGGGTGGCAGCTCCAGCGTCTCGAAGCCGTGCTCCTTCAGCACGGCGACGGCCTCGCTGCTGCCCACCACCGCCACCCGGCCGTTGAGGCCCACGCGCACGGCCTCTTCGTAGGCGCGCAGCTCCTCCTCCAGCGCCTCGTGGGCGGGCTCGGGCGCGTCCTGGCCGGCGGCCAGCAGCACGGCGGTCTCGCGAGCCACCTCCCGGG
>JBKGHK010000689.1:0-5339 GCA_046520375.1 Pyxidicoccus sp. 3LFB2
CTCTTCGCGAGCGCTGCCCGCCAGCGTGCGCATCGTGCTGGAGCGCGACGGCCAGGTCATCACCGAGGGCACGTATGACGCGAAGGCGCTGCGCGAGTGCTGGCTCTGGAAGCGGCGGCACCGGGCTCGGGCGGGACGCACACGTGGGCGGTGCGCGCCGAGCCCGCCGTGCCGGGGCTCGGCTACTCGCTGGCGCTGGCCGCGGCGGTGCCGTGGAAGCAGGCGTCGCAGGGCGGACTGGAGCTGGTGGTGAAGGGCCCCTCCGAGGCGAAGGTGGGCCAGCCGGCCGAGGTGGTGGTGGAGGCATCCACCCCGTCCGGCCTCGCGCTGGAGCTGCGCCATGGGCTGCCTGCCGGTGTGCAGGTGGACTCCGCCAGCCTCGATGCGCTGGTGTCCGAGGGCCGGGTGACGTCCTGGAACGCCGAGGACGGCGCCGTGACGCTGCAGCTGCCGCCCCGGGGCGCGGGCGAGGCCTTCCAGGCGCGCTTCCGCGTCATCCCCACGCTGGCCGGCACGCTGCAGGGGGGCGCCTCGTCGCTGAGGGTGTTGGCGCGGCCCGACCTCATTTCCTACGTACCACCCACTATATGGGCGGTGAGGTGATCGTCACACCCCTGCCCTCCAGGGCACTGCCATGGACACAAGGCCTCCGGGAAGTGTCTGCTCGCCAGCGTCAGCTGCCCTGAAGCACTGGCCGTCCCAGCAGCCCCCCATGAATTCACTGCTGGGATGCCGCAGATTTTGGTGAGAGTCGCGAGGCCGGCCCGCCTCGTGGGGTTTCTCGTCCCGGGTGACCACCATGGAGTTCGACAGCGCGGACAGAGACGAGCTGCTGCGGGTGCTGACCAGCGCCCTTCCATCGGAACAGGCGCTGCGTCGGGTGCCGGGTTCCAGCAGCGCCCGGGAACGCCTCTTCGCGCTCATCCACCAGGCGGAATCCGAAGGGTGGACGCCGGAGCTGGTGAGGGGTGCGTACCGGGCCCAGCCCCGTCACCCCCGGTTGCTCCACATCGTGCTGGGCTACCTCGCCTCCGCGCAGCGCAGCATTCCCCGCGTCAGCCTGGAGCGCATCTTCGGCCCGGGCCCCTCGGCCACGCCGGACGCGTGGCGACGGCGGCTGGCCTCCATCGAACGGCAGGTGTGCCGCGTGGAGCCGCAGGTGGGCGCGGCGCTGGGCACCGGCTTCCTCGTCTCGCCCAACGTGGTCCTCACCAACTTCCACGTCATCGAGAACAAGCTGCTGGAGTCGCTGCGGGTGCGCTTCGGCCACAAGGTGCTGCCGGACCGCACGCTGCTCCAGGCGGGCACGGTGTACCGGGTGACGAAGTGCCTGGCGCACAGCCGCTACAGCCCCGCGGACCTGATGCACCCCCGGCCCCGCGAGGCCACCGCGAACGAGCTGGACTACGCCTTCCTCCAGGTGGAGGGAGTGCCCGGCGAAGCGCAGGTGGATGGCGAGCCCCGGGGCTGGCTGGAGCTGCCCTCCACGCGTGAGCCCTTCACCTCCGGCAGCCTCGTGCTCATCGTCCAGCACCCGGAGGGCCAGCCCATGAGCGTGGCCGTGGACGAGTTCCTGGGCGTCAACCCGTCCCGCACGCGCGTGACGTACCGGGCCTGCACCGGGCCGGGCTCGTCCGGCGCGCCCTGCTTCACCCAGGATTTGCGGCTGGCCGCGCTGCACCACAGCGGCGGTCCGCGCATGCCGTCCTCGCCCGGCCACAACGAGGGCATCCCCACCGACACCATCCGCGCCAGCCTGGCGCCGGAGCTGCTCGAGGTGTTGGGCTGGAAGTGAGCAGTGTCCGGCGGGGCGTGAACTGGAGCCGTGGGGCGTGCCTGCTATCGTCGGTGGATGGCACCCGTCTCCGCCCGCTCCGTCGTCCCCGGCTCCGGCGCGAGCCTCGCGCACCTGGCCCTGGCCCTGCTGCTCCTCGCGCCATGGGGCGCCGTCCAGGCGCAGTCGCGGCTCCGCGTGGCGGGCTCCAATGCCAGCAACGAGGTGCGGCTGCGCACGACGTCCGAGGACTTCCGGCAGGTGCTGCGCGTGGACCTGCTGCCCGCCCCCCCATCCGCGCTCCCAGTGGGCGGCATCGATGACGCGCTCCCCGGCGGGGTGACGGTGCTGGTGGACCCGCTCCAGTCCCAGGACGGGGTGCAGGTGCCGCTGACGGCCACGGTGGGCGGGACGCCGGCCACAGGCACCCCAGCGGCCATCTCCGCGCGCCAGCCGCTGACGCTGGAGTTGACCGGGCGGCTGCCGTCGGTGGGGGACTACACGGGACAGGTGGTGCTCATCCACGCGGGCGGCCGCGAGACGGCCTCGCTCCTCGTCACCCGCGTGCAGGCGGCGCCCACCGTGCAGTTCGTCGCCACGTCCCCGGCCGTGGTGTCCTCGGGCTGGGGCTTCCAGCCGGTGGACGCCACCGTGCGGCTGCCTTTCAAGGAGACGGCGGGGGTGGCCGGGCGCATGTCCACGCCCCAGTTGCTCCAGCTCCAGCGCAAGGCACCGGACCTGGGCACGGCCCTGATTCAGCCGCACCTGGACAGCGCCCACTTCGCGCTGGAAGGCGCGGTGCCGGAGGCAAACGCCCAGGACGTGGCGACGCTGCGCGAGGGCATTCCCGTGGAGGCCCACGGCAGCGGCGCGCTGCTGCTGACGCTGCGCGGGCTGGACGGGCCGGGCGAGTACACCGGCTCGGTGCGGCTGGCCGTGCCGGCGGGTACGCCCGTGGAGCAGACCTTCACCATCTGGGTTCGCTCGCCGTGGACGTGGGGCGCGCTGCTCATCGCGCTGGCGCGCTCTCGTCCTACGCGGTGCGCCTGTACACCCAGCACATCCGTCCCCGGGCGCAGCGGCTGCAGCGGGCGCTGGCACTGCGCCGCCGGCTCCAGTCGCTCATGACGGGCCAGGACGAGAAGGGGCTGGAGGTGGGCCGGGCGCTGCGCACGCAGCTCGACGCGCTCGTGTCGGAGATTCGCAAGCCGGTGCGGGGCATCCGCGTGGGCGACGCGGAGCTTGCCGGCGTGGAGCCCCGGCTGCGCCTCTACGAGGCCTGGTGCGCCGCCTCGCGCACGCTGGGGGCCCTGCCCGAGGACGTGCGCCCGCAGGAGGCGAGCCGGTTGCTGGCCTCGGTGGAGGTCTCCCTTCGTGGCGAGGACGCGTCCACGGAGCAGCTTGCCGCGCAGCTCAAGGCGGTGCGGGAGCTGGACGTGGAAGGGCTGGCGAGGGCGGCGCTGGAGGCACAGCTGCTGGACATCGAGCGGCAGGCGACCGTGCTGTCGAAGCAGCGGGGCAGGGACCCGCTGGGCCTGCGGCTCACGTACGAGCTGCTGCCCCTGCTCCAGAGCGTCCGGGCGAAGCTCAAGAGCGCGAACCTGGGCACCGCGCGGCAGCAGTTCGAGCTGGCCCGTCGCTCCTACTTCGACATCCTGTGCGCGGAGCTGTCCACGGCCGTGGCGGCGCCGCTGCCCCCGCGTGGCTTCACCGAAGAGGAGTGGTTGGAGCTGACGACGGACGTGAAGGAGCGGCTGCGCCAGGCCCGCTCTCGCGCCGATGCGAGCGTGGATGAGGCCTTCCGCATGTACCAGGGTGCCCACGCCATCTACGTGCGCCAGCTCATCACCGAGCTGCGGCGCGAAGTGGAGGCCGCGCAGGAGGACGCCACGACGGAGGCGCACCGGAGCACGCTGAAGGGCATCGACGACACGCTGGACGGGGCCATGGGCTTTCTGTCCGCCAACTCGCCGCACGAAGCGGCGGTGGTCTACGACGAGGCGCGCGCCGCCTTCACCCGCTACCAGCAGCCCTACCGCGCCGCGAGCGGCGGCATCCTGGAGGGCTTCGCGGGAGGGGACGAGGTCGCCGGCAGGCTGCCCCCGACGAGCACCGGGGCTCCCACGGGAGGCGTCATCCCCACCCTGCCGGAGGCACCCTCCGGCCCGCCCGCGCTGGGAGACTTCGAGGGGATGACGCTGCCGGCGCCGCGCCACATGTGGATGGTGGAGCTGGGCGTGCTGCTGCTGCTCACCGGGGTGGCGGTGGCGCTGGGGCTCCAGCTCCTCAACGTCTTCTCGCCCACGTGGGGCGGCTTTGGCGCGGGGATGACGGCCTTCCTCTGGGGCTTCGGCCTGCACCAGGTGGGCAACGCCACCTTCGAGGGGCTCACCGGCCTGCTCACGCGGGTGGAGAAGCCCGGCACCCCCGGCTCCTGAGCGGGCGGGGGAGCAGTGCTTCCGCGTCACATCTTCCCGGGGCGGCACTCCTGCCCCCTGGAAGCCAGGACCGGGAGACCTTCATGAGCACGCTTCAAATCATCCTCGTTGGCGCGCTGGGCAGTGCGCTCCAGGAACTGCTGCACTGGTACGGGCTGCGCGAGCACCTGTCGACGCCGCGCTACAAGCAGCTCATCCGCTCCGTGCCGTACTGGGTGATTACCGGCCTGATGATTGTCGGCTCGGGCGTGGCCGGCTGGGCGTGGTTCGCGGGAGAAGGAGACCTCCCCGCGCGCCAGTACCTCATCGTGGGTGCGGCCCTGCCCCTCATCTTCAAGAAGGCCGTCGAGGCGGTGACGGGCACGAAGCCCACGACGGTGGCGCGAGGACCGGACGCCGGCTCCAAGCTCACCGACTACTTCCGCAGCAGTGGCGTCGGGGAAGAGCGTCTGGCTTGAGACGGCACGGCGCTCATGAAGAGCGCCTCGCTTTGAACGGTGGGCCGGTTCACGGCCCGTCGGCGGCGACTTCCACCGTCACCGGCAGGCCGCGCTTCCGGGGATAGGGGAGCGCCGACATCGCATCCTCGATGCAACGCGCCGCCACGGTGCCCGCGAGGGGGCCGGCCACCTTCGCCTCCGCACGGCCCTGGCCATCCAGCGTGAGCTGCACCGGCACCCGCTCTCCGGCGCCGCGCGCGAGGCACGTCCCCGCGCGCTCCGTCCCCGTGTGGGCGACCTGTTTCACCTCTTCCACGAAGGACTCGCGCGTCCTGGCCACGCGCGACAGCACCGCGGAGACGAGGAGCAGCAGCAGGCCCCCGAAGAGAATCATCATCCGCGAGTGCGGCATGAACCGCGTCGGCGACGCCGGGCGTGGCGCCGCGTCCTCCTCCGGCTGCTCCGACTCCGGAGGCAGGGCCTCCAGCCTCGCGGCCGCCTCGGCCCGGGCCCGCAGCTCCGCCAGGGTGGGGATGCGGGGTCCGCGCCGCGAATGCGGTCCTCGTCGAACAGCTCGTGCAGGAACGCGGCAAGCTCCTCGCGACCGTCTCCCGGCGCCGCACGCAGTTGCTCGCCACCGTCTCCCGGCGCCATCGCCGCACGCAGCTGCTCGCCACCGTCTCCCGG
>JBKGHK010000068.1:0-24220 GCA_046520375.1 Pyxidicoccus sp. 3LFB2
CGTCGCCGTTCACCTCCACGGTGGCCTCCAGCAGCGTCTCGCGCCCAGGAGCAGGCGGCACCGGGGCTGCCCTCGCCCTCCAGCGTCACCAGCCGCAGCGTGTCGCCGTGCAGCGACGGGGTAGAGGCCGCAGCGGTCCGCGCGCTCCACCAGGAAGTCCAGGTCGGACTGGCCATGCTGGATGAGGTGGCGCCACAGCGGCCCGGGGGCCGCCGCCTGGACGGAGAGCCCCAGCCCCGAGGCCAGCTCCCGCGCCAGGTCCTCCAGCGTCACCTGCACGTGCGCGCGCACCGGCTGGCGCTTGCGCAGGCGGTGGAGCACGTCATAGCCGCGCACCCGCACCTCGCGCGCGCCGCCCGTGGCGTGGACGTACTCCACGGCCGTGACCTCACCGAGGAAGAGGTCGTCGGTGCCCGACGCCGCCGCCACCCGCAGGGACGTGCCCGGGGGAATGCCGGAGGAGGCCAGGGTGCCGCGAGGGTCCGTGAAGGTCAGCTCGCACTGCGCGGGCATCGCCAGCCGCTGCTGCACGTGCACGGAGGACAGGCTGCGCAGGTCCGCCACCGGAAGGAGCGTGCCTCCCGCTTCGATTCGCAGCTCGGGCAGTCCGCGCATCCGGCTCACATCACCCTCCGGAGCGCCTCGGCCGTGGGCAGCTGCAGCACCTGCCCCGCCGGAAGGCTGTTGGGGTCGGAGATGCCGTTGAGCGCGGCGATGAGGCGCCACAGCGACGGGTCGCCGTAGCGCTGGAAGGCGATTTCATCCAGGCGCTGTCCGCCGGGTGCGCCCTCCTCCTCGCTCGCGCCGAGCACCGTGTGCGCCTCGTAGTCCTCCGGAGACAGCGCCGCCGCCACCGCGTCCGGGTCCGGCGGTTCCTGCTCCAGCACGGGCTCGCGGGGGCCGGACTCGTCCTCCACGCGCAACAGGCGCATGCGCAGCCACGAGCGCCGGGGGGCGCCGCTGGCGGTGAAATGCTCCAGGCGCTCGGCCACCGCCGCCACCACGCCGAGGTAGTTGAGCCACTTGCTCCAGACGATTCGCGCCAGCGACGGGCGCATGCTGCCGTCCTCGCGCAGGCCGTTCTCCGCCAGCCGCCACAGCGGCGCGGTGAGCTCGCGCACGTCCTCCGTCTGGACGGTGGAGCCGGACAGCGACACGTCGAAGAGCAGGTCCAGCGTCAGCTCGGTGCTGCCGCCGCCGGTGAAGAGGAGCGGGTCGTCCCCGGGGCCGCCCCACGGCAGCGAGCCTCCCAGCGCGCGCCTCGGCTGCAGGCCCGCCACCCGGCGCACGACGAGCGTCTCGGGATTGAGCAGACACTCGATGCGCTCGCCGCCAGGCTCGATGAGGAAGGCCACGCGCTCCATCAGTCGCCTCGCTGTTCACGGTCCAGCCGGCGACGCCGCTCCCACTGGCGCAGCTCCACCACCGCCTCCGCGCTCTCCGGCGTTGGCGCCGGAGGCAGCTCCGGCCAGGGGCCTGACGCGGGCGCGGCTTCGGTGGAGCGGGGCTCGCCCACCAACGAGGGGAAGACGTTCGGCGCGGCGGAAGGAAGCTCCGGCTCGCGCCGGCCCCAGGCCAGGGAGGACTGGGCGCCATCCCAGGCGACGTCATCCGTCGGCAGGTCGAACCGGCCACGGCGAGGCTCCTGCGCGGAGACAGGGTCCCCGTCGAGGAAGAGCAGCCGGAACCGTGGGAGCCCCGACGTTGGTGGCGTCCGCTCGGGCACCGAGGCCCCGGACGTCTCGCGAGCCTGGGGCGGCCCCCTATGGAGCGCGGACGAGGGCGCCCGCGTGGAGGCCACGTCCGCGAAGGAAGGGACCTCACTCCACGGCGAGCGGGGCTCCGGAACGCGAGTGTTGGCGGCCACGCGCTCCTGGTCCAGGGACGGCGTGAGGTGCGGGCGAAACATCGGACGCGGAGGCGTCCGTGCGGGTGTCACGGGCGGTGCCCGGAAGGCGCTGGCCAGCTCCGGCCCGAGCCCCCACGAGTCCCCCCGCACCGGCGGTACCGGTGAGGACTCCGAGACGGCGAACCGGGCCTGCCCGGAGGCGGGTGCTGGCGGCGGCTCCGATTTGAGGGCGCGGCGAGGCGGCACTGGCGATGCAGCGGGCTCACCGTCCCAGGCCCGCGTCATCAAGCGGTCTGGAGGCGGAGCCATGGACCGGTGCCCTCGCTCCGACAGGCGGCTCACCAGCGGCATCGGGCCCCACGAGGGACGCGCGTCTTCCGTCCGAGGCGAGGGCGGCATCGCCCGCGTGCGTCCTCGGACTGGCGCGAAGGCGGCGGCGCCCCGCGAGCGTCCACCGGCTGGCGCGAAGGCGGAGGCGCCACGCGGGGTTCGCGCGACGGCCCTTCGCCTCGCGGCGGGTGGGTCGCTCCGTTCGTCACGCGCCCCGCCCAATCCGCCATGGGGACCCGGCGGCGGGCCTCGATGTCCCGGAGCCAGCGCGCCTCCAGGGACTCCAGGCTGTCCTCGGGCGTGGCCGCCATGGAAGGGGCCGGCGCGGCTGCGACGGCGGGGACCGGCGTGCTCGCGGCACCTCGCGAGCCCGAGGTGGAGTCCCGAGACTCCGGGCGCGGCGCCACCGTGGACGTCGCCGTGGAGCCGGGCCGGGCCTCCGCGTCGAGCACGGAGTCCGCCCACGCCTTCATCCAGCGCGCCACGGTGCGCACCCAGGCCCCGCGCTCCGATGTCAGGAGGCTGTCAGCCACGGGAGAGGGACTCGTAGACGAGCGTGAGCGAGGCGATGGCGATGTCATGGCCGAGCGCATCCAACGGATGCACCTTCCACTCCGACGGCCAGCACTCGTTGAGGTTCCAGCGCAGCCGCTCGGTCAGCCCATCGACGTCGAGCATGAGGATGGAGACGTTCTTGCGCAGCGGCGTCCCGCTCATGGTGGCCTGGAACCAGGTCCACAGCTCCGGTGACTGGGTGAAGCCGCAGCGCAGGACGACATCTCCGTGGGAGATGGGGCCCGGCAGCCGACGGACCACCGCCCCGGCACCTGCCTCGCGGTAGCGCAGGGCCTCCACCTTCACCTGCACCTCGGAGCAGAAGAGGAAGTGTCCCTCGTTGACTCCGTCGATGAGCAGCTTGAAGTTGTAGTCGCGAAACGGGTTCACCAGCGCGCCGGGCTGCGCGCCCGCATCCTGCTCGGGTGGCGCGGCCTCGGGAGCCTTGGCTTCAGCCATTGGACACCTCCTCCACTTCCGCGCCACCCGCGTGCTGGCCGATGCGGAAGATGATGAACTCCGCGGGCTTCACCGGCGCCAGGCCGATGACCGCGAACACCTGGCCGGCGTCGATGGTCTCCGGCGTGTTCGTCTGCTCGTCGCACTGCACGAAGAAGGCCTCTTCGGGCGTGCGGCCCATCAGCGCGCCGTCGCGCCACAGCCGCAGCAGGAAGGCGCTCGCGTCGCGCTTGAGCGAGTTCCACAGCGTGTGGTCATTCGGCTCGAACACCGTCCAGTTGGTGCCCAGGGCGATGGACTCCTCGACGAAGTTGAAGAGCCGGCGCACGTTGATGTAGCGCCACTCGCTGTTGTCGGGGGGCGCCACGGTGCGCGCGCCCCACACGCGGATGCCGCCGCGCGGAAAGTAGCGGATGCAGTTGACGCCCACCTGATTGAGCTCGCCCTGCTCTTCCGGCGTCACGTCGCGCACCAGCCGCATGGCGCCGCGCACGACTTCATTGGCGGGAGCCTTGTGGACGCCGCGGGTGACATCGGTGCGCGCGTAGATGCCCGCCATGTGGCCGGACGGCGGCACATTCACCAACGTCTTGCCGTCCCCCAGCGGGTCCGGGGTGGAGAACCAGGGGTAGTAGAAGGCGCCGTAGCCCTGGTCCGAGGGGCGGGGGTGGAGCCCTCCGCCCGCGTCGCCCGTGGCCACCTTGGTGAGGCGGCCCACGTCGTCCACGTCCTCGGGTGCGTCGAGGATGGCGATGCGGTCTCTCATCTTCTCGCAGTGGCTCAGAAGCGCGTCCCAGGCTGCCGGGGTGGCGAAGCCGGGGGCGGCCACCATGGCCACCTCGCTGACCTCCTCGAGCACGGCCACGCCCTGGCGCTTGCGGGCATCACCCACCACGCTCTCGCTGTCACCGATGTTGACGATGAAGCAGCGCCGGCCGCCGTTCTCGAAGAAGCCATACACGGCGCGGGCGAGCGCGGTGCCGGGGGTGCCGGGAGGAGCGAACTCCTTCACGAACTGGGCCCAGCCGTTGACGGGCACGGCCTCGTGGAGACGGGCGCCCACGGCGGGTGCGCGGCCCACGAAGGCGGCGGTGGTGGTTCCCACGCCCTGGATGGAGCGGGTCCCACTGGAGACCTCCTCCACATAGACGCCTGGCGTCAGGTAGTTCGGCACGTCATTCCTCCTTCAGCGGCAGGCGGATGAGCAGCGGCTGGGGTTCGGCGGCGAGGGCCTCTGAACCCAACGCGAGCACCTCCCCCTTCGCCCGCACTTCCAGCCGCCCCAGCGTGGCCACTGGCGGCACGCGGGGAAAACGAAAGCAGCCCTTGGCGTCCGTGCGCGTGGTGAGGTTCAGCGTCGGCAGCTCCACGAGCGCGCCCGGAATGGGGATGTCACCGGGGCCCACGACGCAGCCGAGCAGCGCCTCGGCGGGAATCGCCTGGGTGACGACGGGGAAGCGCACGCGGTGGACGACGGGCTGCGGGCGCTCGCGGCGCACGGGGACGCGCAGGCGGAAGCCGGGCCGCGGCGCGGTCCTCAGTCCGGCCCAGATGGTGGTGGGCACGGGGGTGAGCTCCACGTCGAAGTCGGCCTCCTCCATGGCGGAGAAGACCAGCTCGCCGAGGAGGCGGTGCGCGCGCTCGGGTGACTCGGCGCCGGCGGTGACGAGGTAGCAGACGGAGATTTGAAGGGGCGCGCGGCCGCCGCCGCGAGGAGGAGGCGCGGGGCCGAGCTCCAGGAGGTAGAGACACACGCCTCGTTCGAGGGACTCGCGGTCCGGCACGCCCAGATACACGGGGACGTCGCCAGCAATGCGGCCCACCCACGCTTTCAATCGTTGATCGACTTCGTCGATCATCCGGTCCCCCCCAGGGTCCTGGGCCGGAGCTCACAAGCAGCGCCTCGCTGCCGGTGCTTTCCGGGATGGCAAGGTCTCACCGGCCCCGGGGAGGGAGTAGTGACCCACGGGGAGGCGTGGGCGTCTGGCGCTCAACAGAGGTGTTTGGCGCGTTACGGCGAAGCGTGGCGCATCACGTCTCGCGCACCAGGTCATTCTCGGGAGCCCACCTCACACCGCCGTGAACTTCACTCCGGTCGCCCCCACACGCTCGAGCGCTGCCTTGATGTCCGCGGAGACAATCAGGGCGACTTCCCACCCCTGGGGGCGAAACACCCTGGCATCCCCGGCCTTCGCCCTATCGATGCGCAGGTCATCGACGGAGTAGTACTGCCCCACCTTGTCTGGAAGCCCATCCTCGGGCCTCCAGAACTGCACCGTGGACGCCTGCTCATCAATGCACCGGATGCGCTGTGCCGCCACGAGGATGAGGTACTGCTCCGGCTGGCCTGGAACATCGACGGGAAGCAACTGCACCTTGTCGGGAGCCAGTTCCGTGAAGACGGAAGCCACCTTGACGTGAACCACGGGGATGCCCAGGCCCGCCATGGTGAAGTCCAGCGCCCGCCCTGGGAGCTTGATGGGGACCCGCAGCCGCTCGGGTACCTCGACCTTCGTCCCGTCCGTGAAGCGCCAGGGCTCGGCAAGCTCGCGCCCTTGAGCATCAACGGGATGGGTCAGGTGCCAGCGTCCCGCGACATAGACATCATCATCCAGCCTGAAGAACTCGCGATTCATCGAGGATGCGACCTCATTGCGACGGGAGCCGGAACAGGAGCTTGTGGAGTGGGCTTCCTGGGGGGGAAACCTCGTCGGACATCCTCTTGAGCGTCGCCTCCAACACCATCCGGCACTCCTGAATGGTGCGGCAGGTCCGGGTCGCCCGGAAGCGCTGAGGCCAACTGCGGTGACCTTGATCCATATTCAGCGTTCTAATCATCCTGCAACCAGTGCAGTCTCGCGCATGCAACTGAGAATACTAAGCGACTGAATGCCATAACCCTCCCATAATCTTGGCACCACATGCCGAAACCATTTAGAATCAAGTCACTCTGCAGCGCCTACACTCGACCAAGAAGAACCATCAAAGGCACCGCACATTAGAGCCACCCAAGACCCCACCAGCGCAGCCAGTCTCAACGAATAGGCTATCGCGAAGCATCTTTGCCAGTAACTTTCGATAGGCATCTGCTGAGAGAGCCAAGAATGCGACCTCAGCATCGAGGGATTTTCTCACTCGGCAAGCGGGCATTGCAGAGACGATGCGAATTCAACTGAATGCCGCCCGCCCTGTTCGGTCATCCCTCAGTCCGCTAAGCACAACATGGGAAAGACGCGCCGCCAAATTCCTTCACGCATCTTCTTCGATGGCGCTCTCCGCATAACCCAATGAGCAATGAAGCGCGGCAGCCCCACCGAGTCAGATCAACCCCACCTCAGACAAAGTTTACCGAGTACCAATGACCGGAGGTCCTGTACTATGGTTAAGGCGTAAGCACGAGAGAGGTAGCAACCCGGCAGGAGCATCGATGTTGGAGCAAGGGCGAAACAAGCAGGCTAAGCCATCGCACTGGGCTACTTTCCATCGTATTGCCGAATGAGGAGCGCGCGTGAGCGAAGAACAGTCGCCGACGAGAACGGAAGTACGGCTGCAGGACTTGCTTAAGAGTGAGAGTCTGGCAAGCACTGTATGGCTGGCGGCTGTTGCCCACCGAGAGCACGCTCCACCAATCATCCGCAGTGCCTTCAACGAGAGTGCCTTCCAATTTCTCCAGCGCAGCCGGCTCCCTCTTGGCGGGGTGCGGGATGCCAGCAGGCTGAGTTCTTCCCTTCTTAGGCGCAACGCAAACGCATGTATCCGCGGCGTGCAGTCCGGAGCAAGACTAGGCTTTGCCGCCACGGCAGTGTGGGCGCATGCCAACGGAGGACTACATACCAGCGCCCTTAGCTTTGCGACTTTGAAGGGACGCCGCGTCCATCCCATTGAGAAGCAAAGCGCCGGCGAATCTGAACACGCGCCGCCTCCTCACTGGCCTGCAGTGTGGCAGGCAGAAGAACTTGAGCAACTGGCAACAGAACTTGCCAGCCAAGCTTCTGTTCCTCTGGAGCATGCAAAGCTGATGCTCTTCGCCATTTGCTTGAATGAGGCAGTAGCTAGTCATGACCCCTCGCAGGCATCTCCCCCTAAGGGACCCAATGTACCAGGCACCGCTGAGCCGCATCCTGAGCGCATCGCTTCCGATGCCGCAGCGGGTGAACTGCTTGCCGATGCTTCTGGGGGAGAGGGCGCCACGAAAGACCTTGCCTTCGTAACTCGCCACTTCACTGCGGCTGATCGACAGGGTACGTCACTGACAGCAAGCCTTTCTAGTCTCCTCTCAGGGACAATTGAACGCCTTCAGTCTCTTGATGACTCCTCATCAGAATGGGCCGACATTAAGACATTCATCGACACCTGCCAAGCGACAGTAGAAGCACGGGATGTCCGCATTGCCGCTCGCACCGCCCGATTAGCGCAAGGATTAGCAGCTCTGCAGAAGCCTATGGCGCACTCAGCGCTGAAACGCCTCAAGGTCACCGGCAACCCCGAACTGTGGAGACCAGAAGGCTGCTCCCCCAAAGCAGCAGACGCATGCGCAGAGAACCTTGAGTTACTAGCAGCACTACTTGAGCGCGTTGAAGTCATATTCACCCAGCCCACTCCTGCCACACTGGAGGAAATGGCTGCTCGACTAGAGAACGTCAAGACACTCCAAGAGGAAGTGGCCCGCCTCTACGGCCTGATAACACACGCATTTCAGCCCGGCGAACAAACTGCGCCCAACGCAACTGCCGCCGCAGCGCAAGCTTTCGCAGACAAGCCTGCAAATGAGGACACACCTCCCCTCCAATTGGTCATTAGCCCGCATATACAAGCAAGCGAGGCTGCCGCACCGGAGCAACGGGAGAACGCCCCTCATAAGGGAGGGGCTCAGGTCAGCGGGCTTGCACCGAGTGTCCCCCCAAGAGAGATATCCATTGCGCCCGTCGCGCAGGCGGCAGTTGCGAACGACGTCGTTCCTCCATCTCCCGCTGCAGAGGAACCATTTGATGGTCCCCAAGTGGAGACCGTACCAAGCATTGCTCTGCAGCCTTCCCTCATAAATCTCGATGTCACCAGCGAGTATGCACAGGGGCCAGCAAGGGAGCTCACTCCTCAGCTCTCTCAGATTCTGTCGATAAAATCGGAGCAGGTAGCGCCCCATCAGGAGAAGCGGAGCGGTCAGCTCACACCGATCCCACGTAGGGAGGCAGCAAACCTCCTGCTGGCAAATCCTACCGAAGAGTCGCACGCCCTCTTCATCCACGCACTCATTCGTGATGGCGATGTGGCAGGCGCCTATTGGGTGGCGCGAGCCGAGGAGTCCCGCGGGCGCGAGTCCGCCGTGCCATCGTGGTTACTGGAAGCGCTCGTCGGCTCGCTGCACCTATCGGGCGACGGTTCCCTTGTGGCACAGGGACTGTTCGACCTAGCGACGGCTCACACGTTGCCAGCGAGCGAGGAAGGCCGAATGCTCGCACTTGCTACTGCGCTTCCTGCCGCGCTGCGTGAGCCTAGCAGCGGGATGGTGAGCTGGCTTGAGCCGATCCCCGACACACCTCCCCACCTGCAGACGCTGGTTGACGCGGTGCGAAGCTATGCCGAGGAAGGCTACGCTCTTCCCGAGAATGTCCAAGTCGTCCTCACCAATGAGCCGGAACGGGCGGAGCGACTCAAGGCGGTCGCTGCTGAGGTTGAGCGCTGGCAGGAGCAGGCGCTCCTCAAGCGGTGTGGTTACAGCCGAGCCACCACCGTCTGGATGCACTTGCTGCGCGACAGCGAACTTAAGCAACTGCTCGACACTGCAGCCGAAGACGACCGAGACAACCTGTCACTAGTGGATGAACACCTGCGTCTTTGGAGAGATCGGACCTACGTAGACGCGAAGCTTGCCCACATTTCCAGCGAGAAGCTCGGGGATGCCAGACCCATCGTTGGTAGAGCACAGAAGTGGTTGCACGCGGCCGTCGAGGAAGCGTGCGCGCGGGTCACTGGCTGGTACGACCTAGCTCGCGTAAATGAGAAGGTGAGAGAAGGCGATTGGCTCTGGAGCCAACTGCAGACTTTGCGCCGCAGTGTAGCGGTCTCCGCTCCGCCGATTCTTGACTGGCTTGATGGACCTGCGGTTCAGCGGGATAGCGCCGCCACGGTAGCGGCCGCAGCGGCTCTTTCCCGAGCCATTCGCATGCTTGCCTCCGTCCTCTATTGTCCCGAGATTCCCCCCCCGCCATCCCTGCCCTCAGACATCACGCTTGTCGAGCGGCTCCTCGACGGATCCAGAGGATTAGACAGTCTCCTTGCGTATCGGCTTCTCCTAGTGCCGGAGGTACGGCTTGCTCACGGGCGGGAGCATTGGGGCGCGGCGCTATCCTCTATTCCTCCCGTCTTGGCACAGCGTGTCCTGTCCCCTCTCTCCCTGGTGCAAAACATTGAGGCCTGGGTCGAAAAGCGCGACTTTCGCTACCTCCCCCCCCTCCTTGAGGCGGTCGAAGATGAGGAACTGCACGCGCGTCTAGAGGAACGCATAACCGTGGCGCTAGAGGAGTCCCGCCGAGCGCTCAAGACCGACCTGGCACGGGCAAGGGCGGATATTGAACGCGCGATGGTTGACGGAGTGCTCTCGGAAACAGGGCGCGCAGAGGCTGCTGAACGGCTGGAGTCACTCGTCGACGAGCGCACTTTGGACTTTGCCTACGCCGGGGAGCGCCTCCAATCGGTCCTCGCTGAACTCGCGGCTTCCCGTCACCTTGGAGTCGAAAAACAGCGTGAGCGGTGGAAAGCCTTGCGGTCGCGGCTTCTTTCGACGCTCTGGACAGCAGAGCAACGCGAGCATGCCAATCAGCGTATCGAAGAGGTACTAGCAGCCGAAGACTACCGCAGTGCGGACGAACTCCTCTCCGCTCTAACCGAGAGCATCGACAAGGGAACCGAGTTCGACGCGGCGCTCTTTGCACCCCAAGTTGATGCACTGCGCCACCTTGAGAGCTTTATCCGAGTACTGCCCCACTTCGAGCGCGAGATGGCGTCCATTAAAGGGCGCCAAGCGCCAGGCCATGCGCAGGTCATTGTTTCTAACGTCCTCGCCCATGCCGAGACGCGCCGTGAGGTGAAGGGACAATTCGATGCGTGGATGGCAATGGCGGCCGCAAGGGGCAATCTCCACACTGCGCTTCGAGAGATGCCGGCCCTCCTTGAGCGGATCGGCCTACGTCGCGTCCCAGATACCGGAGCCCCTGTTGCGCCCGAACGCGAGAATGCTGACACTCGAGTGGTTGCGCTTCGTGCAGCTTTTACCTCTGCCAGCCAAAGCCCGGTTCCGCACTTTGGAAGTCGAGCTGACTCAAGACTCAAAGTAATCTGCGTATGGGAGCATGAACGTACCGATGTTTTGTCAAGCGTTATCAACCAACTTCGCTCCACGGATGAAGGTACGCTTATCGTCTACTTCGGCCGGCTTGGCTTGGCCCGTCGTCGGCAGCTCTCCCTCACATGCCGCCGAGAGAAGACCGCTGCGGTGGTCATTGATGAGTGGCTCTTCCTCTACCTAGCCACCATGCCGGAGAGCGGGGCCCGTCTCAGTGCCTTCTTCGAATGCGCACTTCCATTCGCTGCCATCAACCCCTATAGCCAGCGCGCGTCCGCCTCGGTCCCCAAGGAGATGTTCTTTGGGCGAGAAGAAATGGCCAACGAACTCGCATCCTTCGACGGCACCTGCCTCGTCTATGGTGGGCGGCAGCTCGGCAAGTCGGCCCTGCTTGAACACGTGGCAAGGCGTTTTAACGAAGCGGATGAGCGCAACGTCGCTATTCGCATCGACATCAAGGACATTGGAGACCCGGCCGCTGACAGGGCTCCTGAGGATCTGTGGCCGCGCCTAGCAGAAGAACTCAAACATCTGCACGTGCTTCCTGGAACCGCGAAGGGTGACAAGCCGGAAGAAATCGTCAGGCGGTTAACCGAAAGTCTTGCCGGTGCGCAGGCCCGTCGACTTCTTATCCTTCTCGACGAGGCGGATAACTTTCTCGACGCCGACGCAAAACGCAACTTCGACCAAGTGAAGCACCTGAGGGACTTGATGACGCGGAGCCCTGGGCACTGCAAAGTCGTCCTTGCAGGTCTTCACAATGTGCAGCGGTTCCAAGGCATTGCCAATCAGCCCCTCGCGCACTTCGGCCAAGCGCAATTGGTCGGTCCACTCTCACCAAGGGATGCCGACGCCCTTGTGCGTAAGCCCCTTGCCGCGCTCGGCTTCCGCTTCGCTGCCGAGGAGAGAAACGGAAGCATCCTGCGTATCCTTAGCTACACCAACTACCACCCGGGGCTCATTCAACTCTTCTGCCGTGAACTCGTCACCCTGCTCCAGACTCGCGGCGACCCTCAGCAGAATCCCCCCTATGTCGTCCGTGAGGCCGACGTCGAAGAGGTGTATCGGCGTCCGGAGACGCGTAAGCTCATCCGCGACCGCTTCGAGTGGACGGTTGCACTCGACGAGCGATACCAAGCCGTAGCGTGGTCGATGGTTGCGCACCACGTTTTCAACCACGAGGATGGGGACCACGGCGGATACGCGGAGAGCATGTCCACTAACGACGTTCTCGCTCTTGCCCGCGGATTCTGGGAAGCGGGCTTCCGGCGTGTGGACCAAGAGGAGATGCGCGGTCTGCTCGACGAGATGGTCGGCCTCGGTGTCCTCGTTCGCACCGCGCATGGTAACTACCGCCTTCGCAGCCCTAACTTGGTGCGTCTACTTGGTACGGGCAATGAGGTGCTTGCCCGCTTGGAAGAGCTATCTAAGCGGCCCTCGCCGCGTGCGGCGTTTGACGCGGATCACCATCACGTCAAGCTGGACAGCTCTATCCCCCCTACATTTAGCCCTCTCACGTACGCGCAAGAGAGGCAGCTCACTCAGCCACAGTCGAGCATGGTTGTCGTATTGGGATCCGCTGCCACCCAGGTCGAGCTGTTACCAGCAGCGCTCGAGCGAATCGTCCGCCAGCAGCGCCCCCAAACCGGAGCTTTTGGCACCATCCCTCCCGAAGCCCTTCGAAAGAAGGCCCTGTCCGTTTGGCTAAGCGAGTTTACATCTGCACAGCCACGTGGATGTGAGCGAATGCTTTGCCTTGCGGAGCTTTCGCCTGATCAAGCCCGGGACGGAGCACTCCTCGCAGAGGCAGCGGCCTATTGTGGAGCCCAGCGCACGACCAAGCGTTGGCTCCGAGTTGTCTTTACATTGCGGCCACAAGCCGCGTGGGAAGTGCTTTCCCATGCCATCGAAAACCCTTTCGATGGTAAGCACCTTGTCCTCGCACTGCGTCGATGGACAGCGCCAGCTATTGACCGATTGCTTGATGAAGTAGACGTGCGCACCGCAGACAGTGACTTCCGTCGGCGTATACTTGAGATAACGACTGGCGGGTGGCCCGCCCGGATTACCGCCTTTTCTCGTGCCGTCCAAGGTAGGGACGAGCGCCGAGTAGCGGGAGAACTGGAGGCTACGCTCAAGCGAGGGACTCCCGGTAGTGCGGCGTTCTGGCACAAGCTGGAACTCGACGGATTGCCGCGGGTCACCGAGGTGCTGAAGTTAGTTCACGACGGCGGAGGCATTCTTCCTGGCACAACTTTCGAGGGCGTTCTTGAGGGTGACCTTGGCCCGCTACAGAATCGGTCCGACCGCCTAGTGTGGCTGCTGCAGCAGCTAGGATGCCTAGAGACGCTGGAGTCGAGCATCACGAGACTACAGGTGGAACGTTGCGTAGCGGAGGCCCTGCCGTGAGCCTTGAGAGCGCGGCCTGCGAGCACTTGAGCACCCTGCCCAGTTGCCGCGTTTTCGCACAAGAGATGGCACGCGATTGTGTGCAGGGCCGCAATGTTCTCGTACTAACGGGCGCACAGCTTTCGCACCTCGCCCTTGGCAAGCTCTTGGGGGACGCGCTCTGGAGTGAAGGCGGGCCGCCCCTGTTCCCTGTCCACCTCACCGAGGCTGATGCTGAGGTACGGCCGGCGACAATTCTGTCGCGCTTTACAAGCGTTGAGGAAGATCTCCTCCACCCCGGCCTCTCTCCCCTTGGGCTACCCAACGAGGTCGTAGACCAAGTGTTCCTTGTGAGCGGCGTGGAACGCCTCCCGCTAGAGGCGCAGGAGGAATGGGTCAGATACTTTAGTCTCTGGGCGAAGTACCCCCGTACTCGCACCCACGCGCTTGTACTCCCACTCCCCTCTCGTCCGGACGTGATTTCCCCCACCGCAGGGGACACCCACCTTGCCATGCACCACTGGTGGGGACGCATGTCACTCCTAGACGTACAGTTGCTTTGCAGGCTCCTTGAGGATGCAGAGTCAGACCCTCTCATTGCGACTTGGCGCGAGGCAATTCTTCCCCATCTTGCCGGTGCCGACGTCGCCCTCGCTGCGAAGCTATGGGACGTAGTGACAGAGCCAGAAGGAATCATCACTAAATCGCTTACCGAGCATGGTCGTCAGATTGGCCTGAACGCGGTTGTCCTGAAAGGGGCAATCGGCCGCGCTGCGCGTGCACAGAAGGGATTCGGACGTCCCTCAGCGATACCGGCTGCCCTTTGGGAGGAACTCTGGGGAATGGGCGCCGCGCAGTACACTGCTGAGCACGGAGTCGAGCTAACGGCGGTAGCCCTCGCGGTGCTCGGCCAAAAAGACGACGTCCGTCACCGAATCTGGCGTGGTCAGGCAGGACTACTCCTGCCACGCCTCGACCAAGTACGAATTGGAGTGTGCCGCATTCTTACCGAGCGACACGGTGCTGGTTGGCCAATTGATTTCGGCAAGCTGTGCTTTACAGAGGAGGAACTCTCTCTCGTAAAGAAGGACCCCTTAGCCACGGAGTTCGGTCCGCTCAGGCGGATTGTCATCCAGGATAGAGCCAAGGCTCATACGTACGTGGGGTTAGTCAGCCATGCACGGGATATGAGGAATTCACTCGCCCACTACCAGATGGTAAGCTTGGGTGACTTCCGAACACTGTGCGCAAACCAAGCCAGATCCGGGCTACTTTAGCATTAACGGTCATCCTTTCTCGGAGCGGGCGTAACTCCGCAAGTCCGGAGAATGTCCCGTCGTGATTGTTGTAGCTTGGCATGGGTGCCGGCATGTTTCGCCGATAGGAATGTTCTTTCCGAGCATAGTAGTTCGCAGCACGGTCCGCGTGCCGGATTTGAAGTGCTCAGCAAGTACGCTTCACCTACTGTAGCGATGGCACCATTGGGTGAACCGCTGATGGCTCTTGAATCCGAGCAACCAAGCCGCCTTCGTCTTGTTACCTCCCGCCTCTTCTAGAGCACGAGCGAGGTAGTGCCGCGCGACCTCGGCGAGGACCGCTTCAAGCTCGAAGCCCTGCAAGAGGGGGCGGTGGAGGACGGACTCGCTTGCGGCACGTGCTTCGGGTAACAGCGCCTCCCGTGCATCCGCCTCGGTCACCGTTGCCCCCTCTGCCCAGAGCGCGGCCCGTCTGAGCGTGTTCAGCAGCTCGCGGACATTCCCCGGCCACTGGTGCCGTAGTAACTGGTTGCGCGCTCCAGGCGAGAGCCGCTTCTCACCGAAGCCACTCTCCACGAGCTCGCGGTTGATGGCCGTCCAGAGAGAGTCAACGAGCCGGGTGAGATCCCCCTCCCGCTCGCGAAGGGGAGGAATGCGCAGAACAGCGATGGCCAAGCGGAAGAAGAGGTCCTCGCGAAAGCGTTGCTGCGCCACGTCAGACAGCAGGTTGCGATGGGTCGCGGCAATTACGCGGACGTTCACCCGCTCCGGCCGGCTCGCTCCTACCGGAGTGACTTCTCCCTCCTGCAATGGCCGAAGGAGCTTCACCTGCACGGATAGTGAGAGTTCCCCAACCTCATCCAGAAACAGGGTTCCCCCCTCGGCAGCCCGGAAGTGCCCGAGCCGCGGCTCGGTGGCCCCTGTGAAGGCCCCCTTCACATGGCCGAACAGCTCCGCCTCCACGAGGTTCTCGGGGATGGCGCCGCAGTTCACCGCGATGAACGGCCTACCAGCCCGGGGACTCGCATTGTGGATGGCCCGCGCGAGCAACTCCTTCCCCGTCCCGGACTCTCCCTCCAAGAGAACGGGGACACTGTGACGAGCCACAGCCTGCGCCCTACGCACGAGGCTGCGCATCACCTTGCACGAGAAGATGATGTCCTGGAACGCAGCTCCGGCCGAGGGCACCTCAGGGCTCCACTTCTCCAGAGCAGCGTCCCTGCTTGCCAGCAGCCCCGGGACGAACTCAGCGGAGATGTCGAATGGAACCTCGATGCGCTCCAGCTTCTTGTCGCGGCTCCAGGCGACCAGATTCGCCGGGAAACGGCTCTTGCCAAGCAGCAGCCACACCGACCCCATGGGGGGCGTTCCGGAGTTGAGGAAGAAGCTCAGTCGAATACCCGCGCCGTGCTTCGCGCGCGCCGCCTCGACGCCCTCGACCGCGCGCCCATGAATCTCTCCGTAGTCGACCGGGCTCCGCAGTGAAGCATCACGGATGACCACGGAGCAGCCCGCCTTGCACCGCTTCTGGAACTCAGAGGCAGCGGCGGGGCCTTGGTCATTGAGGAGCCAGACCTCGTCAAAATCGCCTGCCCCGGCCGAGAGCGCCTCTTCCAATACGTTCGCCCGGGGCTCCTCACCTGGCCCACGCCGTACGTCGTCACGCCCGAGCCAGGCGAACAGGATGTGCGTCATCGGACTGAGGGTAACAGACGTTACCAGTGCGGAACAGAATCACCATTCAGGTCGGGCGGGACGCGGGATTCCGCTGGGTTGGCGCTGGCCCGCATCCTGCTTTGGAAGCGCCGCATGAACCCTACCCAGCAGAACATCGAGGCCGCAGTCATCATTCACCCCTCCTCCGTCGTGGCCAATCTCACGGACCACCGCCCTGACACGCTGCACGTCTTCGGAGAGCTGTCGGAGGCGCAGCGGCAGCAGCTGGCCTCCGACGCCTGGCACGTGGGACTGCGGGCGCTCATGAATGCCCATGCCCAGGCCCAGGAAGCACGTCTCCAGGACGTCGGGACGACGCTCGTCAACGACCTCCAGCGTGAGATGGAGTCGCGGCTGGCCAACCACCACCAACTGCTCGAGCGGGTGCTCCGCGAGTACTTCGACCCCAACGACGGCAAGCTGGCGGAGCGGCTCGACCGCTTCGTGCACGACGACGGGGAGCTGCCCCGGGTGCTCGGACGCTACCTGCACCCCAGCCAGGGCGTCATCGCCGAGGCCCTCGCGGCCCAGGTCGGTGAGAACAGCCCGCTCTTCAAAAAGCTGAGCCCCACGGAGAGCGAGGGCCTGTTGCAGATGTTGAAGGCCCAGCTCACGCAGGCGCTGAGCCAGGGGCAGGGTGAGCTGGTCAAGGCGTTGGACCCGCTGCACAAGGAGGGCGCGGTGGGCCGGTTCCTCACGAGCCTGCGCGAGGAACTTCAGAAGACCGAGAGCGACCGGCGCGCCCAGCTCGACGCCGCGCTGAAGGCGCTCGACGCGAACGACCCCAACTCCCTGCTCAACAACCTGGCCAAGGAGACGCAGCGGACGGGGACGGAGTTGCTCAATGCCATGAACCCCGCCCATCCCGGTTCACCGCTCGCGCTGCTGCGCAACAGCCTGACGGAGATGCTCCAGGCCCACATCCGCTCCAGCCGGGAACTGCATGAGGTGCAGGACGCCAGGCAGCGGAAGTTCGAGACCGAGGTCCGCGAGGCCATCACCCGGCTGGAAACCCGCCGCTCGGGGGCGCAGAAGACCGCCCAGGGAGGGCTGGACTACCAGGACGCGGTCATTCAGTTCATCGGGCGGCAGCTGACGGGCGGCCCCTACACCACGCAGGTGACTGCCAACCACACGGGACTCCGCACGAACTGCAAGGTCGGGGACCTGGTCGTTCACTTCAGCCAGGAGAGCGCCTTCGCGGGTACGGCGGTGGTCTTCGAGTGCAAGCGGGAGGCTGGCTTCTCGGTGATGAAGGCCCTGGATGAGCTCGACACCGCGCGAGAGAACCGCGCCGCAGCGGTCGGCGTATTCGTCATGGCCAGCTCTCACGCCAGCGCGGACTTCCCCTCCTTCGCGCGGTACGGGAACAACCTGCTCGTCACGTTCGACCCGGAGGCGGAGGAGAGCTGGCCCCGGCTTCAGGCGGCGGTGATGGTGGCCCTCGCCCTGGCGAGCCGCCGACTGAAGGAGAAAGACGCGGGCAATGCGGATGCCCTGAAGGATGTGGAGAAGCGCCTCCAGACGGAACTCGAGCGCGTGGAGAAGATGCGCGTCCACAGCAACGCCATCCGGAAGAACAACGACGGGCTGGGCAAGCAGCTCGACCTGGCGGAGAAGGAGCTGAAGGATTTGCTCGAAAAGGCCGGAGAGACGTTGAAGGCTCTCCACATCGCGCATGCCGGCGAGAAGGAGGAGTCCGCGACCCCCATCGCCTTCCCCAAGGTGCCGGCCGCCTCCGCAGCCTGAACCGCAGTTGGGGCGTTCGCCGAATCACTGGCTCCATACAGGAGGCAGTGCGCCACGGAGAAGCGGTGCGTGCGCGCCGCGAGCCCGAGTCTCCTTCAGGGTGGCTTCGCCTGGACGGGCTCGTGAAGCCTTACAACTTGCCGCGCACCACCAGCGTTCGGCGGCCCAGCTGTTCGGAAACCTCGCGCACGAAGCGCTCGGACAACGGAGGCCAGTTCCAGAACGTGAAGCCCAGGTTGCTGAACCCCCAGGGCCACTCACCGTCCCATTCCGTCAGACGCTCGGGCTTCCCACACTCGGGGCAGGCGAAAGTGACATCGTCGTCGCCTTCGTACCAGACCCCCACCGCGTCGAACCACTCGCGTTGAGGCTCGAAGCGTGCACCACATGGACGGCACGTCAACTCCCCGCCAATGGTATGGAAGACCGTTCTCCCCGTTTGGATTTGGAGACCATTCGTCCACAAGCGTGGCACTTCAGAGTCGGACGGATTCAGCGCCTTGGCGTGCTCAGTACCTGGGCGATGGCCTGGAGAACCCAATGTGCAGTCCGTGAGCTCGGGTTCGATGATGCGCTGTGCGACAAGCCAGTCTCGAAGCTGTCCAGCCAGGCGAGGTGCGTCCTCTGCGGACACGTCCTTGGCTACGATGATCTGGAAGTGGTCACCCATGCAGGGCAACGTATTGGGTCATCAGCCATCGTTCCACCCCTACATGGTGGGCAACGGGTCTGCTGACAGGGTCGTCCCTACCCTGTACTCGACGGTGCCCTGAGTGGCGTGAGCAACCCTGCGTGTGCCAGCAACTCCTGAACACGCGCCGCCAGCGCGACATGTTCCGGGTTGCTGGCCGTGAAGCGCTCGGGAGTGAGGATGACCAGCGTGCCCTTGTCACCCACAGGCTCGGTGCGAACAGGCTCCGGCAATGGAGGCAGCGCCCCCCGGCTGCGGGCGAAGTACATGACCCATCCGACAAACGTTCCGGCCTCGGAGAGCTTCAGCACTTCGCCCCGATGAAGCTGAGAAGTGGCGATGCCCCACTCCGGCTCCCAGGCCAGGGCCGTGGTGCGCAAGACCTGCATCAGAGTGGAGGCGGACAGGACACGTTCCCTGACGTCCCCCTCCGTGGGGAGGCTCAGGGTGCAGAAGTCTCCCAGGATGGGGGAAGAGGAGCCGCAAGCGAACCTGACTCCGCTGCTGGCCCCATCTCGCTCTCCATTCCAGGCCGAGAAGGAGATGCCCGCCTCATCGCGTCGATACTTCTTCTTCTTGAACAACCCGAGCAGCGTCTCCGCGTCAGGCGTGAGCTGGAGCTTGAGCGCTTCGGAGCGGGAATCTGCCTTTTCGAGCCACCGGGCAAACGTCTCGTCGGTAGCGGCCAGCAGTTGGAAGAAGGACTCCGCGCGCCGAGCATAGGACTCGAGCGGTTCGACCCGTCCGGGCCAGTACGCGCCGACATAGTAGGGCTCGAGCATTACGGCAGAACGTCCCCGTCAACTTACCGGCGTGAACCCCACTCCTCAGCTCACCGGGCGAAGCAGGCCCTCAGCGCTCCGAGAACCCCCCATTCTTGTAGGTGAAGCACCGGGGCGCGAGCGGCTTGCCGTCGAAGCAGGTGCTCAGCCGGAGCGTCATCGCGCGCCCCGCCTTGCCCTGGATGAGCGTCTCCTCGCACTGCCCCTCTGACTCGACATAGGTGTTGATGTTGGTGGCACCGCCCACGCTGCCGAGACTGCGGCTGCGCCAGGCCTTCCGGTTCCAGGAGAGCACATGGACCGTCGCTCCACCGCCGCCCCCATGGCCCATGGTCGTGGTCTTCGTGAGCGGCATGGGCAACTGCCCCGCGAGTTCCGCTGGCGCCGGGAGGATGTCCGGTGCGAAGGCCTCCTGATAGCGGTCCGACCAGCCACTGGGCACCTCACCGGCGGCGACCACCCGCACGCCCCCATCCCCCTGCACCTGCGCCAGTGCGAGGCAGGACGTCGCCCCCCCGTCGAAGCCCGTCCCCGCCACGAACGTTCCCCCGTCCGTGCTCCACACGGGCCCCAGCGCCACCTCACCAGGACAGCGGCTCGCGATGGCCTTCTCGACTTCGGCCGCCATGTCCGGCTCGACGGGAACATACGCCGCATTGAGGAGGTCGCGCCCCGAGTCCGGGCAGCGCGGAGGGGCCGCCGTCCCTGAGAACGCGAAGGTCAGTGCCGCCGGCACCAGGAGGAAAACCATCGAAGGAACGCCACGGCGGAGAAAGCTCAAAAGGGCACCTTGCGCGAAAGTGGGTCAGCGTCCGCATTCAAGTGGCAGGTCCCCCTGACGGCAAACGAAAGACTCCGGCCCGAAGCCCGGCTCGCCCTCGCTAGACTGCGCGCGCCATGCGCCATGTCGTCCTCCGCGTGTCCCTTGTCCTCTCCCTGTGGATTTTTTCCGCGTGCCGCCACGCCGAGGTGGCGCCCACGCCGCCGCCTCCAGCGCCCAGGCCCTGCTATGGGCCCTTCATCGAGCGGCTCCTCCGCGTGCATGCCGAGAGGGCGCAGGTCTACCCGGCATACCTGTCCGGCAATAACAGCGCCGCGGACCTGCTGACGCGGCTCGGAGCCGTCGCAGCCGTCGTCGAGGACTCGCCAGCCATCGCGGACGTGCTCTGCCCCGTCGTCGAGCGCTTCGGCGAAGTCCCGCCCGCCGCGGTTCCCGAGGAGCGGGCCCGGTGCGGAAGCTCCCGCTCCGACAACCATCATCCGTACTGGAGCTTCTCCATCAGTCGCGACTTCATGGGAGGAGACTTCGCAGGCGCGCGACGCTGGCTGGGCCATACCCTGGACCCGAACCCGCGCCCGGGTCGCTCGGGTGTCCCCACATGTGACTGCGCGACACGCTTCGTCGCCGAGAACCTCGACGCCACCCTCGAGCTGCTTGAACGCCCGGACCTTGGCGCGGACCCACGGCGCGCGCTCCTCGCCTTCGCGATTGCGCTGGACGCGCTGGGCGACCAGGCCACCGCGCTCGACGAACGTGTGGCGGAGTATCAGCTCAAAGGGCTCTGGATTGTGTGCGCGGACCTCCCCAAGCGGCGCGCGCCCGCGCCCTGAGTCGCCTCCCCATCACCGCGACACGACAGCCCCGGAAAACACGCCCGGGGCAGCCCCCCCTGCCTCCCGCACAGGCCACCTGTGACACTCCGGGTGTCGGAAAACCCGTGTCCGCACACCATCACTCGCGGGTCATTTCCCGCGACGTGACTTCTTTTTTCCGCCCCTTCGCGCGAATGATGGCCGCCGGGCCGGAACCACGCTGGAACATCCCTATGACGATGGCGACACTCCCAACGAGACGACGTACGGCACTCCACTCCCGACAGCGAGGCGCGGCCCTGGCCTGCCTCCTGGCGCTCATGGCCGCGACACCGGCCCTGGCCCAGGACGGCGACGGCCCCGAGCTTCGCCGCTTCGGCCTGCTGCTGGACGCGGGCGCTCCGCACGGCGTGGGCGTGTCCGCGGTGCTCCGTCCGCTGCCGTGGCTGCGGCTGCAGGCGGGCCCCACCACCAACACGCTCAGCTTCGGCGTGCGCGGCGGCGTCAGCCTCCTGCCCCTGCAGACCTTCATCGCCCCCTCCCTCAACGCCGAGGCGGGCCACTACTTCGGCTCGGACTACAACGAGGTCGTCGACTGGCTGGGCGCCACCCCCAGCCGCACCACCGCCGCCATCCGCGACGTCACCTATGACTACGTCGGTGGCAGCGTCGGCCTGGAGGTGGGCTCGGCCAGCCGCTTCAACTTCTTCCTCCACCTGGGGCTCAGCTACGTGGCGCTCAAGGTGGACGACGCCAGCGCGCTCCTCCAGGACGCCACGGATGACCCGAGCGTCACCGCCCGCAACCTCACCGTGCGCGCCACCATCCCCTCCGTGAAGGTGGGCTTCCTCTTCTACTTCTTCTGAGCAGGAGCACGACGACCATGCGAACGACTTCCTTCCGCGCCCTGCTGCTGTCCTCCCTCGCGCTTTGCGCCACCGGCTGCGACTCGCTCTTCTTCATCGAGGCCGAGGCCGAGGAGATCTGCAAGACCGAGCCGGACCTGGACTTCCCCGCCGCCTTCCCCGGCACCGCGAGCGTCCAGCAGTCCTTCACCTTCCCCCTGGGCGACTTCGCCGACCCGCTGCCCGAGGACGCCGACGTGGAGACCGAGCTGCGCCTCAAGGCCTTCGACGTGACGGCCGACACGGACCTGAGCGGCATCGAGCGCGCCACCGTGGCCGTGCGCAAGCCGGGCTCCAGTGAGACCATCCTCATCGGCGAGTACCGGCGCGCCAACACCCAGCCCCGGCAGTCCATCAGCATCACCGGCAGCGGCGCGGTGAACCTGCTGGACCTGGCCCGGGAGGACGAGCTGGACCTCGTCTTCGACGCCCGGGGCTCACTGCCCACCGAGTCGTGGACCGCCAGCATCCGCACGTGCGCGGGCGTCCGCGCGAAGGCGACCTACTTCGACCTGGTGTTCTGACCCGGGCCGAAGCCACTCAGGACAGGCCAGGGGACGCGGCGACCGCGCGCTCCCTGGCCTCCACGGGCACCGGCTGCGGCGCCGGCGGCTGCACGCCGAGGAACTCCCGCCGCGTGCCCATGAGGTTGTCGAAGAACGGGTGCGTCACGCACCAGTTCGCGTTCTGGTTGCGCCCCATGTGGTGGTCGTAGTGCCACGGCAGGTGCTCGCGCGCCCACGCCGGGTCCAGGTGCGCGCGCCGGTGCACGCGGTAGTAGTTCACCGCGCACGCCCACACCGTGCCCACGAAGAAGGGCGCCACGGGGAACAGCGGCGCGTGCGCCACCGACAGCGCCGCCAGGGCCAACAGCTCCTTCGTCTTCGCCGACCAGGTCCACAGCGAGCGCAGGTACTGGTCATCCACCATGTCGTGCCGCCGCGACTTCTGGTGGTGCTCGTGCCAGTGGAAGCTCCAGACGCTGTCGCGCGCCTTCCCCAGGCCGTGCAGCACATAGCGATGCAGCAGCCATTCCCCGAAATTGGAGTACGCCCAGCCCAGTGGAATGCCGATCATGATGTCTCTCCGGCGGGCGCCCGGCCGACGCCCTGCTGCGAATAATGACTATTTGGTCACTCTTTTTCTACAACGCAAGAAGTCGGAGTGCACGCCCATGGCGACCAGGCACGGCACGCGAAGCACGGGAGCGGACACTTCTCCGGGCGGGGAAGGCACACCCGGGCGTCCGGGCGGGCGGAGGGAGGCCCACCGGCGCGAGCGCACGAAGGAGCTGGAGGACGCGGCGCTGAAGCTGTTCGTGGCGCGGGGCCTGGACGCCGTCACCATCGACGACATCACCCAGGCCGCGGGGGTGGCCAAGGGGACGTTCTACCGGTACTTCGACGACAAGGCCGCCCTGGTGGACGCGCTGCTCGCCCCGGTGCGCAAAGAGCTGCTCGCGGGGATGGAGGCATGCGGCCGGTCGCTCGCGCAGGCTCGCGACGTGGAGGCCATGTTCGACGCCTACCGCGCGGTGGCGGCCGTCATCGTCAGCGCGCTCCTGCAGTACCCGGGCGTGGTGCGGCTGTACCTCCAGGAGAGCCGGGGGCCCGCGGTGGGCGCGCGCACCCAGGTGGCCGAGCTGGCGAAGCTGGTGGCGCGGCACGCGGTGGACATCACGGAGAAGGCGCACACGCACGGGCTGTTGCGGCCCATCCGCCCGGCGGTGAGCGGGCTCGCGGTGGTGGGCGCGGTGGAGCGGCTGCTGCTGGCGGTGCTGAGCGAGGAGGACCTGGGCAACCCGCTGGAGCTGCCGGACGCGCTCACCACGCTGGTGCTGGACGGGCTGCGGCTGCCTCCAGGAGCGGACAAGCCCGGGCGCCGGAAGTTGGACGGAGGCCCCAAGCGCCCTTAAGGGTGGAGCGTGGGACACAAGCGGGCGCAGGGCGGCGGGTTCAACGTTCCGGGGTGGGCCTGGCTGGTGGTGCCGTGTGGCGCTGGTGCCCCGTGGTGCTGCTGAACGTGGGCATCGCCTGGGCTGGGGGAGACGCACGTGCTCGCCGCTGTCGTTCCGGCTTCCTGGAGGCCAAGGCCGACGCGCTGCGGGGCGTATGCCGAGCACCGGCCCTCGTGCCTGCTGGAGGGACACCCGGAGCTGGAGCCCCTCATCGATGCAGCGGAGCGCCGCAATGGGCTGCCTCCGGGGCTGCTGCGGGCGCTGGTGGAGGTGGAGTCGGAGACGCGCGTGCACCGCATCTCTCCGGCGGGCGCCATGGGGCCCGGGCAGCTGATGCCGAGCACGGCGACGATGCTGGGCGTGGAGGACCCGTTCGACCCGGCGCCGGCCGTCGACGCGAGCGCGCGCTACCTGGCGGAGCAGCTTCGGCGCTTCCGGGGGGACGTGCGGCTCGCGGTGGCCGCCTACAACGCGGGCCCGGGGCGCGGTGAACGGCCGGGTGCCTCGCAACGGCGAGACGGAGTACTACGTGCCCAAGGTGATGGCGGCGTGGAAGCACACGCGGCCGGCGTCACCGCCCGTGGCCGGCACGGACCACTCCGCGAGCGCCCTCCCCCGCCCCGGTGACGCGTGGAGTCCCCGGCCCTC
>JBKGHK010000690.1:0-5336 GCA_046520375.1 Pyxidicoccus sp. 3LFB2
CTCCAGCACCACCAGCAGGCCCGGCACGTCGCGGGTGGAGGCGAGCACGTACTGCGCGCGGTGCTGCAACAGCGACATCAAGGCCACCGTGGAGGCCCGCCGGTCTCCCCGCGCCAGCGCCCCATCCACCGCGCGCACCAGGGCGAGCCGCTCGGCCCACGGGTCCTCTTCCTCGTCCGCGCGTTCGGTGCCGGCGCGCAGCCGGGCATAGCGCTCCTTCGCGGGCGCGTCCTCTCCGGTGTCATGGAGCGACAGGCGTGGCAACAGCTGCTCCCCGCGCTCACGCAGGTACAGGCCGGTGGCCGACACGAGCGGATCCACCGCCGCGGCCTCCAGGGCGGAGCGGGAGGACTCGAGCCTGTCTCTCAGCGACTGGGCCAGCGAGGCGCGGGCGTACTGCTCCAGGACCTCTCGCCGGGAGTCGAGCGAGGCCTGCGCATCCTCGCGCTCGGCGGCGAAGATGCGCTGGAGGTAGCCCAGGCCCCAGCCCAGTCCAGCGAGGCCGAGCAGCAGTGCAACGAGCGTGGGAAGCAGGCGGCGGAGCATCGGTGCGGGCTAGTTTCCGGTGTCCGGCGCGTTGTCGTAGTCCATGGTGCTCACCGGCGCGACGCGCTCGAAGCGGTCCTTGCGCTTGTCGAGCGCCTGCGCCTTGCGGATGAGCGCGCCCAGGGCCACCACGTCCGACCGGCCTCGCAGCGGCTCGCCCACGTCGTCACAGAGCGCGGCCAGGCGCGGCCAGTCCAGCGTGCGCGTCCAGTAGGAGCCGCGCAGCTTCTCGGCGAAGGCGGAAGCCACGTACGCGAGACGCGTGGCGGGCGCGGCGCGGGTGTAGGACGAGCGCAGCAGGCTGGAGGGCAGGAGCTTCTGCACGCGCCGCCAGCTCGTCGAGCCGCCCTGCTCGTAGTGGATGCGCAGGGTGCCGAAGGCGATGGCGGGGCCGCGCACCTTCACCTCGTAGATGGCGGTGACGGACTGGCCCGCGGGCAGCGGGGTGAGCTGCTCCTCGAACTCGTCGAGGGACTCGGGGGCGGGGGCGGCGCGCTCGTAGCCCACCAGTCGGTAGCGGGCGACGGACTGGCGGTCGAACTCCACCTGCGCGTCCACGTCGGAGAGCGCCTCGCGCGCCTTCAGGGTGATGCGCACCACGTGGTAGCCCTTGCGGCTGGGAGAGGGGAAGCCCTCCACGGCGATGAGGAAGGGCCCGTGCGTGTCGCCCGCATCGCCGTAGTCGAAGGCGTTGATGAAGGCCTCGGCCCAGACGTTCCGCTCGTCCGGGAGCACGTCTCGCTCCAGGTAGTCCCGCGCCACGGCGTAGGGGGTCGGGTCCACGCCGACGAAGAAGACGGAGAAGCGGTCCTCTTCCGTGTCGATGGTGGGGTTCACCCCGTTGCTGCCGGGTGCGGCTTCGGCGCGGGGACCGCGCTCGGGGGCGCGGTAGAGGTACTGGGACTCCGCCGCCGGGCCGAGGACGGACATCTGCTGCAACGCCCAGGCGGGAGCGCCCTCGCGGTCGAGGTTCGGCGTGGCATAGGGAATGGCCGGGGGCAGGTAGCGGGCCACGCCCTCCGCCTCCGTGCGCAGGGGCGGGGCCAGTGGGCCCACGGACCGGAAGGCCCGGGACGGGTCCTGCTGAGAGCCAGGCGGCTCGACGGTGATGCCTCGGTCCGGCTCGCGGAGCAGGGGCGGTGTGCCCTTGTCGAGGTTCGGCGCGGTGGCCGCGGTCTGGGAGCGCGATGTGGAGGCCAGCTCCACGTTCACGCGTACGGTGCCCCCGGACTTCAGCTGCACGTCCACGCGAGTGAAGGGCCGGAAGGCTTCCTTCTCGAAGCGCAGCGCGTAGACGCCCGGAGGGAGTTGGGGGAGGCGGTAGTTACCCTGCGCGTCTGTGCGAGCCACCTGCTCCGCCTTGAGCGCGGGCGAGGTGACGGTGACTCGCACGTCCGCGAGGGGATTCTTGCCCGCGCTGTCGACCACGGTGCCGTGGAGGATGGCGCTCTCGGCCAGCGCGGGCGCGGCGAGGAGCAGGAGGACGCCGCACAGGGCTTTGAAGGGAACGGGCTTCATGGTGGGGCCAACGCGTACACCGGGGTGTGGCCGTCCTTGAGAGGGCCCCACAGCGTGCCGCAGGTGGGGTCTCCAATCATCACGGTTTCATCATGGCATGGCGCACCGGAGGACGCCTGCCCACTGGGCGGGCGCGACCGGGCGCACGGGACGTCACTCATAGGGCAGGGACATTCGCCAGCCGGGCCGAGGCACCCCATCCAGGACGAGGATGCGCTCGAAGAGCGGTGCCCCGGCGGTTACCCAGAGGCGGGCATCGCTTTGGTTGGCACATGGGGAGGCTGGGGGCGCGGCGAAGGCCGGCGACGGGCGGACGCAGCTGGTGTCGTCAACGAAACCTCGCTCCGTCTCAGGGACCAAAGTCCGGGCTCCAGCGCGCCGCTGAGGCAGCTCGGTAGATGAGCTGAGGCGTGCCGTCTGGAACCAGCACCGGCATCCGGGACAGCATCCAGGAGGGAACGCTGTCCCGGTCGCTTCCGACGCTGTCATCGACCGCCGCATGTGAGTGTCTCAAAGGGCCCGGCCGCGCCACGGCGATGCGCTTGAGGAACTCAGGGTCGATGGGGGTTCGCTCCATGGAGGCAGCGCCCACCTCAATCGTCGGGGGCGCCTCCACGATCTCCACCACGTCCTTCATCGTCTCGGGCATCAGCTCCCAGTTGACGCGGATGGTGCGCCCCGGCCGACGCAGGTGGACGCCCGACCGGGTGAAGGGCGTGAACCCCTCGCCCTCGAACCGGATGCCGTAGCTGCCCGTCGGGAGCTGGGAGATGCGGTAGTTGCCATGGGCGTCCGTCACGGTGGTCGCCTCGACCTTGGGCTCGCCAGAGGTCACGGTCACCCGGGCGCCCACCACAGGCTGCCGGCTCTGCGCATCGATGACCGTCCCGAGGAGGGTCCCCGAGGCTTCGGCGGCAGCGGACGCAGTGGAGAGCAGCAGCGCACAGAGCAGGGCACTTCGAAGGAGCGACGTCATGGAGCATCACCTCATGGTTCAGGGTGACGCCATGTTCTCCAACCGGCTCGCGCCCCGTCGCACGCGAGCCTCCGTTCTTCATCACCGTTGCGTCATGGGGCCTGCCCCACGCGGCTACTTCTTCGCGTCGAACGGCACGTCCAGCACGGGGCGCGTCTTCGCGTCCGGCAGGTCGTAGTGCCACCACTCCATGCGGTTGGGCGAGAAGCCGGCGCCCTCCATCGCCTCGCGCAGGATTTCACGGTGCTTGCGCGAGGCCTCGGTGCCACCCGCGTAGCCGTGGTGCGCTTCCTTGGTGAACGAATCGAAGGCGGTGGGCATCTCCACCTCCTTGCCGTCCAGCGTCACCAGCGTGAGGTCCACCGCGCCGCCCCGGTTGTGGTTGGAGCCCTTGCGCGGGTCCGCCACATAGCCGGGTACCGGCATGATTTCCCACATCTGGTATTGCACCGCCCGGGGCCGGTAGCAGTCGTACACCTTCAGCCGGTAGCCCTGGGGCCGCAGCACGTCGGCCGCCTTCTTCAGTCGCTCCGCCGACTCGGGCAGCAGCAGGCAGCGCGCCGTGTCCGGGTACACCTTCTTCTTCAGGAAGTTGTCCGCCGTCGCGTAGCGCAGGTCCTCCACCAGGTCCGTCACCACCGCGGTGGCCTGGACCAGCGGGGCCTTCTTCGCCTGGGCCTTCGGAGCCTTCGCTGCGGGCTTCGGCGTGCCCGCGTCCTGCGCCAGCCCGAGGCCACTCACGCACAGCCCCAGCGCCACCGCGCCCACCGTCCACGTCCGCATCGTCATGTCGTCTCCACGTAGCGGGTCGGGTCCGGCACGCCGGCTTCCTCGAAACCCTTCTTGCGCAGCACGCAGCTGTCACACCGGCCACACGCACGGCCCTGGGCATCCGGGTCGTAGCAGGAGTGCGTCAGCCCGTAGTCCACGCCCAGCTTCACACCCTCGCGGATGATGTCCGCCTTCGTCAGGCCGGACAGCGGCGCGTGCACCGTGAAGCGCGCGCCCTCCACGCCGGCCTTGGTGGCCAGGTTCGCCATCTGCTCGAAGGAGCGGATGAACTCCGGCCGGCAGTCCGGATAGCCGCTGTAGTCCACCGCGTTGACGCCGATGTAGATGTCCGTGGCGTCCACCACCTCCGCCAGCCCGAGCGCCAGCGAGAGGAAGAGCGCGTTGCGCGCCGGCACGTACGTCACCGGAATGCCGTGGCTCATCTCATCCGCCGGCCGGTCCTTGGGCACCTCGATGTCCGCGGTGAGCGCCGAGCCGCCGACCTGCCGCAAATCAATGCTGACGATGCGGAAGTCCTTCACGCCCATGGCCGAGGACACCTTGCGCGCCTGCTCCAGCTCCACCGCGTGCCGCTGGCCATACGCCACCGCGAGGCACACGGGCTCGAAGCCCTTCGCCTTCGCCATGGCCAGACACGTCGTCGAGTCCAGCCCGCCCGAAATCAACACCACCGCACGCCGCGCCATCAGTCCCTCCGCTCGCCCTGGACGGTGTAGGCCGTGGTGCAGGTGGACGGCTGGCAGTTGCAGTTGCGCGTGCCCGGCAGGAAGACGTCCGTCAGCGAGCCACACGCCAGCGACACGTCGTAGCCATTCTCCGTGGGGGCGGGCACCTCGCCCTCGGGGATGCCGCCGTCGAACCGCTTGCAGTCGCGGTTGAGCGAGCGCGCCTGGCTGTCGCTGAAGAGCGTCACCTTCAACGTCTCTTCAATCGCCGAGTCCTCGCAGCCCGTGCCGCAGGAGGCGCGCCGCGCGTTGGCCCGGAGGGTGGAGGCGGCCTGCTGCCCGTCATAGCCCGCGTCGCGCGAGAAGCCCTGCACCGTGAGGTAGCCGGTGCCCGCGTCCGTGTCGCGCGAGAAGGTGCCTTCGAAGCGGAAGACGCCCGCGTCGTCCAATTGCGCGAAGTCCCGCACGGACGCGTCGCAGGTGGTGCGCGCGGGGTCCAGCCGCGCCTCGAAGCGGAAGGTGCCGAGCACCTGGTTGCCCGGGTACACCGGGTCCGAATAACAGGCCATGGCCGCGGCGACGGCCGCGACCGGAAGGACAGAGAGGGCAAGGCGCTTCAGGTACATGCGCCCGGAAGGCTACACGGCTATGTGCCTTCGAGCACGGAAAGGGCCAGCGCCCGGAAGACCCCGCCCCGAGCGAGCACGAGTCCCACCTCCACCTTCGCCGGATCCCCGCCCCGCACCTGCGGGTCCAACCGCGCCAGCACGCGCCCGGCCGCCAGCGAGGACGGCATCGCACGGAAGGCCGCCACTGCCGCGGCCTCCAGCTCAAACACC
>JBKGHK010000691.1:0-5333 GCA_046520375.1 Pyxidicoccus sp. 3LFB2
GGCTCCGGCGCCGCGCCCGGCGCCGGAGCCGTCGGAGCCGCCTGACGCGACGGGCCCTGTGTCCGCGACCGGGACGGAGAGGGTCCGTATACTGACGGGCACCTTTCCATCTCGGGGTACTGAATGACTGTGGGACACGGGCTGCGCGCGCTGCTGGGAGCTTCCCTGGCGGTGTGCCTGGGTGTGGGCTGTGTGCAGGACAAGGCCCCGGAGGCTGCCCCCGCGGACGCGCCGCGTGAGCAGGCCGCCGCGCTCGTGGGCACCCCCTTCCTGGTGAGGGACCTGTACACCGGCTCGGAGCCCGACAACTTCTTCGAGGACCCGACGGTGTTCGTCGAGCTGGGAAACATCGTCCTCTTCGGGGCCAGCGACAAGGTCCACGGCCGGGAGCTGTGGCGGACGGATGGCACCGCCGCCGGCACGTCCATGGTGCTGGACCTGGTGCCGGGCTTCGCGGGCTCGGCCCCGTCGCATGCGGTGGTGATGAACGGGCGGGCGTACTTCCTCGCCGGGACGGCGCACGAATACCTGAGCGGGCTGTGGAGCACCGACGGCACCGCGCAGGGCACGGTGCTGGTGAAGTCCCTGCGCGCGCAGGGCACCTTCCTCGAGCAGCGCAACGGCGTGCTGTACATCGGGACCACGGACCCGGAGCACTCCAGCTCCGGCTTCGCGCTGTGGAAGAGTGACGGCACGCCCGGGGGCACGGTGCGGCTGCGCCGCGAGAACGCGGAGACGGGCTATGTCGGCGCGCACTCGGCCGCATGGCTCGGCGATACGCTCCTGTTCACCGCGACGGATGATGCCCATGGCTTCGCGCTGTGGAGGACCGACGGCACCCCCCAAGGCACCTTCATGGTGGAGGACTCCTCGCCGGGCTTCGACCACCTCTTCACCGGAAGCCTCACCGCGTGCAACGGACAGGTCTTCTACGTGGCCCAGAGCCCGTTCGGCGGCTACGACCTGTGGCGGAGCGACGGCACGGAGCCGGGCACCTACCTGGTGCGGGCCGTCCTTTCGTCCGACCCCTCCGAGCAGCAGTACTCGCCCGGGCTCGTCTGCTTCGGCGGGGCGCTCTACTTCCCCAACTGGGACGCGGAGGCGGGCAGGGAGCTCTGGAAGACGGATGGCACGGTGGCGGGCACCGCCCGGGTGGTGGACCTCCTTCCCGGTGCCGCGGGCTCCTCCCCCGGGCCCTTCGCCCTCCATGACGGAGCGCTCTATTTCTGGGCCCAGGACCGCGTGGCCGGCTCCGAGCTGTGGAAGAGCGATGGCACGGCGCAGGGGACGCGCCTCGTCGCGGACATCGCCCCTGGGAGCGCGAGCGCGCTCGATTGGGTCGAGGGGCTGAAGATGATTTCCTCGCCGGACGGCCTCCTGTTCATGGCCAACAACGGCGTCGATGGCATCCAGCTGTGGAAGACGGACGGCACCGCCGCGGGCACGGTCCGCCTGTCCAACAACACCTCGACCCGCTACGGCTTCACCGGGCTGCAAGGCATCTGGTCCCGGGGCGCGCTGCTCTTCTGGTCGAACGACGACGAGCTGTGGAGGAGCACCGGCACGCCGTCGGGGACGCGCAGGCTGACGCCGCTCGCCAACTACATCGCGAGTGGACTGGCCTGGCGTGACGAGGGCGCCGACCTGGACGGGACGCTCTTCTTCGGCGGCAATGACGGCACCACGGGCACGCGGCTGTGGCGAACGGACGGGACGTCCGCGGGGACGGTGGCGGTGGGCGGGGCCTTGTCGCTGCGCGACCCCATGAACTTCACCCGGCTGGGCGGGCGGCTCCTCCTGGCTGCCTCCGAGAGCTCCGGCGAGCGCTCGGTCTGGAGCGTGGACACGAGCACGGCGGCCCCCCGGAAGCTCGCGCCCATCGGCTACTGGTTCGACGCGGAGCGGCCCATCGTCGCCGCGGGCACGCAGGCCTTCTTCGTGCACTGGTCCTCCTTCGAAGGGGACTCGCTGTGGACGACGGATGGGACGTCGGAGGGCACGCTGCTGCTCCGGCGTGTCCCGCGGGGGCTCGTGGAGTGGCACCCCCATCTGCTGGCCGTGGTGGGCTCGCGGCTCTTCTTCACCACCACCAGCGGCTGGAACCACGAGGAGCTGTGGACGAGTGATGGCACCGTGGCGGGCACGCAGCGGGTGACGGACCTGGAGCCCCCTGAGCGGACCGTCACCTTCGACTACCTCGTGGCGATGAACGGCCAGCTCTACTTCTGGGCCACCACCGAGACGCACGGCCGGCAGCTGTGGACGAGCGATGGCACGGCGCAGGGGACGCGCGCGCTGGGGCCCGCGGCCTCCGCGTTCTGGAGGAAGTCCGGGCCGGCGAACACGGCCGTCGTGGGCCGCACGCTCTTCTTCACCGCCGAGCCCGAGTACGGCCCGCCCGAGCTGTGGAAGAGCGACGGTGGCGCCCCGGTGAAGCTCTACACGTTCGGGACCACCGCGCGGACGCTTCCCCCCACGCAGCTCACCGCCTTCGGCGACACCCTCGTGTTCTGGGCCGATGACGGCATCAGCGGCTACCAGCCCTGGCGCAGTGATGGCACGGTGGCTGGCACGGTGAAGGTGAAGGACCTGCGCCCGGGCGGTGCCTCGGCCGTCTCGACTCCGGGCCCCTTCACACGCGTGGGGCCCAGGGGGGCGCTCGTCTTCTCCGCGTCGGATGGACTGTCCGGACAGGAGCTGTGGCGCACGAATGGCACGGCCGACGGCACGGTGCGCGTGGCGGACATTGCCCCGGGCGTGGCGTCGTCCGCGCCCCGGTGGCTGGTGACGTCGGGACAGCACCTGTACTTCCCCGCCTGGACGGCGGCCTCGGGAGTGGAGCTGTGGGCGGCGCCCTGGACGGCGGAGGACGTGGAGCCTCCCCAGCTCACGTGCCCGGCGGCGCAGGTGACGGAGGCGCTGAACGGGCAGGGCGCACCGGTGAGGTACCCGGCGGCCTCGGCGAGCGATTCGGGTCCGAGTCCCAGGGTGGCGTACAGCCACGTGTCGGGCAGTGTCTTCGCGCTGGGGGACACGGAGGTGCGCGTCACCGCCACGGACAGCGACGGGAACGTGGCGACGTGCGTGTTCACCGTCAGCGTGCGGGACACGGTGGCTCCGGCCCTGGAGTGCCCGCCCTCGCAGGCCGCGGTGGCGACGTCAGAAGCCGGCGTGGCCGTGCAGTGGCCGGAGGCGATGGCGTCGGACACCGTCTCCTCCGCCGTGACGGTGACGTACGTGCCGGAGAAGGGAAGCGTGTTTGCCCTGGGCACCACCGAGGTGCGGGCCACGGCCACCGACGCGAGCGGCAACATCCGGAGCTGCACCTTCGAGGTGCGGGTGCAGGCCGCTTCCAGCGGGGACGCGGGGACGCCGGATGGCGGGAGCCAGGTGCCCGACGCGGGCAACCCGGGGACGAGCCCCCCGCCACCGCCTCCCGAGTCGAGTGGCTGCGGCTGCCAGCAGTCCGGTGGCGCGGGAGCGGGGCTGTTCGGGCTGGCGCTGCTGGGGTTGCTGTCCGCGCGCGCCGGCGGGTCTGACGCGCTCGCAGGCCGCGCGGTGCTGGAGCGCTTCGTCGCCATGCTTCCCTGGGGCGACGAAGGGCTGAGCCGCCACTTCGGGGGGCCTGGGTGCCAGGCGCCTGGGACGCCTGACGCCGGCCACCGCCCAAGGGGTCGGCTAGCTGCGCTGCTGCTTCTCGACGGCCTCGCGGAGCCGGTCCTCCTGCGCACGCAGCTCGGGCGTGAGCGCCTCGCCGAAGTCATCGGCCTCGAACACGGGGCGGATTTCGACCTCGGAGTCCTCCATCATCGGGTTGGGGCAGCGCTTGACCCACTCGATGGCCTCCTCCATCGACTTCACCTGCCACAGCCAGAATCCGGCGACGAGCTCCTTCGTTTCGGCGAAGGGGCCGTCGACGACGGACCGCTTGTCGCCCGAGAACCGGACGCGCGCGCCCTTCTTGCTGGGGTGCAGCCCCTCACCGGCGAGCATGATGCCGGCCTTGACCAGCTCCTCGTTGTACTTGCCCATCTCGGTCATGAGCTGCTCGCTCGGCATGGTCCCCGCCTCGGAGTCCTTGGTGGCCTTGATCAGGATCATCACTCGCATGGTCATCTCTCCCTTGGGGTCTATGGTCCGGCTTCAGCGCCGGTTCTACTGACACGTCGAATGAGCGTCTGGCGAATCGACACGCCATTTATTTTCGATTTTCCGACAGGCAGCCAGGCAGGCCGCGGCGCCTGCTCAGGCCCCGCCGGGCGGCTTCCCGCGGATGCGGTCCATGAGCTGATGGCGGATGGGGCGTGACGCGTCTGGCGCCACCACCCGGGCCGCGCGGCGCAGCGTGTCATGGAGGAAGTCAAACTGCTTGAGGGTGCCGTTCACCCGGTCCGCCATCCGGTTGAGCAGGGGCGGAGGGACGGCCGCGGCGGCCTCCTCGCGCAGCCGGGCCTCCATCCTGTGCGCCTCGCCCTCACGGATGCGGAGCGCGCGCCCCGCGTCCAGCGCGAGCGTGGGGTGCTTGTGGCTCAGGTACGCGAGGCTCTGCTGGCGCTCGTTCAGCCGCAGGCTTCGGGTCATCGAGTCCGGGCGCAGCCGGTACAGGAAGAGGAACTCCGGGATGACCGACCCCGAGAGGCCGCGCTCCGCCATCCGGGAGAAGACGTCCCAGTCCTCGTAGGACGCGAGCCACTCGTCATAGCCGCCGAGCTCCTCGACGAGCCGACGCTCCATCAGCGCCGTGCAGGTGGACGCGACGTTGACCACCCAGAGCGCGTCGCGGTCCAGCCCCGAGGGCACCCAGCCGCCCACCACGTTGGCGGGCGTCTCGCGGAAGTAGGCGACGAGGGAGGTGACATAGGCCAGGCCGGGCGTGGCCTCCATCACCGCCAGGGCCTTCTCCAGGAAGGTGGGCTCGAGGAGGTCGTCCGGGTCCAACGGCAGGATGTAGTGCCCCCGCGCGGCGCGCAGGGCCGTGTTGCGTGCCGCGCTGAGCCCGCCGTTGCGCTGGCGGATGATGCGCACGTCGGGCGCCTGGAGCGTGTCGAGCAGCGCGATGCTCTGCGCATCCGTGGAGCCGTCGTCCACGAGGACGATTTCGTAGTCGGTGAAGGTCTGCGCGCGGATGGAGCGCAGCGTCTCCGGCAGGTAGGCCCCCATGTTGTAGTAGGGCACCAGGAAGGACACGCGCGGCGAGCCAGGCTCCGGCGGCCGTGACGCGGGCTTCGGCGGGCCCGGGTGTCGGGTGGGCGCGGCGCGGACCACCGCTTCCTCGACCCCAGCAGCACCTTGAGGCGCTGGGCATTCATGGCGTGAGGACACGCACGATAGCG
>JBKGHK010000692.1:0-5319 GCA_046520375.1 Pyxidicoccus sp. 3LFB2
CTGTGCGGCGACACTCTGGGCAAACTCCTCTACGAGTAGCTGCAGCGTCATCTCCGCGCACTGGAAGCCACGGTGGAGGTGGAGCGGACGGGCCCGCGCGAGGTGGCGCTGCGCATTCAAGGCCGGCGGGGACCGCTGCCCACCGAGGAGCTGTCGCGGCTGAGGGACGCGCTGGAGGCGCGCGGACTGCGGCTGCGCTCGCTGCGCGCGGAATGACGGGCCCCGCAACGACGAAGGCCCTCGCGCCGTGGGGCGGGAGGGCCTTCCTGGGACACGCGGTAGCGGGCGGCCTACTTGCCCGGCTTCGCCTCGAACAGGGCGCGCTTGTCCTGCTTGTCCTTGAAGTCCTCTGCCTCGGGCAGCGGCTCCTTCTTCTCGGCGATGTTCGGCCACTTCGCGGAGAAGTCAGCGTTCAGCGGCTTGTACTCCTTCCACTTCTCGGGCAGCTCCGTCTCCGGGAAGATGGCCTTGGTGGGGCACACGGGCTCGCAAGCGCCGCAGTCGATGCACTCGTCCGGGTGGATGACCAGGAAGTTGGCACCTTCGTAGAAACAGTTGACCGGGCACACCTCGACACAGTCGGTGTACTTGCACTTGATGCAAGGCTCGGCGACGACATAGGCCATGGAAGCTCTCCTCTAGAAGAATCTAGCGCGTCCGTGGGCGCGCACAGTAGTGGTTCAGGCCGGCGATGGCACCCTGAATCTGGCTCGCCGGCCTGCCTGGAAACAGGTTCAGCCCAGCAGCCCCTGGGCCCGCAGCTGCTCGGCCACGAGGATGGCCCCACGCGCCGCGCCCATCTTGGTGTTGTGGGAGACGAGCACGTACTTGAAGCCGTTCTCCAGCACGCCGTCCTCCCGCACGCGCCCCACCGTGGTGGCCATGCCGCCGTGGGTGTCCCTGTCCAGGCGGGGCTGGGGGCGGAACGGATCATCCAGCACTTCAATCCAGTTCGGGGGAGCGGACGGCAGGCCGCGAGCCACCTCGGCCCCCCTCCACTCGCGCATCGTCTGGATGACCTCGGCCACCGTGGCCTTCGCTCCCAGCGACACGAAGACGGACTCGGTGTGCCCCTCCATGACGGCCACGCGGGTGCACGTGCAGGACACGCGGATGTCATGCGGGGTGAGCGCCGAGCCGTCGGAGCGCAGGGCGCCGAGGATCTTCTTCGTCTCCACCTCGACCTTGTGCTCCTCCTTGGGGATGTGGGGGATGACGTTGTCGAGGATGTCCAGGCCGATGACGCCCGGCGAGCGGCCGGCGCCGGACATGGCCTGCAGGCTGGTCATCAGCACGGCCTTCACGCCGAAGCGCTCGGCCAGCGGGGCCAGCGTGACGGCAAGGCCGGTGGTGGTGCAGTTGGGAATGGGAACGATGTAGCCCTTCCAGCCGCGCCGCTTCTGCTGCTCGCGCACGAGCGGGGCGTGCGAGGCGTTGACGGGAGGGATGAGGAGCGGGACGTCGTCCTCGTAGCGGAAGGCGCTGGCGGCGGAGAAGACGGGGATGTCCTTCGCCAGCCGGGGCTCCAGCTCGCGCGCCACATCCGCCTCGACGGCGGAGAAGACCAGGTCGTAGTCCTTCGCCTGGAGCGAGTCGCCGCTCACCACGGGCATGCGGGCAATCTGGGCGGACAGCGGCTCGGGGACGAACCACGCCGTCATGCCGTTGGCCGTTTTCAGGGCCTCCCCGTAGGCTTTGCCCGCCGAGCGGGGCGACGCGGCGAGGCCGGTCAGCTCGATGAACGGGTGGTCCTTCAGGGCCGCGATGAACTGCTGTCCAGCGAGCCCTGTGGCGCCGATGAGCGCCGCGCGAAGCCTGGCCATGGGGGCATGTCTCCAGTGGAGGGTGACGTCGGCCGCTCCATACACCCTTTGACGACGCGCTGCATCCGCCCCGCGTCAGTGGTGCGCGGCGACCTGGGGGACGGAGGCATGGCGCTCCGTGGGGAAGCCCCCCGTCACCCAGGCACCGAGCCCGCCTTCGAGGCAGACGGCCTCGCGCCCCCGCATGCGCAGCAGGCGGCAGACACGGCGGGTGTCCCGTCCATCCGGGGAGCAGCCGCACAGGACGATGAGCTCATCGTCCGGAAGCATGTGGAGATCGCGGGCAATCTCCGTGGGCGTCATCCTCAGCGCGCCGGGGATGTGCAGCTCATAGCGTTCCCAATCCGAAGGGTCGCGACAGTCCAGGACGAGGACTTCATCGTCGCCCAGACGCATGTACAGCTCGGCACAGATGATGGTGGGCTCCACGGGGACCTCCGCGGGGTCTTCTCCGGGAACCCGGGGCTTTTCAGGCCTGTTCCATCCCGCCTGGCCGCCTGCCCCACCCTTCGGGCGGTGCGGGCATGCCGCACCGCGCCGCCCACCGTAGGCGCGCCGGGCCTACAGCTAGAGCCCGAGCTGCTTGGCGATGATTTCGTTCATCACCTCACTGGTGCCCCCGCCGATGGGGCCCAGGCGCGCGTCGCGCCAGTGGCGCTGGATGTCGTACTCCATCATGTAGCCCGCGCCGCCGTGGAGCTGGAGGCACTCGTCCGCCACGCGGCAGGCCGTCTCGGTGGCCACCTTCTTGGCCATGGAGGTCTGCGCGACGGCCCACTCCCCGGCCACGTGCAGGCGCAGCGCGTGGTACGTCAGCTGGCGCGCGCACTCGCGGGAGGTGAACAGGTCCGCCAGCTTGTGGCGCACCACCTGGAACTGGTTGAGCGACTGGCCGAAGGCGCGGCGCGACTTCACGTGCTCGAGCACCTTCTCCAGCATGTCGTCCATGGCGCCCACCGCGCCCAGGGCCAGCGACAGGCGCTCCCACTGGAAGTTGCCCATGATTTGCGAAAAGCCCTGCCCCTCCACGCCGAGCAGGTTCTCCGCGGGCACGCGGCAGTCCTCGAAGAACAGCTCCGCGGTGTCCGAGGCACGCCAGCCCACCTTCTTCAGCTTGCGGCCCACGCTGAAGCCCGGCGTGCCCTTCTCCACCACGAACATGGACAGGCCCTTGTGGCCCGCGGCCGGGTCCGTCTTCACCGCGAGCACCACGAAGTCCGCGCGCACGCCGTTGGTGATGTACGTCTTCGAGCCGTTGAGGACGTAGGCATCCCCGTCGCGCCGCGCGGTGGTGCGCAGGCCGGCCACGTCCGAGCCGGCGTCGGGCTCGGTGATGCCCAGCGCGCCAATCTTCTCCCCGCGGATGGCGGGGGTCAGCCAGCGGCGCTTCTGCGCATCCGTACCGAAGAGGTGGAGGGGGCCGGTGGAGATGGTGAACTGCGCCGCCAGGCCGGCGGACACGCCCCCCGAGCCACAGCGGCCCAGCTCCTCCAGGAGCACCGCCTCGTACAGCTCCCCGGCCGCCGAGCCGCCGTACTCCACCGGGTACTTCAGGCCCAGGAAGCCCAGCTCGCCAAAGCGCGTGAAGAGCTCGCGGGGGAACTCCTCCTTCTCCTCCCACTCGGAGGCGAACGGGAGGAGCTCCTTGTCCACCACCGCCCGCACCGTGCGGCGGAATGCGTCATGCTCTTCCAGGTACAGGCCGTGGCCATGCAGCATCTCGGAACACCTTTCTCGCGGGAGCCAACGCGCACCCGGGGTGGAACCTTTTCGTGCCCGTCAGGTTAGCGGGACGCAATGCGTCCAGGCTGCTGTTGCATCCTTGACCAGGCGGTGGCCGGCTGCGTATAAAGCCGACCCCATCCTCTCGGCGCCATAGCCAAGTGGTAAGGCAAAGGTCTGCAAAACCTTCATTCCCCGGTTCGAATCCGGGTGGCGCCTCAAAGACAAAAGGCCCGATGCGGAAGTGATTCCGCATCGGGCCTTGTCATTTCCGGCACCTGAAGTGCCAGGGGCCGCCGGGCGACCGGGCCGCGAGCGGCGCCGGGCCTGGCGGGCCGGGACTCAGGGGTGCCTCAGCAGCCCATCTCCACCGCGCCAATGTCCGGGCCGGGGCCGCAGAACGGCAGCCCCACGTCCGAGCCATGGTCCACGGCCGCGAAGCCCGGGGCGAAGGCGTCCCCCAGGTCCGGCGAGCCGGCGGTGGACGAGGTGTCCCCCGTGGCGGACTTGAACTCGTCCAACCCCACGAGCGTCCCGCCCTTCTTGAACTGCGCGCCGGCCGGGAAGAGGTTGGAGCCCATCTTCATGCCGGGGGCCTGGCCGCCCAGGTTCACCGCGAGGGGCGTGGCGTCCACGATGTTGTTCTGCACCACCGCGGCCTGCGTGGGCCCGCCGGTGCCGTGGCCGATGATGAGCGCCGTCGTCACGCGCGTCAGGGTGTTGTTCACCACCACCACGCCGTTGGCGTTCTCCAGGCGGATGCCGGTGCCCTCGCCGCCGCCGACGTCGGAGATGTCGTGCACGCGGTTGCGGCGGATGACGATGCCCGCGGGCATGGGGCCCTCGCGGTTGCCACCGACGGAGATGCCCTTGGCGGAGTCGTAGATTTCGTTGTCCTCCACCGTCACGTCGCGCGCCGAGTAGTGCACCACCACCACGTCACCCTTCGCCGTGGAGGACGGGCGGAACTGGTGCATGCGGTTGTTGCGGATGACCACGCGGTGGCACGTCTTGATGTCCACCGCATTCTCACGGTTGGCGTAGAAGTGGTTGTTCTCCACCACCAGCCCGTCCGCGGGCGGCAGCTTGCTGAAGCCCTCGGGCCCCAGGCACTGCACGGAGTCACCCGAGTTGTCGTGGATGTCGTTGTTGCGCACGGTGATGTCGCGCGACGTGGGCTGCACGACGATGCCGTGCGAGTCCTTGTTGCCCGAGTTCTTCACGAAGTCGTGGATGTGGTTGTTCTCGATGGTGACGCCGGTGGCCTTGCCATAGGTCGTCACCCCCGCTCCGGCGCCGCCATGGTGCAGCTCCGAGTTGGCCAGCACCGAGCCCGTCACGTTGCCCTCGAAGGTGACGGCGAAGAAGGCCTGCCGCTGCACGTCCACCTCGAAGCCGTCGATGACCCAGTTCGGGCGGCGCACCTGCACCAGCGCGCCTCCGCCGTTGCCAGGGATGAGGCGCGGGCGGCCCTCGCCCTGAATCGTAATCTTCGCCTCCGGGGTGCCGGGCTTCGCGTTGCCATCGAGGATGATGCGCTCGGCATAGGTGCCGGCGAGCACGCGGATGACCTCACCGGGGTTGGCCGCGCTGACGGCCTTCGCAATCGTGCGGAACGGCTGCGCCGCGCTGCCGTCACCCGAGTCGTTGCCCGACGCGCTCACCACCCACTCGCGGGAGAACGCGGGGGCCGTCGCCGCCGACATGGCCGAGGCCGTGACGGCCGGCTGCGGGCCCGGCTCGGCGATGTTGGCGTGGTCCGGGTGCGCGGGCA
>JBKGHK010000693.1:0-5297 GCA_046520375.1 Pyxidicoccus sp. 3LFB2
CTGGCGCTGCTGCTCATCACCGGCGCGGGCTGATGCTCAAGAGCTTCTGGCGGCTGCACCAGGCGGACCCGGGGCTGGACCCCCAGGGCGTCTTCGTCGCGCTGCTGTCCCTGCCGGACGACCGCTACGCCGAGCCGGCAAGGGCGGCCGCCTTCTACCGGGAGCTGGGAGCCCGGCTCGCGGCGCGCCCGGAGGTGGCCGCCGCCGGGCTGGGGCAGAGCCTGCCGGGCGGCTATGACATCCGCCGCTCCCGGCTACTGGGTGGAGGGCACGGCGGATGTGCCCAACCGGCCCAACGCCCTCGTCAACACGTCGACGCCGGGCTTCCTGGAGGCGCTGCGCGTGCCGCTGCTCGCGGGCCGCCGCCTCACCGAGGCGGACAGGGGGGGCGCTCCCCGCGTCATGGTGGTGAGCGAGCACTTCGCCCGGGAGCTCTTCCCGGGCCAGGACCCCATCGGCCGCCGGGTGACGTTCGGCGGCGACGATGCGCAGGGCAATCCCCTCTGGATAACGGTGGTGGGCGTGGTGGGGGACGTGCCGTACGCCGGAGTGGAGGCGGGCCACGAGCCCACCGCGTACGTGCCCGTTGGCCAGGAGGTGGGCGGGTTGTCCCGGGGGGCGCAGCTGGCGGTGCGGGCCGCTCCGGGCCTGTCGCCCCTGGCGCTGGAGGCCGTGGTGCGCCAGGAGCTGCGCGCGCTGGACTCGACGGTGGCGCTGGCGCAGCCCACCACGCTGGAGGACCGGCTGTCGATGGACCTGAACCGGCCGCGCTTCCGCACGGTGCTGCTGGGCGCCTTCGGGGTGCTGGCGCTGGTGCTGGCCGCGGTGGGCATCTACGGCGTCATGTCCTACGCGGTGGCGCAGCGCGCGCATGAGATGGGCGTGCGGATGGCGCTGGGCGCCCAGCGCGCGGACGTGCTCCGGCTGGTGGTGGGGCAGGCGCTGCGGCGGGTGGCGCTGGGGCTCGGGCTGGGGCTCGTCGGGGCGCTGTCGCTGCACCGGGTCATGGAGGGGCTCTTGTATGGCGTGGGCTCGCTGGACCTCACGGTGCTCTCGGCCGTGGCCTTCCTCCTGTTGGGCACCGCCTGGCTGGCGAGCTGGCTGCCGGCGCGCCGGGCGGCCAGCGTGGACCCCGCCTCCGTCCTCCGTCGCGGCTGACGCCGACTGATTTCTGGCGCATTCTTCCCTTGGATATCCCCGTGTCAGAGCCTCTTCCCCAGACCTCGAATCCTCCCGCCCCCCAGCCGACGTCGGCCGTCCGGCCCGCGCGCATCCTCATCGCCGACGACCAGGCGGACGTGCTGGAGGCGCTGCGGCTGCTGCTCAAGCGCGACGGGTACTCCGTCGTCACCTCCCAGTCCCCGCAGGGCGCGCTGGCCACGCTGGAGTCGGAGGACGTGGACCTGGTCCTCATGGACCTGAACTACGCGCGCGACACCACGTCCGGGCGGGAGGGCATGGACCTGCTCGGCCGCATCCGCGCACAGGACGCGTCGCTGCCCGTGGTGGTGATGACGGCCTGGGGCAGCGTGGAGGGCGCGGTGGAGGCCATGCGCGGCGGGGCGCGCGACTACGTGCAGAAGCCCTGGGACAACACGCGCCTCCTGGCCACGCTGCGCACGCAGCTGGAGCTGGGCCGGGCGCTGAAGCGCAGCCGGCGGCTGGAGGAGGAGAACCAGCACCTGCGGCGCGGGCAGGGCGGCCAGCCCACCATGGTGTCCGAGTCGCGCGCCATGCAGCCCATCCGCCGCCTCATCGAGCGCGTGGCCCCCTCCGGCGCCAACGTGCTGGTGACGGGCGAGCATGGCACCGGCAAGGAAGTGGTGGCGCGGCTGCTCCACGCGTCCTCCACGCGGGCGGACCGACCCTTCGTGGCGGTGAACTCGGGAGGCCTGTCGGAAGGCGTCTTCGAGAGCGAGCTGTTCGGCCATGTGAAGGGCGCCTTCACGGACGCGAAGGCGGACCGCATCGGCTGCTTCGAGCTGGCGGACGGCGGGACGCTGTTCCTGGACGAGATTGGCAACATGCCGCTGTCGCAGCAGGCCAAGCTGCTGCGCGTCTTGCAGACGGGCGAGCTGCACCCGGTGGGCTCGTCGAAGACGCGGCGGGTGGACGTGCGGGTGGTGAGCGCCACCAACGTGGACCTGTCCAAGGCGGTGGCGGAAGGGCGCTTCCGCGAGGACTTGCTGTACCGGCTCAACACGGTGGAGCTGCAGCTGCCGGCGCTGCGCGAGCGGCGCGAGGACATTCCCCTGCTGGCGGCGCACTTCCTGGGGGAGCACGGCCGTCGCTACGGGCGTCCCACGATGCGGCTGTCTCCGGGCGCGCTGGAGGCGCTGCTGGCGTATGCGTGGCCGGGCAACGTGCGCGAGCTGCGCAACGCGGTGGAGCGCGCGCTGCTGATGGCGGCGGGTGACGAGGTGACGGCGGACGACCTGCTGCTCAAGCGGGCCTCGCGCGAGGGCCAGTCGCGGCTGGAGGAGATGACGCTGGAGGAAGTGGAGCGCTACCTGATTGAGCGGGCGCTGGCGCGGCACGAGGGCAACGTGAGCGAGGCGGCCAAGGGGCTGGGCCTGTCTCGCAGCGCGCTGTACCGGCGGCTCCAGCACTACGGCATCAAGGGAGCCCGGTGAGTCGGTGAAGAAGAAGCGCGGGCCGCCGCAGCACGATTTGCAGGTGCTCGGCCTGGCGTGGCTCGCGGGCCTGCCGGGCTCGGTGGCGTCGCTGCTGCTGGTGTGGATGGGGGACTTCTCCGCCAAGGTGCAGTGGACGCTGACCACGCTGGTGGTGGGCATGTTCCTGGGCGTGGGGCTGCTGGTGCGCGAGCGGGTGATGCGGCCGCTGCACGCGGTGGCCAACCTGCTGGCCGGCCTGCGCGAGGGGGACTACTCCGTGCGAGGGCGCGGCGCGCGCGCGGGCGACGCGCTGGGCGAGGTGCTGCTGGAGGTGAATGCGCTCGGCGACACCCTGCGCGAGCAGCGGCTGGGAGCGCTGGAGGCGGGCGCGCTCCTGGAGCAGGTGATGGAGGAGATCGACGTCGGCGTGCTGGCCTTCGACGGCGAGGGCACGCTGAGGTTGGTGAACCGCGCGGGAGAGCGAATGCTGGGACAGTCGCGCTCGCAGCTGGTGGGGAAGGGCGCGGGCGCGCTGGAGCTGACCGACTTGCTGGAGGGCCCGGTGCCCCGAAGGCTGACGCGCACCTTCGCGGAGGAGGGCGGCCCGTACGAGCTGCGGCGCGGCTCGTTCCGTCAGGGCGGGCTGCCGCACCAGCTGGTGGTGCTGGCGGACCTGCGGCTGGCGCTGCGAGAGCAGGAGCGCGAGGCCTGGCGCCGGCTGGTGCGCGTGCTGAGCCACGAAATCAACAACTCGCTGGCGCCGATTGGCTCCATCGCGGAGGCGCTGCGGGACACGCTGGTGCAGCAGCCGCGTCCCTCGGACTGGGAGGACGACGCGAAGAGCGGCCTGGGCATCATCGCCCGGCGCTCGGAGTCGCTGGCGCGCTTCATGTCGGCGTACGCGCGGCTGGCGAGGCTGCCGCCTCCGGCGCTGGCGGACGTGGAGGTGGACGGCTGGGTGCGGCGGGTGGCGGCGCTGGAGAAGCGCCGGCCGGTGGGGGTGCGCGCGGGGCCCGCGCTGGTGGTGCGCGGGGACGTGGACCAGCTGGAGCAGCTCCTCATCAACCTGGTGCGCAACGCGGTGGACGCGGTGCAGTCGGCGCCGGAGGGGGGCGAGGTCTGGGTGTCCTGGGCGGTGCTGTCACCGGGCGCGGTGGAGGTCTGGGTGGAGGACGAGGGCCCGGGGCTGGCGGACACGGGCAACCTCTTCGTGCCCTTCTTCACCACGAAGCCGCAGGGCAGTGGCATCGGGCTGGCGCTGAGCCGGCAGATTGCCGAGGCGCACGGTGGAGGCCTGCGGTTGGAGAACCGGCCCGAGGGCCGTGGGTGCCGCGCGCGGCTGAAGCTGCCCTTGGACACGCCGGGCTTGGCGGCGAGTCAGGGCTGAGCGGCTGTGCGGGTGTGCTCCCTCGCCTGCTCTGTCTTCGCCCTGGGCGGTCCGGCAATTTGGTGACAGGTGGGCCCCGTCCCTAGGATGGCGGGACGTGGGGCGTCATGGCCGGGAACTTCCGGGGCCGGGTCCGTTCCCCTGGGGTGAACGTCATGAATGCAGGACGGATGGCCGTACTGGTGGTCTGGGCCCTGATGGGGACGGCGCTGGCGGCGGAGCCCTCGGACGAGGCGGACGAGACGCTGGCGAAGCAGTCGACGGGCCTGCTCCAGGCGCGGCTGAACTCGGAGCAGAAGCGGCTGGAAGCGGCGGAGGCCGAGCTCACCGCCCTGCGCCATGAGCTCCAGCGGGCGCGGGCGCGTCAGGCGGAGGTCCGGGCGCGGAAGTTCGACGCCGCCACGGTGGCGCCCCTGCTCACCCGGTTCCAGAAGGACTACGCCGCGGTCACCGAGGTGACCAACCGGGGCGGCCTGCCGACGAAGGATGCGTACTCGCGCCTCGAGCGCTCCGCGACCGAGCTGTACAACGCCCAGGCCTTCGCCCTGGATGGCTTCTTTCCCCAGTCGATGACGCAGAGCCAGCGCACCGCGCTGTCCGACGAGCTCTATGAGGACTCGAAGGTCACCTCGCTGCCGAGCTGGAACGAGCTGCAGATGCTCCAGTTTCCCCAGCTGGGCCGTGACAGCGGGATGACGCCGGACGTGTTCGTCGAGCAGATGAAGGAGGCCCTCTCCGCCGCCACCGAGCGCGCGAAGACGCTCTCCATCGGAGAGCTGGAGCGGCTGTTCGGCCAGGACCAGGAGTCGGTGGCGAAGGCGTGGCAGGGCATCATCGACCGCACGCAGGCCACCATCGACCTGCAAAACAAGCAGCTGAAGGAGTCCCAGTCCGCCATCGACAAGCTGAGCGTGGCGATGGACGCGCGGCAGGTGCAGAAGTTCGAGACGGACGGGCGGCTGACCTGGGCCATCATCATCATGGTGGTCGTCCTGCTGCTGCTCTACCTGGCCACGCTGCTGTTCAAGCCCGAGGTGCAGCAGACCATCTTCAACCAGCGCATCCTGGTGGAGATGATTGGCATGGCCTTCCTGTTGCTGACCATCATCATCCTCGGCACGGGAGAGAAGATTGACCGCGCGGTGCTCGGCACGCTGCTGGGCACGGTGGGTGGCTACATCTTCGGCCAGCAGCAGGCCCGGCGTGGCGTGGAGCCCCAGCCGACCCCGCAGCCCGTGGCCTCGGGACCGCCGCAGCCCACGGTGCCGCAGCCGGCCGCGCAGGCCACGGTGCCG